>JAQGNS010000142.1 GCA_028291705.1 Nevskia sp.
CCCTTGCAGATCCTCGATCCGGGCATGCACCGGATGCTGGAGGAGGGGCCGGGCATCCGCCGCCGCTTCCTCGACTGGGGTGTGTTCCACGTGGAACATCGATTCATGCCGACCTGGAAGCGGGCACGGCGCGCCCTGCGCCAGCGTAATGCCATGCTGCGCGAAGGCGGCTCGGTGGCCATGCTGGCGCCCTGGAACCGGGAACTGGCGGAATCCGCCGAACAATTGAGCGCCCTACGCCGGGCCCACGCCCTGGAAGTGGAGTCGCGCAGTCAGGCTTTGCTGGCGGAGTTGCTACCTGGCGAGCACTGGCAACTACGTTACAGCCAGGGCTGGGACGCGGACCGCGGTTACCTGGAAGTGCTGGAAGCGAGCCTGGAGCGGGATCGGCGCCATGGCCTGACCATGAGCGGGCCGCAGCGCGCCGAACTGGGCTTCTATACCAGCCACATGGGCGACAGCCAGGCGGATGGCGAGGGCGGCCCCGCCAGATCGGTGAAGGGCCGCATCAGCCGCGGCCAGCAGAAACTGCTGGTGGCGGCCTTCATCCTGGCGCAGTGCTGGATCGTGGCGGAGCGGGGCGGCCGGGTGCCGGTGCTGCTGCTCGACGATTTCTCGGCCGAGTTGTCTTCCGAGTTCCAAACGCGTCTACTGAAGATATTGCTGGCCTATCCCGGTCAGAAGTTCGTGACCGCGCTGGAACTCACCGGTCCGCTGAAAAACACCCCCGATGCCCACATGTTCCACGTGGAACATGGCCTCCTGCGAGCTCTGGCAAACGGGTAAAATAGCGAGTCAGAACAGAACCAGACGATGAACACTCCCCCGAACGACGACACCACCTATAACGCCAGCAGCATCAAGGTCCTCAAGGGCCTGGACGCGGTCCGTCAGAGACCGGGCATGTACATCGGCGATACCGATGACGGCACCGGCCTGCACCACATGGTCTTCGAGGTGGTGGACAACGCCATCGACGAGGCGCTCGCCGGTTACTGCACCGAGGTGCAGGTGATCCTGCACGCCGACAACAGCGTCTCCGTGAACGACAACGGCCGCGGCATCCCGGTCGACATCATGGAGGAAGAGGGTCGTTCGGCGGCGGAAGTGATCATGACCATCCTGCATGCCGGCGGTAAGTTCGGCGGCAGCGGCTACAAGGTTTCCGGCGGCCTGCACGGCGTCGGCGTGTCGGTGGTGAATGCGCTGTCGGAGCTGCTGCTGCTCGACATCTACCGCAACGGCCGCCACTACCACCAGGAATACCGCATGGGCGAACCCCAGGCGCCGCTGGCGGAGCAGGGCGAGACCACCAAGCGCGGCACCATGGTGCGCTTCTACCCCAGCCACAAGATCTTCACCCAGACCGAATTCCACTACGACATCCTGGCACGCCGCCTGCGCGAGCTGTCCTTCCTCAATTCCGGCGTGCGCATCGTGCTGCGCGAGGAAGCCACGGTCCGCGAGGACGTCTACGAGTATCACGGCGGCATCCGCGCCTTCGTCGAGTACCTCAACAAGAACAAGGCGCCGCTGCACGAGACCATCATCTACGTCAACGCGGAGAAGGACGGCATCGGCGTCGAAGCCGCCCTGCAATGGAACGATTCCTACCAGGAAGGCGTGTTCTGCTTCACCAACAACATCCCGCAGAAGGACGGCGGCACCCATCTCACCGGGTTCCGCAACGCGCTGACCCGCACCATGAACGATTACCTCGAAGGCGAGGGCATGGCCAAGAAGGAAAAGGTCGAGCCGATCGGCGACGATGCGCGCGAGGGTCTCATCGCGGTGCTGTCGGTGAAGGTGCGCGATCCCAAGTTCTCCTCGCAGACCAAGGAAAAGCTGGTCTCCTCCGAGGTCAAAGTGGCGGTCGAGCAGCTCATCGTGGAGAAGCTCAAGGAATTCCTGCTCGAACGCCCGCGTGAAGCCAAGGTGATCGGCGCCAAGGTGGTGGACGCCGCCCGCGCCCGCGAAGCCGCGCGCAAGGCCAAGGAGCTGAACCGGCGCAAGAGCGTGCTGGACATCGCCGGCCTGCCGGGCAAGCTGGCCGACTGCCAGGAGAAGGATCCGGCGCAGTCCGAGATCTTCCTGGTCGAGGGTGACTCCGCCGGCGGCTCGGCCAAGCAGGGCCGCGACCGCCGTTTCCAGGCGATCCTGCCGCTGAAGGGCAAGATCCTCAACGTCGAGAAGGCGCGGCTGGAAAAGATGCTGTCCTCGCAGGAGGTCGGCAACCTGATCACCGCGCTGGGCTGCGGCATCGGCCGCGACGACATGAAGCCGGAAAACCTGCGCTACCATCGCATCATCATCATGACCGATGCGGACGTGGACGGCGCGCACATCCGCACCCTGCTGCTGACCTTCTTCTACCGCCACATGTACAGCCTGGTCGAACGCGGCCATGTCTACATCGCCCAGCCGCCGCTGTACAAGCTGAAAGCCGGCAAGCAGGAAACCTACATCAAGGACGACCGCGAGATGGAGGAGTGGCAGCTGCGCGCCGCCCTCGACGACGGGGTGCTGATCCCGGCCGCCGGCCAGGAGCCGCTGACCCAGGCGGCGCTGTCGCACCTGGTGCGCGACTACTCGCACCTGAACAGCGTGGTCGAGCGCCTGACGCGCCACTACGAGGTCGACCTGCTGCAGCAGCTGCGCAAGATGGCCCCGGTGCCGACCGAAGCCGCCGCCCTGGAAACCTGGGTCGCCGCCTTCGTCGCCGCGCTCAACGACGGCCACAGCGCCTCGCGTTACAAGGTCAAGGGCGCCATCGGCGAAAGCGGGCCGCTGCTCGGCATCGAGCGCCGCCTGCACGGCCTGGAGTACCAGTACAGCTTCGGCGAGGACTTCTTCGCCAGCGTCGACTACCAGCAGATGGTGCGCTTCAACGAGCAGACCAGAACACTGCTTGGCGAAGGCGCCGCCATCGGCCGCGGCGAACGCACCCAGTCGGTGAGCACGTTCGAGCAGGTCTTCGACTGGCTGCTCAGCGAAACCCGCCGCGGCCTCAACATCCAACGCTACAAGGGCCTGGGCGAGATGAACCCCGGCCAGTTGTGGGAAACCACGCTGGACCCGGCGATCCGCCGCCTGGTGCGGGTGCAGGTGGAAGACGTGGTCGCCGCCGACCAGATCTTCACCACGCTGATGGGCGAGGACGTGGAACCGCGCCGCGAATTCATCGAGCGCAACTCGCTGCTGGTCAGCAATCTCGACATCTGATCAAGTCTTTGATTTAAAAAGACTAAATCATCTTCCGTGCAGCCGCAAAGGCTGCGCGGAATGCGGCCATCCACCGGCTGCCTGTGCCAAGTCCGTGAAATTGTTCTAAATTCAGCGTATCGCTGATTGGGGCCCATCCATCCGGGTGGGCGGATCCGGATTGGCCGTGCATGGTGCAAGGTCCCATCAAAAGGGGCCTCATGGGGAGGCGCGCGCATGAAGATTCTGGCGGTCTACAACCTCAAGGGCGGCGTCGGCAAGACGGCCGCCTCGGTCAACCTGGCCTACCTGGCTTCGCAATCCGGACTGCGCACCCTGCTGTGGGATCTCGATCCCCAG
The DNA here is from genome assembly GCA_028291705.1 of Nevskia sp. GTDB lineage: Bacteria > Pseudomonadota > Gammaproteobacteria > Nevskiales > Nevskiaceae > Nevskia. The sequence continues at coordinate 3,562 of JAQGNS010000142.1, forward strand.
GGCGCCGCCAGCTGGTACCTTCAGGCCAATACCGAGGAGATCCCGGACAAGTCGCTGTGGCGCGCCGGGGCCGACATCGAAGGCCAGATCCAGAGCACCGCCTACGACAAGCTGCACCTGCTGCCGGCGGATCTGCATACGCGCCACCTCGATACCTGGTTGCGTAAGGACGGCGTGCGCGACGCGCTGCTGCAAAGACTGAAGCCGGTGAGCCGCCGCTACGACCTGGTGGTGCTCGACTGCCCGCCCAGCCTGTCGCACCTGGCCGACAACGTCTTCACCGCCGCCGACCTGGTGCTGGTGCCGACGGTGCCGACGCACCTGTCGCTGCGCGCGCTGAAAACGGTGATCGACTACTACGAGGCGGAAGGCTATCCGCGCAATACGCTGAAGCCGTTCTACTCGATGGCCGACCGGCGCCGCCTGCTGCACCGCATGCTGATCGAGCAGCCGCCGAAGATGATCAAGGACGTGTGCAAGACGGTGATTCCATACGCCTCGGCGGTGGAGCGCATGGGTGAGCATCGCGCGCCGCTGGAAGTGTTCGAATCCTACGGCTACGCCGCGGAGGCCTACCGGGATTTGTGGAAGGAAGTGAACGCGGCGCTGAAGAAGACCTGAGCCGCATCACGGCGAACGCCTGACATTCGCCGTGATACATCACCACTCAATGTGACGGCGCCCGGGTAGCGCAACGCGCCTCCCGGGCGCTCATCGCTGCCGTTGCAAACTACGCTTCGAAACTCACTGCGGCTTGGGCCGCACGTCCTCATGCTGCGTGTGCGCCGGCGGCGGATTGGCGCGCTGCGGCTGTGGCTGCGCACTGCTCGGACGCTGCGGCACGGTCGGCGGCGTGTTCCCCGGCTCGCGGTGGAATTGCTGCTGCGGATTCTGTTGCTGCTGTTGCTGGCGGAACTGTTCCTGCCGCTGCTGGTTTTGCTGTTGCAGCTGGCCCTGCTGCTGACGCAACTGATCCTGGCGTTGCTGCTGATTCTGCCGTAGCTGATCCTGTTGCTGCCGCAACTGGTCTTGCTGTTGCCGCTGCTGGTTCTGCTGTTGTTGCTGCATCTGGCGTTGCTGGTCCTGCAGACGCTGCTGCTCGCTGTTGCGCTGCTGGTCGGCCTGCTGGCGCAACTGATCCTGCTGCTGCCGCTGCTGATCGAAGCGCTGTTGTTCCTGCTGGCGTTGCTGGTCCTGCTGCTGCCGCTGCTGGTCGAAGCGCTGCTGTTCCTGCTGGCGTTGCTGGTCTTGTTGTTGCCGCACCTGCTCCTGCGGCCTCTGCCCGGGCGCGTTGTTGACCGGAACCTGGACCGGCGTGCGGTTGCCGAACATGCCCGGCCGCTGGATCGCGCCGACCGGCGGCTGGCCGCGGTTCTCCGACACGTACATCGAATGGTTACCGCTCGCGGCGTTCTGGTGCTGCATCTGCTCCTGCGTCGGGCGGAAGCGCTGCTGATTGCCGCGGTCCTGTGCGTCGGGCCGGTCGCGGGTGCCGCCGGGGCCGCCGTTGTAGCTGGTGTTGTTGACCGTGACGTTGTTGATCACGGTGCTGTTGTAGGTGTTGTGGACGCGTTCCACGTTGATGTTGTTCACGGCGCGGTTGTACTGGAACTGTCCGCGATCCCAGCGGCCGCCCTCGTAGCCGTGGCCTTCATAGCCGTGGCCGTAATTCACGCCGCCGTAATAGCCGACCTGCGGGCCCCAGTAGCCGCCATGGAAGGCGTAAACGCTGCCGGCCCAGCCCCAGTAGCCCGGGGTCCAGTACACGTCCGGCTGCGGCGGTTCCACCCAGGTGCCGGGCACCCAGTAATAGCCGCCGTTGTAGCCCCAGTAGCCGGGCGTCCAGATGTAACCGGGCCCCGGGCATTCCGGCTGCTCATAGACCGGCAGCGGCGGCGGCGGCTCGTTCGCGGTGGCGTCGTAGGACGTGTCGTAGGAACCATCCTGCGGCTGTGGGTAGGGTTGGGGCTGCGACGGATCCTGGGTATAGACGGGCTGCGGCGGCGGATAGGGATACGGCTGCTGCGGCTGGTCATAGCCGCCATCGGGCACCACGCAGGCCACGAGCGGCAGGGCCAGGCCGAAGATCGCCGCGCGCAGCAGCGCCTTGTGGCTGCTCAGGATCGCTGAACTGGATCGAATCGGATGGTTTGCGGACATGACTGGCTCCCCTTTGGCAGCGGCTTGCGGTTCCGCGCCATACGGTGGCATGGCGCTGGGTCACAAAGTACAAGACCGAACCTTAAGCGCAGCTGAGTGAAAACGCGCCGCCGGTCCGGAATCCCCGTACGGAACCTAGCGCATTTTCGGCGGCAGGAGCGCGATATCCACCGCACTGCCCCTGCTTTGGGGGGTCAGCCGTCCTGGTCGAGCAGGGGTTCGAGCCGGCGCAGCCGCGCGTCCAGCGTGGCGCTGTCCGGCGCGGTGATGGTGGCGTGGCCGATCTTGCGGTGCGGCTTGGGCTGCTTGCCGTAGAGGTGCACATGCACGCCTTCCAGCGCGGCCATGGCATCGAGCGCCGGCGCGCTGCCGATGAAGTTGACCATCAGCGACTCACCGCGCAGCGCGGTGCTGCCCAGCGGCAGGCCGGCGATGGCGCGCAGGTGGTTCTCGAACTGCGAGCACTCCGCGCCCTCGATGCTCCAGTGGCCGGAGTTGTGCACGCGCGGCGCGATCTCGTTGGCGAGCAGGCCGCCGTCGGCGACGAAGAACTCGAAGGCCAGCACGCCGACATAGTCCAGGTGTTGCAGGATGCGCTGCGCGTAGTCCTCGCCCAGCGCCTGCAAGGGATCGCCGTTGCGCGGCCGCGCGGTGCGCAGGATGCCGCTGCGGTGCACGTTCTGCACCAGCGGGTAGAACTTCACCTCGCCGTCGCGGCCGCGTACCGCCAGGCAGGACACCTCGCGCTCGAATGGCACGAAGGATTCGAGGATCAGCTGCTGCGCGCCGAGTTGGGCCCAGGCGGCGTCGAAATCGGCGGCGCTGCGCAGCACGTACTGGCCCTTGCCGTCATAGCCCATGCGGCGGGTCTTCAGCACCGCCGGCAGGCCGGTGTGCTGCGCCGCCGTCTCCAGGCCGACGCGCGAGCTGACCGCGGCGAACTTCGGCACCGGGATGCCCAACGCGACGAACATCTGCTTCTCGCTGAGCCGGTCCTGGCCGGAGGTCAGCGCACGCGGCGCCGGGAACAGCCGCACCCGCGCGGCGACGAACTCGGCTGCCTGCTGCGGCACATTCTCGAACTCGAAAGTGGCGAGGTCGATGCCCGCGCAGAATTTCTCCAGCGCCGCCAGGTCGAGATAATCCGCGCGCAGGTGCTCGCCCAGCGGCGCGGCGCAGGCCTCGCTGGCCGGGTCGAGGAAAGCGAACTCGAAGCCGAGTGGATAGCCGGCCAATGCCAGCATGCGGCCGAGCTGGCCGGCGCCAAGGATGCCGATCTTCACGATGAGTGGGCTGCTTTTTTTGGTTACGTCGGGACGCTGGGGTCGGGATGCTCGAGCACCTGCGCCGTCTGCGCGGCGCGGAAGTGGTCGAGGCGTGCGGCCAGCCCGGCGTCGCCGAGGGCCAGGATCGAGCAGGCCAGCAGGGCCGCGTTGGTGGCGCCGGCGTTGCCGATGGCCAGGGTCCCTACTGGGATACCGGCCGGCATCTGCACGATCGACAGCAGCGAGTCCATCCCGCTCAGCGCTTTCGACTGCACCGGCACGCCCAGCACCGGCAGGCGCGTCTTCGACGCCGCCATGCCCGGCAGGTGCGCCGCGCCGCCCGCGCCGGCGATGATCACCTGGATGCCGCGCCCGGCGGCGGCGCCGACGTATTCGAACAGCAGATCGGGAGTGCGGTGCGCGGAAACCACCCGCGTTTCGTACGCCACTCCCAGCTTATCGAGCGTGCGTGCGGCGTGCGCCATCGTCTCCCAATCGGAGCGGGAGCCCATGATGATGCCGACCAAAGGGTGGGCTGACGGCGGGTTCTGCGGCACTTTCTATCCCGTTGAGGGAGGAAAGTGCGGAATTATCCCATCAATCCGTGAACTTCGCACGCGCGGTCTTGTCCCGGGCTCCAGTATTCGCTCAGGGCGTGCCCAGGTCGAACTCCGCCACCAGGCTGGTGGTGAAGCGGATTTCGCCGGCGGCGAAGCCCATCTGGTCGTTGCCGCCGGCATCCGCGGCCTTGGCCATCATCATCATGCGCGGCTGCGGCCCGGGCGGCGGTGCGGCCTCGGCACTGGCACTGATGGTGTGCACCGCGCCCAGCTTCACGCCCAGGGTGTCGGCCAGCACGCGGGCCTTGGCCTGGGCGTCCAGCGCCGCCTTGGCCAGCGCCTGGCGCTGCAGCTCGTCGGCCTTGGACGATTCGAGCTGCGGATTGGAGACGTTGTTGATGCCGGCGTCGGTGGCGCGCTGCAGGTAGTCGCCGATCTTGTCCAGGTCGCGCACCACCACCTCGATGCTGCGGGTGACGTGGTAGCCGAGGAACTTGCGGCCGCCCTTGGGGTTGGAATAGTCGTATTCGGCGTTGATGCTCAGGCCGGCGGTGGAAATGTCCTCATCCTTCGCGCCCAGGGCCTTGGCCTGCGCCAGATAGGTGCGCACCACGCCGTTGACCTTGGTCTGGGCCGCTTTCAGGTCCGGGCTGGTCTCCTCCACCGCCATGCTCAACCGCGCGCGATCCGGCGCGGCGCTGACCTCGCCCTGCCCGCTCACCGTTACCGCGCGCCGTTCCGGCGCCCGTTCGTGCGGGTCGGCCTGCACGGCGCCGACGCACAGCAGGCACAGCGCCACGGCGGATTTGAGCGATGCAAGCGATGCATTCATGGGGCGACATCCCGGTCGTTGTAGAGGTCCACATCCTGCATCGAAAGGACGGTTCCCACAACCGCCCTGCGCCGATTCGCGGCAGGCGTTAAAATACCGGACCAGATTGGTCTTTAATCGCGGCTCCCCCGCCCCCAGTTCCCCAGCATGTCTTACGAAACCGTCACTCTCAGTCGCGATGTGGTCGGCGTGCTCATTCCCGCCGGCACCCGCGTCGAACTGCCCGAAGGCGCCGAGGCCAGCATCACCCAGGCCCTGGGCGGCAGCTATACCCTGCAGATGCAGGGCCACCTGTTCCGCATCGAGGGCAAGGACGCCGACGCCATCGGCAAGACGCCCGCCGGCGTGCCGGACATCGCCCCCGACGCCAGCGAGGACGAGGTGGAACAGGCCGTCTGGCAGCAGATGAAGACCTGCTACGACCCGGAAATCCCCATCGACGTGGTCGAGCTGGGCCTGATCTACGAGTGCCGCCTGGAACCCGCTGAAGAAGGCGGCTGGCGCGTGCGCATCATCATGACCCTCACCGCCCCCGGCTGCGGCATGGGCGACGTGCTGGTGGCCGACATCAAGAGCAAGGTGCTGCAGATTCCCGGCGTGCGCGAGGCCGAGGTCGAGCTGGTGTTCGATCCGCCCTGGACCCGTGAGATGATGAGCGAAGCGGCGCAACTACAGGCGGGCTTCATGTGAGCGGCCAAATCAATAGTGGACCCAGGGGCAATATCCGGTGAGCAATACGGTCACACGCGGCGTGCGCATCACGGTGGAGCCGCGCTACGTGCCGGACCAGTCCGAGCCGGAGAGCCAGTCCTGGCTGTTCGCCTACCACGTCACCATCCGCAACGAGAGCGAAGCGACGGTGCAGCTGCGTTCGCGCCACTGGATCATCACCAGCGGCGAAGGCAAGACCGAGGAAGTGCGCGGCCCCGGCGTGGTCGGCTACCAGCCCACCCTCAAGCCCGGCGAACAGTTCCAGTACACCAGCGGCTGCCCGCTCAATACGCCGGTGGGCACCATGCACGGCAGTTTCCAGATGGTGACCGAACAGGGCGAGGCCTTCGACGCCATGATCGATCCCTTCCGCCTGGCCGTGCCGCGCGTCCTCAACTAGCTCCATATCAATTTTCCGTAACAACTTTTGTTTCCACCTGTGGCGCATAACGCGGTAGCCTAGCCGCATAACCCTCGAGCCACGGAGCCGGGAATGCAGCTTGGGCGATCACTGGGCGCTGTTCTGATCCGCTTCATCATCACAGGCAGTTTGTGCGTCGCCGCCATCGGCACGGCGCAGGCGCAGACCCCCAGCCCGCTCGGCGAATGGCAGTACTCCGCCGGTATCGCCCTGAAAAAGCGCTTCGACCCCGATCCGCCGCACTGGGAGAAGATCATCGGCTTCGGTGGCGAGTTCCTGCCGCGCTTCGAAGGCTCGGACAACTACTACTTCGAGCCCGGTCCCACCATCGACATCCGCTACCGCGACCTCGCCTTCTTCTCCACCGGCGAAGGCCTCGGCGTCAACCTGCTGCGCGGCCGCGACTACCGCGCCGGCCTGGCCCTGACCTACGACCTCGGCCGCAACGAAGGCACCTACTATCGCCTGCGCGGCCGCACCAACCTGTCGCCCTCGGCGGCGCCCAAGCTGTTCGCCGAATACGTCATCTTCCCGGTGATCGTGCGCGGCGACATCCGCCACAACCTCGGCGGCGTCGGCGGCTGGATCGGCGACGCCAGCGTCTACATGCCGGTGGCGGGCAACAAGAAGTTCTTCGTCTTCGCCGGCGCCTCGGTGACCATCGCCGACACCAACTACATGAAGCACGCCTTCGGCGTGAACGAGCAGGTGTCGGAGAATACCCACCTGCCGCTGTATACGCCCGGCGGCGGTCTCAAGTCCGTCGGCGTCGGCACCAACATGACCTACATCTTCGCCCAGCACTGGTTCCTCGACGGCGTGTTCGCCGCCACCACCCTGCTCGGGCAGGCCGGCAACAGCCCGACCGTCGACGAGAAGTGGCAATACGCGGCGAGCCTGAGCCTGGCTTACGATTTTCGTTGAAGCGAGTCGGCAGGTTAAAAAATCCTCAGCTCCGCAACGCTGCCCGCGCCCTTCTCATGCGCCACGCCCTCGTGTACTCATCCCACAGGTAGCGCACGAACGCGCTGAAGACCCCGCGCTCCAGCACCGGCTTCAGGCCATCCCCCATGCGTGCGATCTGCTGGTAGTACCAGCCCTGCTGTCCCAGCAGATTGACCAGCTTGAACAGGAACACCTTGGTGGTCGGCGCGAACACGCCGTTGCCGAGCCTGAGGTGGTGTTCGTAGTCGGGCAGCTTCGCATCGCTGCCGGCCAGCAGCCGTTTCGGCACCTCCGCATCGGTGCACAGCGGCCGTCCCAGGCCGATCACGTCCACCGAGCCTTCGGCCAGCGCCTGCTCCATGCCGGCGCGGGTACGGAAGCCGCCGGTCACCATCAGCGGCATTTTCGCCACCTTGCGGATCGCCACGGCGTATTCCAGGAAATAGGCTTCGCGCCGCTGCGTGCTGCTGCTCGTCACCGAAGCCTGCGTCGCATCGACCGCGGTGGACGCCTCGCCGGTGTAGCCGAGCAGGCGCGGTTGTTCGTAAGTGCCGCCGGAAATCTCCAGCAGGTCGAGACCGCTGCCGTTGAGCCACTGCACCACCTGCAGGCATTCCTCGCTGCTGAAGCCGCCCTTCTGGAAGTCGGCCGAGTTGAGCTTCAGCCCCACCGGGAAGTCCGGGCCCACCGCTGCGCGCGTCGCCTTCACCGCTTCCAGCAGGAAGCGCGCGCGGTTCTCCAGGCTGCCGCCCCAGGCATCGCTACGGCGATTGGTCACCGGCGACAGGAAGGAGCTGATCAGGTAGCCGTGCGCGCCGTGCACCTGCACGCCGGTGAAGCCCGCTTCGCGGGCCGTGCGCGCCACGTTGGCGTAGCGCTGGATGAAGTCCAGGATCTCTTCCTCGCGCAGCGCGCGCGGCCGGCGATAGTTCGCCATCAGGTTCAGCTGCACCTCGGACGGCGCCAGAGGCTGCCCCGTCACGTACCAGGGCGATTGCCGGCCGGCATGATTGATCTGCATCCACAGGTGATTGCCGTTGCTGGTGCCCGCCTTCGCCCAGTTGCGCAGGCGCGTCATCGCTTCGGCGTCCGGCTTCGCCGGATCGAGCGCCACATTGCCCGGCCGCTCCAGCACGCGGCGGTCGATCATCACATTGCCGCTGACCAGCAGCCCCGCGCCGCCTTCGGCCCAGCTGCGGTAGAGCCGCACATGCTGGTTCGTAGCGCGCAGCTGCGCGTCGGCGATGCCCTCGGTCATTGCCGCCTTGCAGATGCGGTTGGGGAGCGTGGCGCCGCAGGGCAGGCTTAGGGGCTGAGCGAGGAGATTGTTATTGGACATGGCTGTTTTCCTGGAGGGGGACACGCTAACCGCAGAGGGGTGTGACGGGAAAGGGCCTAAACGTCATCCGGGCTCTTGTCTCCCTCTCCCCATGAACATGGGGAGAGGGCCGGGGTGAGGGGCTGCTTTCACCTGAACCTTCTCTGAACCCCGTTCGCCCCGAGTGCCCGCGCAGCGGGTGTGCTTTTCCGAATGTCCCGAGTGAATCGCGAAGCGATTTGTATCGAGGGAGGAGCCATGCGCGGACTCGCAATGGCCATCCCTGGCGAGACCTAGGCAGATTTCCCACCCCGGCCCGGCCATCCATGGCCGGGCGTTCGGTGCCACGCGAATGACATTGAGTCATTCGCGCAGCCCCTCACCATGCGTGCCAACAAAAACCCTTGGCACACATGGCACGCA
>JAQGNS010000145.1 GCA_028291705.1 Nevskia sp.
TTGCCGGCGACGGCGCCGACCTTCGGCTCGGCGAACCAGCGGGCCAGACTGCTGATGGTCTCCGGCTCGAACTGGGTGTCCGCGTCGAGCGCGACGATGACGCTGCCGCGCGCCAGGCCCAGGCCGACGTTCAGGGCCTTGGCCTTGCCGCCGTTGGCGATGCTGATCACGGTGACGGCGTCGGAGGCGGGGAAATTCTTCGAAACGACCGCGCCGGTGTCGTCGTCGGAGCCGTCGTCGATGACGATCACCTCGATGCGCGGATAGCTGCTGCGCAGGATGCGCTGGATCGAGGCGACGATGACCCGCGCTTCGTTGTGCGCCGGGATCAGGACCGAGATCAGCGGGGGATCCGCCGGCAATACCGGCGGCACCTGGCGCAGCTCCCGCCACTTGTGGATCAGGCCGAGGATGCAGAGAAACACCACCCGCGCCAGGCCGAGCGCAATGGCGGTCAGGAACAGGGCGTGCATGACCTGGCCGAACTGGCCGAGGGTCAGGAATACCGGGCGCGCCATCCTGGGCAGCACGGAGCCTACGGGCAGCGGCGGCATCACCTGCTCGGGCGTGAGACCGGCAAGCTCGGATACCGGCACCAGTTCGTAGTTCCTGGCGCGCAGGGCGTCGATGATGACCGGCAGCGCCGCGACGGTCTGCGAACGGTCGCCGCCCGAATCGTGCAGCAGCACGATCTGCCCGCGCACGTCTTCATCCGTGCTCTGGATCTGCAGCAGCGTCTGGTCGATGATGTTCTGCACGCCCGGCTGCATCCAGTCGTCCGGATCGATGCGCAGACCCACCGTCACGAATCCCATGTTCTGTGCCACGCGGACCGCGTCGATCTGGTCGAGCGAGGTCGGGTCGGCATCGCCGAGATAAGGCGGCCGGAACAGGCGCATGGAGCGGCCGGTGATGGATTCGAACAGCTTGCGCGTGGTATCAAGCTCCAGCCGCTCCAGCTGCTCCGGCACCACCGAGAGGTTAGGATGGGTGAAGGTATGGTTGCCGACGTCGTGCCCTTCGGCGACTTCGCGGCGCACCAGCTCCGGGCTGGAGCCCGCGTTCTCGCCGATGACGAAGAAGGTGGCGCGCACGCCCTTGGCCTTGAGGATGTCGAGGATGGCGGGCGTCCAGCGCCGGTCGGGGCCGTCGTCGAAGGTCAACGCGATCTTGTTCGGCACCGCGCCGAAGCGCTGGATGACGTAGGACATCGGCATCGCGGTATAGGTCTGGTCGACGATATCGCCGCTGTCGGGATCAATCTCCAGGGTGCGCTTGCCCTGTGCCGGCACCGCCGCCACGCGCAGGATTTCGCCCTGGCCGCGGAAGTCCACGTCCTGACCGCCGTCGATGGTGCGCAGGCCGTCGGGCACCGGCGCGCCGTACGGGCGCCCCAGCACCGACCACACCGAAGGATCTTCCGAGCCCAGGCGCCACAACACGTAGCCGAAGGGCTTGTAGATATCCGAGGCGCGGATCTGGTTGAAGCTGGTCACCGCGTCGAGGAACCAGACCTCATGCTTGCGGCCTTCCTCCTCGTAGGAGAAATGCGGATTCTCGGCGTCCTCGTCGAAATCGATGTCGGCCTCGGACTCCTGCGCCGAGCGGATCGCTTCCTGGTAGGTCACGTCCTCCGCCGGCTTTCCCGCCGTCCAGTCATAGCCGTAGTTGCCGATGGCGATGATGGTCTGCGACGGATCGAGATCCTTCATGCGCTTGTCGAGGGTCTTCTCGAACCAGGCCTGGCTGGCGATGCTGCCCGGGGCGCCCTCTTCCCAGTGCTCGTCGTAAGCCATCAGCACCAGGAAATCGGCCACGTCCGAGACCGCCTGGTAATTCCAGTCCGGATCGTCGAACGGCACGCAGACCAGCAGGGCCCAGTCGCGCTTGTCGAACTCGGCCTCCAGCTCTCCCAGGAACACCAGCAGGTCCTTCTGCGCGGCGGGCGGCACGGATTCGAAATCGACCGTCAGCCCGCGCATCTTGTTGGTGTCCAGGAACGCGACGATCTCCTGCAAGCGAGCCGCGCGCCTGGCCGGGTCCGCCAGCAGGCGGGCCAGCCCCGGGCCGTCCCACGATCCTTCCACCGAGTTCTGGATCATCGGCAGCACCGGAATGTTCGGCCGGATCTGGCTGATGGCATCGACGGCGAGCTGGTTCATCTCCGAGTGCAGGGCCATGTCCGGCCCCTGCAGGTTGAGCCAGGCCGGAATCACCCAGTCCAGCTGCGGCAAGGCCCGCTTCAGCGCCGGCAGGCTGTTGTCGTCCCAGTTGGCATAGAAGCCCATGCTGAGCGCGCGGCCGGGCACGCCCGACAGCCAGGCGGGCGCGGGCTTGTTGCGCGCTTCATGCGCCCGCTTCGCCAGGGAATCGCGGGCCAGGTCCCGCTGCCTGGCCCTCAGGCCGGCGGCTACACGCTTGGTGGTTTTCGGGTCGACCTTATCGAAGGAAACGCCGGTGAGCGGCAGATGAAACAGGGCCGCCGCCTTGCCGGTGAGGTCCGAGGTCGCCGAGGGGCTGATAACCAGCAGATACACGGCAAAGGCCACGGCGATGACCGAAATGGCCGAGCCGAAGACCCACTGGATCCGACGCAAGCGCCTTGCCCGCTTGCCGGAGGGATCGAAGAAAACGGAATGCTCACTCATAGGTTCTGACGATGCTGCCCCATCCGCGCGCGCCAATCGTACTGGGTTCCATGGCCCCCTGCCGACTCAGAATTCCCACCATGTTGGGGTGCGCAGGATAACCGGCTTCCATGGAATTTGAAGTGGCTTTCACGACTGCGGCAGCGGGCCCTGCGAAAGCCCCGGGAACGCAGCCCCATTTCCATCGGACGGTCAAAAAATGACCAGTCCGCCGTCCTTCACCGGTCCGGGGAAAAATCCACCAGGGTCGTGGCATCGCCGATGATGGTATTGCCATCCAGCGCATGCAAGGGCGCCTGCAGCCGCTGCAACAGCTCGCGGCTCTTCACCACCAGGCCGGTGAGTTGGCCGGCGATCAGCAGGTAAGCCGCCTCCGCCATCATCTCCACCGGCTCCACCCAGTCCGGATGCGCCGCCGCGGCCTGCCGGGCCACCGCCTCGGCGCTCTCCGAGCGGGCGATTTTGTACGGCGCCAGCGCGTTGACCAGCACTCCGCTGCCATGCAGTTCCGCCGCCAGGCCCAGGGTGTAGCGGTCCAGAGCCGCCTTGGAGGCGCCATACAGCACCAGCGCGTGCACCAGTTTCGCCGGTCCCGGGTAGGGAATCGATGGTTGGTTCGCGGTCTCGCTGCTGATGTTGAGCAGGCGCCCCCAGCCGCGCTGGCGCATCCCGGGCAGGGCCTGCTGGATCAGGTCCACCGGCGCCTGGAAATTCACTTCGAACATGCCGCGGCGCGCCGGCAGGTCGATCTTGCCCGGTGGCGCATAAGCCGTGATGGTGGCGGCGTTGTTGACCAGGATGTCGACCGGCCCGAGTTGCGCCGCGGCCTGCGCCACCAGCCCGGCGCGGGCCCGCTCATCCGCCAGATCGGCGACGAGAGACACAGCGCGACCACCCGCCTGCCCGATCAGATCGCAGGTTTCCCGCAAGCCCTCCTGCGAACGGGCGCTGGCGGTCACCGCCACGGCGGCACCATGGGCCGCCAGGCGGCGGGCGATGGCGCGGCCGATGCCACGGCTGGCGCCGGTAACGAGGGCGACACGGCCTTGCAGGTCAGACGGTTCCGCCATGGCTGGATGCTTCCTGTTGCGCGATGGGTTCGTATCCAACCATGCCGCAGGCCGCGGCATCATTCTTGGCGATTTTGTCGCCGGAGACTCAATCGCGCCGGGCGCGGAAGGTCAGCACAAGCACATCCCGATGCGCCGGCTCGGCGGGATCCAGCGGCGTCACGGCGGTGACGCCGTGGTACACCCGCGCATCCTCGACAAAGGCGGCGTCGAACGGCTGCGTCAGGGTGAAGCTGCCCAGTTCGCGCCGCTCCAGGTCGTACACCACGGTGGTGCCCTGCTCGATATTGCGCCGCGTCACCAGCAGCACCAGCACGTGGTCGACGCCGTCCCGGTGCGGCCCCTCGGGTGTGGGCTGCCCCAGTTCGCCCTGCCGGGCCTCGATGCGGAACTGGTGCACCTCCACTTTCCAGGCGGCGACCGCGGGCGTCAGGGCGCCGAAAACGGTACCGCACAGACCCAGCAGGATATGCAGGCTGGCACTGGCGCCCACTTCCGGCGTCACCGGTTCGAACCAGCGCTGTACCCCGCCGTTGAGCGGGTTGTAGTCCACGCCCTGGTAATGCGGCTGGTGCGGTTCGCGGGTAATGGCACCGTCGGCGCTCACGCTAAATACGGCGTGCCGGCGCTTGCGGTAACGGCCGCCGTCCGCCATGTGGGTATCCAGGTGCAGGTCATCCCAGCTGGCGGCGAACCCGTCCCAGTCCGGCATCGCGCCGGCCAGTTCGCGCATCCGCGCGGCCGGCACGAAGGCGTAGCCATCAC
>JAQGNS010000213.1 GCA_028291705.1 Nevskia sp.
TCCATGCCGCGGGCGTCCATGTCGGACAGGTAGACATAGCCGATCCTGCCGTCGGAAAGCTTGTCGACCAGGGCGCGGTTGTGCTCGATCCAGGCCTGCTCGCGCAGCTCCACTTCTTTCTTCACCGGCTGCACCACCACGTCGCGGCGTTTGCCGCCGGCGCTCTCGGCGATGGCCAGCTTGACGGTGCCCTGGTCCTTGCCGACAAAGAGGCTGTAGGGATCCGCCGGCGCCTTCAGCTCCTGGCCGTCGACCGCCAGCAGGAAATCGCCCTGCTTCACCTTGAGGCCGGGCTGGGTCAGCGGCGAGCGGTATTCCTCGCGGGTGTTGTCGCCCGGATAGATGGTGGCGAAGTAGTAGCGGCCGGAAGCGGCGTCAAGGCCGAAGTCCACGCCGAGCAGGCCGGTGGGTACGGGCTCGACGGGGTTGTCCTGGTCGCCGCCGAAGACGTAGGTGTGCGAATTGCTCAGTTCGCCGATCAGTTCGCCGATCAGGTAGTTGAGGTCCTCGCGCGAGCCGAGCAGGGGCAGCAGTTTGGAATAGGACGCATGTACGGCATTCCAGTCGACGCCGTTCATCTTGCTGTTGAACAACAGGTCGCGCTGCAGGCGCCAGGCGGTGTCGAACATCTCGCGCCATTCCTGCCGCGGCTCGATGCGCAGGCGCATGTGCGCCAGGTCCAGCGGCTTGGCGTCCTTGCCGGCATCGGCCTTGGCATCGACGATGAAGAAGTCCTTGTCCTTCTTGTAGAGCACCTTGCCGCCGTCGGCGGCGAGGCGGTAGCCGTCCAGCTCTTCGACCACGACGGCATCCTTGCGCTCGGTGGTGTCGAACACGTGCAGCGCGGCCTTCTCGCCCGGCAGCCTGCCATCGATCATGGTCAGGGGTTGGGTGAAGTAGTAAACCTTGCCCTTGCGCTCGTCCAGGCTGACGATGTTGGCGGCGGGCACCGGCAGCGGCACCGCGCGCTGCATCAGGCCCTCCAGGTCGAGGTGGATTGGCGCCGAGGCGGCCGGCTTCCAGGGCTTGCCGTCGCCATCCTTGGCATCGCCGGACTTGTCCTTGCCGTGCTTGCCGTCGTCACCCTCGTCCTTGCCGGCGCCTGCGACCGCGCCTTCGTCGGACTGCGGCGCGAACGGTGAAGCGGCGTCGGCGGCCAGGGTGGTGACATAGACACCGCTGCTCTTGACCAGGGCGATGTTCATCTCGTTGTCGGCGAATACCGGGTTCTCGTGCCGGGTGGAGATGAAGTAGAGATGCTTGCCCTCGGCATCGAAGATCGGCGCCAGGTCGTTGTCGCGCGCGGCACTGACGCGGGTGGCCTTGCCGCTGTCCAGGCTGTAGAACCAGATGGCGTGCACCTGGTTCGGGCCGGTCAGGCTGTAGGCGAGCCAGCGGCCGTCCGGCGACCAGCTGTAGTCATGGATTTCCTGGTACTGGTCCTGCGCCACCTGGCGCGGCTCGCCGCCGGCAAGGTCGAGCAGCCACAGGCGGTGCTCGTGGTCGGAGAAGGCCAGCTTGTCGCCGCCCGGCGCCCACATCGGCTGATAGTAGAAGCCGTTGTGGAAGTGGGTGAGGATTTTCTCCTCGCCGCCTTCGGCGGGGCGCACGGCGATTTGCTGCTCGCCGCCGCTGTCGGTGGTGTAGGCCACGCGGGTGCCGTCCGGCGACCAGGCCGGATGGTCGTCGTCCGCGCCGGGGCTGGCGGTGAGGTTGCGGGTGGCCCCGTGTTCGGCCGGCACCGAGAACAGATCCCCGCGCGCGGTGAACAGGGCGCGCTTGCCGTTGGGGGCGAGGTCGTAGTCGGGCTGCTGCGCGGCGTCGCTGTCGCGCAGCGACTTGCGGGCATCGACGAAGCGCGGGCCGGTATGCACGCCATCATCCGGCACGCGCGTTTCCAGCGGATGCAGCTGCTCGCTCGGCAGGTCCAGCACGTAGAGCTTGCCGCCCTGCTGGAAGACGATGCCGTTGTCGCCGAGCGAGGGAAAGTCGGCGTCGTAGTCGGTGAAGTGGGTGACCTCGCGGAACTGGTGCGTTTCCAGGTCGTAGGCCCAGATGTTCTCGCGCTGCTGGTGGTCGTGGTCGGAGAGGAAGTAGATGGTGTGGCCGTACCACATCGGCGCCGTCTCGGTGCCGGGCCAGTCGGTGATCTGGCTGAGCTTCTTGCTGTCGAAGTCGTAGGTGAAAAGGTCCTGGCCAAGGCCGCCCTGGTAGCGCTTCCAGGTGCGGAAGTTGCGGAAGATGCGGTTGTAGGCGATCTGCTTGCCGTCCGGGCTGTAGCTGAGCAGGCCGGCGCGATCCAGCGGCAGCGGCCGCTGCATGCCGCCCTCGACCGGCACCGTGTACAGCCGGGTGACCCAGAAGCTGCGGGAGTCGCGGCGCGACAGGAAGATGATGTCCTTCGAATCCGGCGTCCAGCCCACCACCATATTGTCCGGGCCCCAGCGCGTCGGCGCTTCCGCGGTGATGTCGGAATGGAAGGTGAGGCGGCGCGCGGCGCCGCCGCCGGCCGGGATGACATAGACGTCGCGGTTGCCCTGGTACTGGCCGGTGAAGGCGATCCACTTGCCGTCCGGCGAGTAGCGCGGCATCAGCTCGTAGCCGGGCTCGGCGGTGAGGCGCGAGGCGGTGCCGCCGGCGCGGTTGACCTGCCACAGGTTGCCGTGGGCCTCGAACACCACGGTATCGCCGTGCAGGGTCGGGAAACGCATCAGCGTCGCCTGGTCGTCGGCGCGCGCATGCGGCGCGGCGAGGACACAGGCGAGCAGCAGAAGGAGCATCAGCCAGTGCCGGGATGCGGTGGGCATGGCAACGGCGCGGAACGGTGTAGGCACGAATATCCCCTCGTCTGATCTGCGTTGCAGGAAGGGCCAACTAGCTTGGCCAGGGGCCCGATACCTGCCGGTATGGGCTTGGATGCGCCGCTTCCGGCATTGGTTTGAACCCGCCCGGTGCGGGCGCGGGACGGCGGTGAAGACCTCCCAATCGTTCCGAGCATGAACCGGTCGATGCCGTCGACGCAATTCCCCGTTCCATTCTTAATGTTACTTTATAACAATAAAGCGTTATATTATTACATCACTTCCAGAAAGCCCGCCGACACCCCATGAACCAGAAATTGCCCGTCACCGTCCTCTCCGGCTTTCTCGGCGCCGGCAAGACCACCCTGCTCAACCATGTGTTGCGCAATCGCGAGGGCCGCCGCGTGGCGGTGATCGTCAACGACATGAGCGAGGTCAACATCGACGCCGCGCTGGTGCGCGACGGCGGCGCCAAGCTCTCGCGCACCGAGGAAAAGCTGGTCGAGATGAGCAACGGCTGCATCTGCTGCACGCTGCGCGAAGACCTGCTGCTGGAGGTGAGCCGGCTTGCGAAGGAAGGGCGCTTCGACCAGCTGGTGATCGAGTCCACCGGCATCTCCGAGCCGTTGCCCGTGGCCGAGACCTTCACCTTTGCCGCGGAAGACGGCAAGAGCCTGGCCGACGTGGCGCGGCTGGACACCATGGTGACGGTGGTGGACGCCTTCAACTTCCTGCGCGACTACGGCTCGGCCGACAGCCTGGGGCAGCGCGGCCAGTCGCTCGGCGACGAGGACACGCGCACGGTGGTCGACCTGCTGATCGAGCAGGTCGAGTTCTGCGACGTGCTGGTGGTGAACAAGACCGACCTCGTGACGCTGGAAGAGCGCGAGCGGCTGATGGCCATCCTGGGCAGCCTGAACCCGCGCGCGCGCATCGAGGTGTCGGAGTTCGGCCGCGTGCCGCTCGACCGCGTGCTCGACACCGGCCTGTTCGACTTCGACCAGGCCGAGCAGGCGCCGGGCTGGCTGGCCGAGCTGCGCGGCGAGCACGTGCCCGAGAGCGAGGCCTACGGCATTCGCAGCTTCGTGTACCGCTCGCGGCTGCCGTTCCACCCGATGCGCTTCTGGAAGCTGGTGCAAAGCGAATGGGACGGCGTGGTGCGCTCCAAGGGCTTCTTCTGGCTGGCGAGCCGGGCCCAGCGCGCCGGCTCGTGGTCGCAGGCCGGCGGCGCGTGCCGCTATGGCGCGGCGGGGTTCTGGTGGG
>JAQGNS010000214.1 GCA_028291705.1 Nevskia sp.
ATTACCTCAAGCGCGCCCAGGGCGGCCTGCGCGCCGAAGCCACGCTCGCATTGCCGCAACGCCGCGCCCTCGCCGCCAAGGAACGCGGCGAGATCGTGGTCCCGGTCCACGTCACCGACGAAAGCGGCGAAGAACCGATCAAATGCAAAATGACCTGGGCCTGGGTGCCAAAGAAACGCAGCGAAGGCTGAAGGCCAGTATCGGAAAAACCTCAATCCCGCATTGTCATCCTGAGCGCAGCGAAGGATCTGGCCGCATCCTCCGCCGCATTCCCAGGCGCAACCGAGGAACTCAGCCCTTCGGCTTCTGAAACTTGAAAATGAACTGATCCGTATGTCCGCGGATCGACTTGTCGAACACCCCGGCCGTATGCGGATCCTCCGGATTCGCCAGGATCTTGCTCTCGCCGACGAACTTGAACCCCGCCGCCTCGACCTCGCGCCGCACTGTCGCCGGCTCGATGCGGTGCAGGGTCTCGCTCACGTTCGCAGGCGAGCCCGCCGCGGCAACATGGTCGAGCACCAGGTAGATGCCGCCCGGCTTGAGCGCCGCATACACCGCCTTGTTGAAAGCGGCCATGTCGACCGGCCCCATGAAGCTGTCGCGCAGATCGTGGTAGTTCTGGGAAATCCAGAACAGGTCGATCGGTTCCGGATAGCGCACCGCCTCCAGGGCGGACGCCACCGTCACCGTGACGTTCGTGTGCGTCCCGGCGAATGCCTGCAGATCGCCGGTCCCCTTGACGATGCTGGGGAAGGTGAACAGGCTGCCCGGCACCAGGGCATAGACATGGCCGCCCGGTCCGACCACGTCCGCGAACAGACGGGTGAAATAGCCACTGCCCGCGGCATAGTCCGCCACCTTGTCGCCAGGTTTCACACCCGCGAAGGCCAGGCTCTCGGCCGGCTTGCGGTCGGCATCCCGTGCTGTATCAGTTGCCGGACGTGAAGCATCGGCCACTGCCGAGGCAATCGCCTCCGGCACGGCCGGCACGCCGTCCGCCACGACCAGACCGGGAAAAGAGGCCGAGCTTACGAACGCCGAAACCGCACAAGCCAACACGAATTTGCGCATACCAGGATCCTTCCAGGTGAGCCGGCCCGCAGGGCGCGGCGTGCAGGGTTTTTTGAGCTTGAAGCGACCGATAAGGCCGAATAGCGACGAAGAATGCCAACTTGGATGATTGACGTCGTCATTCCGTTTACAGCAGGCAACCATTCTGCGCCGCGTGCATGACCGGGAAGCGTTCGCTCACCGCATGCGTGCCAACAAAAACCCTTGGCACACATGGCACGCATGGTGAAAAACCCCATGTAGCGCCATTCGCTTCACGCAGGCCCCGTACCCTAGCGCCCCGCCCGCAAATCCGCGCTGAGGCTGTCCTGCCCCCGGTGCCACAGCTCGACGAATTCCGGCAGCGGCGGCGACGGGTCCGTCCAGCCGACCAGGGCCATCACCTCCGCCGGCGACGGCCGCGAACCGTCCCGCGCCACGAACAGGTAGCGCACCACGATCACCGCGTGCACCCGCTCGCCCACCAGGAAACGGTGCTCGGCAAACAGCCACTTGCTGTTCCAGCCCACCATGCGCGTCTGCAGCTCGTATTTCTGGAACGGCCCGAGCTGCTTGCTGAAGCGCGCATTGGCGTCCCCCGCCATCGGCCGCCAGCCGCGCGCCAGCGCCCGGTGCCACAGCCCGCTGCGCACCCACCAGTCGAGCCGCCCCAGGTCCGCCGCCGAGAAATAGCGGCCGTTGTTCATGTGGACGTTGAAGTCCAGGTCGTTCGGCCAGACCCGCATCGAGAAACGGCTAGCCGCATCCGCCGCGATGCGCTGCCGCATGCGCGAAATCCACCAGACACGAACGAACCTGAGCATCATCACCATGGGTTTGGATATCCGACTTGTTGTTCCGGCTTGTTGTTATGGCGGGACCGGCGAGCGCCTATGTTGCCGCAAAGTGCTTGTTCCGGCGACGATTTCACGCTGAATGCCGCAGTGCAGCACTGGCGAGTTGGACAAACTCGATTGGCCGCAGAGCCATGGCGCCGGCGGGCCCCAGCGGCAAAGCTTGCGCCTCCCTGCCGCCGTATCGCACGGCAGCGATTCCACCAGACAAACTCGGGGCAAGACACATGAGCGACCGCTATCTGGAACTGGCACAGACCTCGCTGGGCCGCCAGTTCTTCTCCGCGCTGAACCTGCCGGGACCGCCGCGCCTGGCGCGCGAGCCGCAGCCCTACGGCGTGCAGCCGCTGGCCGGCAAGTCCGCCATCGTCGGCGGCGTGGCGCAGGCGCGCTACCGCAGCGGCGTCGAAGCCGCGCTGAAGGGCGCCGGCGCCAGCCTGGCCGAGTCGGGCGCACCGCTACTGGTGTTCGACGCCGCCGGCGCGACCGGCCCGATCGAACTCAAGTCTCTCTATTCCTTCTTCCACCAGCACCTGGAAGGCCTGCCCTCCGGCGCCCGCATCGTCGTCATCGGCCGCGCCGCCGCCAGTTGCGAAAGCGCGGCGGAAGCCGCCGCGGCCGGCGCCCTCTCCGGCTTCGTCAAGAGCCTGGCCAAGGAAATCGGCCGCAAAGGCTGCACCGCCAACCTGCTCACCGTCGCCGACGGCGCCGAGCCCTGGATCGACGGCGCCCTGCGCTTCCTGCTCAGCGGCCACGCCGCCTTCGTCACCGGGCAGGTGCTGCCCCTGGTACCCGCCGCCAAGAGCCTCAAGCCGGGCGACTTCAGCCAGCCGCTGGCCGGCAAGACCGCGCTCGTCACCGGCGCCGCCCGCGGCATCGGCGCCGCCATCGCCGCCACGCTGGCGCGTGAAGGCGCCCAGGTCATCGGCGTGGATCGCCCGCAGGAAGAAGAAGCGCTGAACGCGACCCTGCATCCCATCGGCGGCCGCGCCGTGCTGCTCGACGTCACCGCGGCAGACGCCGGTGCGCGCATCGCCGAAGCCGCCGGCAAGCTTGACCTGCTGGTGCACAACGCCGGCGTTACCCGCGACAAGCTGCTGCGCAAAATGCCGGAGCACTACTGGGACATGGTGCTGGGCATCAACCTCGACGCCATCGTGCGCATCAACGAGCAACTGCTCGGCAACAACCTCAAGCCGCAGGCACGCCTGGTGTGTATCGCCTCGATCGGCGGCATCGCCGGCAATGCCGGGCAGACCAACTACGCCGCCACCAAGTCCGGCGTGATCGGCTACGTCGCCGCGCTGGCGCCGGAACTGGCCAAGCGCGGCATGGCGATCAACGCCGTGGCGCCGGGCTTCATCGAAACGCAGATGACCGCCTCCATCCCGCCCGCCAACCGCTTCTTCGGCCGCCGCATGAGCGCGCTGCTGCAAGGCGGCCTGCCGGAAGACATCGCCGAAGCCGTCACCTTCCTCGGCGCCGCGCCGCTGTCCGGCGGCGTCAACGGCGCAACGCTGCGCGTGTGCGGCCAGAACTGGTTGGGATAAACAGCCGCCGTTTTTATTGACCCTCACCTGCTCCCCGCCAAACAGGGAGCAGGATTAAAAACTACCGATTACTACTCAAGCTCGCAGGAAACCTCCATGACCCAGACCGTTCGCAAGGTCGCCATTCTCGGCGGCGCGCGCATCCCCTTCAGCCGCTCCAACTCGGCCTACTCGCACAAGTCCAACCAGGACATGCTCACCGCCGCCCTGCGCGGCCTGGTGGACAAGTACCAGTTGCACGGCGAGCGCCTCGGCGAAGTCGCTGCCGGCGCGGTGCTGAAGCACTCGCGCGACTTCAACCTCACGCGTGAATGCGTGCTGTCCTCGGGCCTCGCGCCGGAGACCCCCGCCTATGACGTGCAGCAGGCCTGCGGCACCGGCCTGGAAACCGCCATCCTGGTCGGCAACAAGATCGCCCTGGGCCAGATCGAGGCCGGCATCGCCGGCGGCGTCGACACCGCCTCCGATGCGCCGATCGCGCTGAACGAGAAGCTGCGCAAGATCCTGCTCGACGCCAACCGCGCCAAGACCAACGGCCAGAAGCTGGCCGCTCTCACCCGCATCCGCCCCTCCATGCTGGTACCGGCCATCCCCACCAACGGCGAGCCGCGCACGCGCATGTCGATGGGCCAGCACTGCGAAGTGATGGCGAAGGAATGGCACATCCCTCGCGAAGAGCAGGACCAACTCACCT
>JAQGNS010000223.1 GCA_028291705.1 Nevskia sp.
GCTGATAAATCCCCGCCTTGAGGGTATGCCCGGTCCCCGGCCGCTTGTAGGACACCCTGATGCCCCGGCGCGCATGGCCGATCACAGTGACCACGTATTCCGTGGTCCAGGAAAAACTCCACACCGACCCGAGCGGATGGGTCTTGTCCCAGCCGTTATCGCCGTCTTCGTCGCTTTCGCTATTCATTCTTGCCGTATACCCGAACCGGATCCGGCGCGAATGGTTCGCCCGGAGCGAAGCAAGGGTAACGCATTCCGCCGCACCGGCCCCGGCGATGCCGCTCAACGGCCGATGAGACGCCGGTGTTCGACCATCAGGCAGCGGTCCTGTACCACCTTGATGCCGGCTCGCGCCAGCCGCTCCGCCGCTTCCTCGTTGCGGATGCCCTGCTGGAACCACACCGCGGCCGGACGCTTGGCCAGGATGTCATCGACATGCGCCGGAATGTCCTGCGGCCGGCGGAACACGTCGACCAGGTCGATCTCGCCCGGAATATCGATCAGCTTGCGATAGACCGGCTGCTCCAGGATTCGCGTGACTTCCGGGTAATACACCGGCACCGGAACGACATCCAGCCCCACTTCCACCAGGTAGCGCGGCACATAGAACGCAGGCTGGCCGGACTGCGCCTCGGTCTTGATGCCCAGCACGGCGATGCGCGTGCTGGCTTCCACGATCTGGCGGATGCCCTGGGCACTCTCGATCAGATTCTGCCGCCAGCCTTCCATTCCGCCCATATCCGATGGCATGTCCCACCCCTGTTCCAATTCAAACCTGCAGCCCGAAGCATACGCCTCAATGCACGTAACGCCCCTGCACCACGCTCGGCAGGAACTCGCCTTCCTTCATCGGCGTGTTGTACACCGGCGGTGAATCCTCGGCGAACAGCCGGTTGACGAAATAGCGCCCTTCCTTGAGATCGTAGGTCACCACCGGGGCGCAGTTGGCGGTCTGCACATCATAGGACGGCAGCAGATGCCCTTCCTGGAAACGCCAGGGCTTGCCGGCGGGGTCGTAGTTGTCCACCAGCACCACGTTCCAGCTGTCCTCGTCGACGTAGAACAGGCGCTTGCCGAAGCGGTGATTGTTGCCGGGCCGCAGCGTCGCCTCCACCACCCAGACGCGGTGCAACTCATAGCGCGTCTGCGCCTGGTCGAAGTGACCGGGTTTGAGCAACTGGGCGTACTTGATGCTGCCATCGCCGAGGCGATAGCTGTTGTAGGGAATATACAGCTCGCGCTTGCCCACCAGCTTCCACACATAGCGGTCGAACAGGCCGTTGTACATGTCCACCATGTCGATGAAGTAGACGCCGCCCGAGCCGGGGAAAGGCTGGTCGTAACCCACCGGCGGAATGCGGAACATCTTCGGCACGTTGGCCGGCACCACCCAGATGCCGCGGGCATCCTTGAGCTGGTTGGCGGTCTCATGCACCAGGGCGAGGAAATCGAAACCGCCCTTGTCGCGCCCGAACCACGTCAGGTAATAAAGCAGTATGTTGTGCTTGGCGATATCCACCGGATCGCTCACATTGCCGTAGCGGTAATACACCCGTTCGGTCTGCTTCAGGTACTGGATGGAGCCGCTGCTTTCCACCACCGCCTGGCTGGACTGCGAAGTCACCGTATCGCCGCGGTAGCGCAGGCGGTGATTCCACAGCACTTCCACACCGGTCCGCGGTTGCGGGAAGGGGAAGCCCAGGTGTGCGTCGGCGATGGAATCGGCGGCGATGGTCTTCGACTTGCCGTTGTTGGCCTGGGTGGCGGTATAGATCGCCTGCGGATAGCTCACCGTGCGCCGCGTCTGGTACACCGGCATGGTGTAGTCCGGGTACTTGGCGAACAGCGCCTTGTAGCCCTCCACCAGTTGCCCCGCGTATTTCTGGTAATTGGCCGCGGTGATGGTGAACTGCGGCCTGTCGCCCGGGAAGGGATCGGCCAGCTTGCCGCCCGGCTTGTAGGCGGCCGGCCACTGGCTGCGGGTAAGGCCGCCGGTCCATGGCGGGATGCTGCCGTCGGCGCTGCCGGCCTGCTCCGCGCCCACCGGCGTCAGGCCGCCGCTGCCGGAAGCCGCGCCCGGCGCCACCGCCGGCGGCAACTCCGGCTGCGCCGCATCGTTCACCGCTACCGGGCCGCCGAGCAGGCCGGTAGCCAGCGTCGGCGCCGAGGTATCCCGGGCGCGCCGTTGCGCGGCGGCCGTCAGCGCCTGCTCTCGCGCCTGCCCGGATTCCAGGTACTTCACCCACTGGTTGGCCAGGGCGCGGTTGGCAGGGAAAGCGGCGGCGTCACGGAAAGCCTTGGTGGCGCCGTCCACATCCGCCTGCTGGTACAGGGCAACGCCCAGCGCCATGTAAGCCGGCCCGGACTTGCCGCCCATGGAGATGCCCTGCGACAGGGCCTGCGCCGCATCGCGGTATTCCTCCCGATCCAGATGCATCTGGCCCAGCTGGAGATACAGCTCGCTGCCTGGCTTGGCATTGACCGCGTCCTGCAAGGCGGGAATGGCCAGCGAGGATTCACGCGCCTGCACCCACAGCGCCGCCAGGTTGCGCAGGTTGTCGGGCGTGCGCGGCAGCTTGCCCGCCTCCATCCAGCCCTTGAGCAGGGAACCAGCCTGGAACGGTGCGCCGATCTGCGCGGTGAGGCCCACCAGCTGCATCCGCTGCTCGGCGGTATCCAGATAGCCCAGGCGGCTGGCCACTT
The DNA here is from genome assembly GCA_028291705.1 of Nevskia sp. Lineage (GTDB taxonomy): Bacteria > Pseudomonadota > Gammaproteobacteria > Nevskiales > Nevskiaceae > Nevskia. The sequence goes on from JAQGNS010000223.1 coordinate 2,704, forward strand.
CCATCGTCGCCTGCGCCCGTTCCTTGTCGCCGCCCTTGAGATACAGCGCGGACAAGCGCATCCAGTCGTCGCGCGCCGAGGGCTGGTCACGCACCACCGTCTCCAGCACCTGCGCCGCTTCCTTGTCCTGCCCCACGCCGACGTAGGCGGCATACAGCGCGCGGCGCCAGCTGATGTCCGGCGTGCGGCTGGCGGCCACACCCTTCTGCAGCGGCGCCAGCGCCTCGCGGTAGCGTTGGCCACGCAGGTAGGCGGCGCCCAGCGCTACCAGTTCCTCCGGGCTCAGGGCGGCGCCGGACTTGTAGCGCGGTTCGATCGAGGCGATCACCGTCTTGGGATCGCCGCTGCCGACCCGCAGCTGCGCCAGATCGCTGCGCATCTGCTGCTCGGCCGGACCGGACAAGCCGTGCTGGTCCAGCGCATCCTGCAGATACTTCGCCGCCGCTGCGTAATCTTTCTTCTGCGCCGCCGAAGCTGCCAGCTCGCGCAGCAGCATGGCCTTGGCGTAAGGGTCAGTATTGATTTGCAGCTGCTTCTGGATATCCTGCGGCTGCTGCGCCAGCTCGTTCGGGCCGACGCGGGTCTGGCTGCGATACTGGTCGGCTTCGACGCAGCTTGCGGCAAACAGAATCAGGCCCACGCAGGCACGCATGAACGCGAACAAAGGCCTGGTTGCGCTTTTCACCGTTGGATCTTTGCGTCCCTGTGCGCCATGTCGTTCAACGCCAGTTGTATTGGCAATCGGCCGGATCCATCGGCACGCGCTGGTCCACCTCGCGCGTCTGCTTGGACTCGTTGTAGATCCAGTTGGAGATGCTCTCGATCGCCGCCGCCTCGTACACGCCGCGCGGCTGCGCATCGACGATCTTGACGTTGCTGACGCGGCCATTGGGCATCACCGTGAACACCGCCTCGACCCAGCCGGCGATCTTCTGCTTGCAGGCCCACTCCGGCATCTGCGGCCGCGCCGTGGACAGCGGCACCAGTTCCTTGCCGGAGAAGCCCTGGCCCGAGCCGAAGCCGCCGCCTCCTCCGCCACCAGTCCCATTACCGTTGCCATTGCCGCCGCGCCCGGCGAAGCCGCCGAACACGCCGGAACTGCCCAGCCCCAACGAGGTGCCCAGGTTCACCGGGCCGCCGCCGACGGCGATCTCCACCGGCGTCGGCGTGATCGAAATCGAGGGCGTGGCGATCGGCGGCAGGTCGGCGCGCGCCAGCGAGGGCGGTGCCGCCGGCGGCGACGGTGGCGCCGCATCGGGCGCGGCCGGCTCGTCCTGCGGCTTGTCCTGGTCCTTGTCGAGCTTGACCATCTGCACGCCTTCCACCGGCACCTGCACCGCGCCGTTGCCCTCGGGCGCGCGGATCATCCAGCGCATCAGGATCACCAGCAGCAGCACGATGGCGACGGCCAGCAGCGGGATCAGCACCCAGCGCAATCGCTCCACCGCCGCGCGGGGCGGCGGCCCCCGGCCGGCGGCTGCGACGGAAGCGTTCATGTTCAGCGCGTGCCGGGCCCGGTGACCGGCGTAGCGGCGATGGCCACGTCCTCGATGCCGGCCAGCTTGGCCTGGTCCATCGCGTCCACCACCAGGCCGGTGCGCGCATCGCGGTCGGCCTGGATCACCACCGGCGCCTTCGGCTTCTGCGCGCGCAGCCGTTCCAGCGTGGCGCGCAGCAGGCGCACGTCGACGTGCTGGCGGTCGACCACGATCTCGCCCTGCGCCGAGATGGCGATGAAGATGCTGCTGTTGTCCAGCTTCACCGCGGTCTTGGCGCTGGGCCGGTTGACCTTGATGCCCGCCTCGGTGACGAAGGCGGTGCTGATGATGAAGAAGATGAGCAGGTTGAGGAAGAAGTCGAGCATCGGCGCCAGGTCGATGTGCACGTCTTCCTGCTGATGGGTATGCCGGCGGATTTTCATGTCGGCTCTCCTATTCCGGCAGCAGCAGGTCGGGCAGCCGCTCGGACTCGACCTGCACGCGCGAGCTGAGCTGCACCGAGAAGAACAGGCCGAACAGGCTGACCACCAGCCCCGCCAGCGTCGAGATCATGGCGTGTGAAACACCATAGGCCATGGCCCGCACATCGGATTGGCCTACGGCCGTCATGGCGTCGAACACCTCCAGCATGCCGGTGACCGTGCCGAGCAGGCCCAGCAGCGGCGCCAGGGGCACCATCACCTTGATCAGCGGCAGGGTCGAACTCATCCCTATTTTCAGTTCGGAGATCAGTTGCTCGCGAATGCGGTGCGCATGCCAGGAGCGGCGCTCGCGCCGCGCCATCCACGCCGCGAGGCGATGGCGAAACTCGCCCGGGTGGATGCGCGCGAAGTACCAGTAGCGCTCCAGGATCAGGGTCCACATCACCAGGGCGGCGAGCAGGATCCATTTCAGCACCCAGCCGCCGAGGTGGAAGAAATCGCCCACCGACTCGAACGGCGCGGAAAACCCCGCGGCGAGCGCGTCGCCGAGGCTACCGAACATGCTGCTGCTCCAGCCGCGCCGCCAGCATGCCAGCGCTCTGCTCGTCGAGGATTTGCACCAGGATGCGCGAGCGCGCCGCCAGCACGCTGTTGATGAACAGGATCGGGATGGCGATGAGCAGGCCCAGCACGGTGCTGATCATGGCCTGCGAGATGCCGCCGGCCATCACCTTGGGATCGCCGGCGCCGATCTCGGTGATGACCTGGAAGGTGATGATCATGCCAGTGACGGTGCCAAGCAGACCGAGCAGCGGGCCGGCGGCAACCACCATGCGCAGGAACGGCTGGAACCGCTCCAGCTTCGGCGTCTCGCGCAGCACCGCCTCGGAGATGCGCGTCTCCAGCACTTCCGGATCGTGGGTGGCGGTGTCGTCCTTGAGGCAGGACAGCACGCGCCCCAGCGGGTTGTCGCTGGAGGGCGCGTTGAGGTTGCGCAATTGCTGGCTGATCTTGCCGCCCACGGTGAACAGGTAGGCGAGTTGGAACAGCGCCAGCGCCGCGCCGATGATGCCCACCAGGATGATGACGTAGCCCACCACGCCGCCCTGGTTGATGCGCTCGCCCAGAGAGGGGCGCTCCGCCGCCAGCTTGAGCAGGGTGCCGTAGGTAGGATCGATCGGCACCGGCGCCCAGCCGCTGCTGGCGGACTCGAAGGAGCTGGCCAGGCCGGTGTCGAAGTTCTGCCGCTCCGCCACCTGCAGGCGCGCACCAGTCTGCACCACCAGGTAGCGGCCGCCGGAGAAAGCCATGAACGGACCGACGCGCGTCACCTGCATGCGGCCCGGCTGGCCGTCCTTGCCGATCACCTCGGCCTCGAAGCGCGCTACCTTGCCGTTCTCGGTCATCTCCTGCTGCAGCGTGTACCAGAAGTCCTCGAGCTGCTTCGGGCTCGGCAGGACGTTGGGATCGGCCAGGGTATCGAGCAGCTTGAGCCGCTCCGGGAACTGCGCGCTGACATAGGACTCGGCGATCTCGTTCCTGAACTGCGTCGCCGCCTCGCGCACCGCGGCGTAGGACTGGCCCAATTCGCCGGCCTGGGTCTGCAACTGGCTCTTCAGGTCGGCGATGGCCTTCTGGTTGGCCTCGTAGCGGCCGCGGATCGAGTCGGATTTGCCCTGCGCCGCGCGCTGCTCGGCTTCGGCCTGCGTCAGCTGCGCCTGCTGGTCGGCGCGGTTGCGGATGAAGCGCTGCTCGCGCTCCTGGTCAATGCGCCCATTCTGCTGCGCCGAGTCGCGGATCTGCTTGAGCAGCTCGTCCACACCCTGCGCCGGGGCAGCCTGGGCCACCGGCACCAGGGCATCGAGCAGCTCGCGCCCCACCCTGCGCATGGCCAACCGCCAGCCCGGCGTCAGCGCGGCCTGCGGCTTGGTCGCGGCCGTGGCGGCGGGCACCGGCAGCACCAGCACCTCCGGCGCGGCCGTCTCATGGGCGATCTTCAGCCCTTCGCGGATGGCGCTGCGGTAACGGCCCGAAATGCCGATCCACTGCTTGGCCTGCTGGTCCCAGCAACCGGCTTCGGCGCCGTCCAGGCTCAGGTAGTAGAGCGCGACGCGACCGAGGTGCAGCACGTCGACCACCTTGGTCCCGCCGCCGAGCTGCAACTGCATGCGCTCCGCGCCAAAGCTGCGGCCGTAATCGGCCTCGATCTTGTAGGCCTCCAGCATGCGGCGGTACTTCTCCGCCTGCGGCGTGCCGGCATCGCCCATCAGGCGCTTCAACGCGCCGACCCGCTCGCGCCGCTCCTGCTGCAGGAACGGCAGGTCCAGCGCCACGAAACGGTCGAGGCTGTCGAGCATGCGCAGCAGCAGCGGCGTCAGGTCGTGCGAGCTGCTGCCGAACTGCTGCAACTGCTGCTGCAGCGCGGCGCGGTCGCCATCCTGGGTGGCGAGCAGCGGCCCGATCTGCTGCACGTAGACATTCAGCTGCTGCGTCTGCCACAGCGCGGCGCGATAGCGTTCGAGCAGGGCACGGGTCTGGTCGTCGAGCTGGTTGATCTGCTGCTGCGCCGCACCGGCGGCACGGTTGGCCTGGACCGTGGCGTCCACCGCCGGCGAGCCGCCGCCCTGCGCGCCAGCGGCGGCGCTCAGGCCCAGCAGCAGACCCGACAACAGGCCCGGCATCCATCCCGCAACCACGGCGCTGCGCGCTCGTTTCATCGAACTGCTTCCTCCATCGCACTTGAAACCCGGCACGTCGACCGCGGCCGTGGTTGCTGATCTTCGATCTTGACTGACTACGCCCAGGCGCGCATTGGCAATCCGCGCGCCGCCCGTTGTTCGTACGGCAACAGCCAACCGGGGCTTTTGCCGATCCCGCGCCGCCTGAGGAAAGTCTCAGGTACCGGCGGGTCCGGGACATCGCAGCGGAGGGCACACCAGCTTGCCGCCGCGCGCACCAGTCTGCCGCCGCCGTGCCGCAGGCCATGAATCGACATCAGCCGGTGACCCACGTTCAATATCCCGAAACGATTTTTGTGGAAAGACGGTTGAGCCAGGCCGGCGAGCACTTCTGCACGAAGGCAAACGCCTTGGTCTGCCAGCCCGGGTACCAGTGCACGCGCGGCCACCAGCGCCAGTGCGCCGCGCGCCACACCACCTGCGCAATGTCCGGGGCGCTCAGGAGCACACCCAGGCGGCCGACGCTGGCGGGAGGATTCGCCACGTTGTTGACCATCGGCGTGGCGACGAACAGGGGCAACACGTCCATCACGCGGATGCCGTGCCGCGCCCACTCGATGTTCAAGGCCTCGGTCAGGCCGCGCACCGCGAACTTGGTGGCGGAATAGCTGGCGAAGGCGGGCGCGCCATAGATCGCCGAGGCCGAAGCCATATTGATCACCTGCGCCCCCGGCGTGCGCCGCAGGTAGGGCAGCGCGGCATGGCAGCCGTTGATCACTCCGCGCAGGTTGATCTCGACGATGCGGTGATGCCGCGCCAGCGGAATGCTCTCGAAATCCCCGGTGGCGAGGATACCGGCGCAGTTGAACAGCAGATCGAGCCGTCCACCCGCCGCCTGGAAGAACTGCTCCAGCGCGGCGGCAAAGGCGTCCGCATCGCTGACGTCGAGCCGCCCGGCGATGCCCCGCTCCGCGCCGAGCTGCAGCCGCAGGGCCTCCACCGCGCCGTCGGCCACGTCGTACAGGCCGACGAACCAGCCCTGCGCCGCGAACAGTTCCGCAGTGGCGCGGCCGATGCCGGCGGCGGCACCGGTAATGAAGATCGCTGGGCGGCTCATGGACGAGGGATTTTGCTTGTTTTGCGGTAATTTAGCCGAGCCGGGAGAAGCGTGTCATGTTTCAAGCGTGACGCAAAATTTTGTGACCGACACCCTGCATTTCGAGTAGATTTCCCGCATCGACAACAACCGCTCAACGGAACGCCCCATGGCCTCGACCCACGCCCCCGGTTTCCTCTCCCTGGTCACCGACGCCCGCACCCGCATCAAGGAAGTGCAGGCCCGCGAAATCCCCTCCATCCTCGCCGCCAACCCCAAGGCGCTCCTGATCGACACGCGCGAGGAAAGCGAGTTCGCCGCCGGCCACATCAAGGGCGCCGAATGGCTGGGCAAGGGCGTGATCGAACGCGACATCGAGGCCAAACACCCGGACAAGTCCGAGCCGCTCTACCTCTACTGCGGCGGCGGATTCCGCTCGGCCATCGCGGCGGACAATGTGCAGAAGATGGGTTACACCAACGTCTACTCCATCGACGGCGGCTGGCGCGTGCTGAAGGACATCCTGCCGGTGGAGTGAAGGGGCGCTGACCTTTTCACATTGTCATTCTGAGCGCAGCGAAGAATCTGGCCGGGCGCTGAAACCGGACCTAAGGCTGATAGCGTACCGAAACGATGCTCAGGTGCACCTCGCCACCCGGCAATTGCGCCGTCACCGCCTCCCCCGCCTGCTTCTTCAATAGCACGCGGGCCAGCGGCGAGTCCACGCTGATCCAGCCGCCGCGGGCATCGGTTTCGTCGCCGCCGACAATGCGGTAGACCTTGGTCTCCCCCGCCTCGTCCTCC
>JAQGNS010000253.1 GCA_028291705.1 Nevskia sp.
CTGTCCGACAAGCGTGCCGCCTCGGTCAAGCAGTACCTGGTCGGCCGCGGCGTCGAAGCGGACCGCATGAGCTCCAAGGGCTTCGGCAAGACCATGCCGATCGCCGACAACAACACCGACGAAGGCCGTGAGCTGAACCGTCGCGTCGAGTTGAAGGTGACGGACTCCAATGGCGGGGTCACCAGCGAAAGCGCCACTCCGGCCAGCACCGAAGCCGCCCCGGCGGCTCCGGCTGCGGACGCGGCTCCCGCCGCCGACGCAGCTGCCCCGGCACCTGCCGCCGACAGCACCGCTCCGGCGGCCGACGCCACGCCGCCTGCGGATACATCGGCTGCCCCGGCTGCCGATGCCGCCGCACCGGCAGCGAGCGACGCGCCGGCTCCCGACGCGCCGAAGTAAGGCACCAGGCAGCAAACTGAACCCCGCTGGTCATCGACCAGCGGGGTTTTTCTTTGTGCGGAGGACCGGGGGACCGCCCGGCTGGCAGGTGCCCGGTTCAGTTCAGGCGGTGACCAGGCGCAGGCGGGTGATCTCGGAAGGTGCGCCAAAGCGGACCGGAGGGCCCCAGTAGCCGGTGCCGCGGCTGGTATAGACCCAGAGCTTTTTCAGGCGGTTCAGGCCGGCCGTAAACGGCTGCTGGAAACGCACGAAGAAATTCCAGGGCAGGAACTGGCCGCCGTGGGTGTGGCCGGAAAGCTGTAGGTCGAACCCGGCCTCTTCCGCGGCCGGTGCGCTGCGCGGCTGGTGCGCCAGCAACAGGCGGACAGCGATGTCCGCGGGCGCTCCGGACAGGGCGGCATGCGGATCGCTGCGCTGTGCCGGGTCGAAGTGATGCGCCGAGTAGTCGGTGACGCCGCCGACCAGCAGGCGGGCGCCGTCGTGCTCCAGCACGGCATTCTGGTTCAGCAGTACATTCAGGCCGAGGCGGCGCAGTTCGGCCACCCAGGCGTCCGCGCCGGAGTAATACTCGTGGTTGCCGGTGACGAAATAGACGCCGTGCCGCGCCGACAGGCCCGCTAATGGCGCCACGTGTGGCCCCAGCCGCTCGACGCTGCCGTCGACCAGGTCGCCGGTCACGGCCACCAGGTCCGGCTTCAGGGCATTGACGGCGCCCACGATCGCGCTCAGATAGCCCCGCTTGATGGTCGAGCCGACGTGGATGTCGCTGATCTGGACGATGACGAAGCCGCTCAGGGCCGCGGGCAGGCCGGCGATGGGGATATCGACCCGCACCACCTTGGCCAGCCGGCGCGCATTGAAGACGCCGATCAGGGTGAGCAGCAATGCTAGGCCCGGCACCACGATGGCCGAGGCCTCGCGGAAGCCATCGATCGATACCACGCTCGGGCTCAACATGCCGACGACGACCAGCGCCAGAAGCAGCAAGTCGCGCAGCAAGGTCAGGACGAACAACGAGGAAAACAAACCCATGGCGAGGTAGCCCAACCAGGCCAGCAGGTCCATCCAGGGACGGTGCACCGCCGATCTGGTCAGCAACGGTGCCGGCATCAGGAACACCGACAGCGCCAGATATGTGATGGCGGCAGCCGTCCCGGCGCCGCCGAGGGCAAGGTCCGGCAGCAGGCGGAATCCGATATAGGCGTGAAGCAGGGCGCTGAGACCAGCGACCCGTAACAGCATTTTGAGGGGCATCTGCGATTAATTGGGATGCTGGATTGCCGGATCAAGAGCAAGCAAGGCCCGGGCCGAAAAAAGCCGTCCAGGCGCGGCCCTATGCAGGCATGAGGATGCTGCGGTTCCGCAGGCGCTGTTCGACGAGACGACTGCGGCGGACATCGCTGCTTCAGACCGACCCCGAGACGTCGCAGGCCGCGAACGCTACCGCCGACGTGTCGGACTACTGCGCCCCATACTGCACTACGCAGCGGCAGCTGCGTAGTGCCTTGACGGCGACGGCATCACAGAGCAGCGAGAGCTGCGATCACCCGATCGGCTCAAGGCTCCAGCCGTATCGACGAACCCGAATTGTTGTGGACCGTGAAGTACACCTCGTGCGTAACAATGGCAGCGGGACTCGAGAACGTGACGTTGTCGAAGATGCTGACGCCCGGCTGCGAACCCGGATTGAAAAATCCCGGTGTACAGCCGGAATTGACCGTGCCCAGGTGCAGTTTGTCGGTGGTCTGCACCGTGCAGGTGATCGAATTCGCCGTCGCCAGATACTGGATCTTGCCGGACTCGGTGGCGATCTGCGATCCGCCATCCGTGGCCCGCACGGTGTAGTCGATATACCCGCCTGCAGTGTTCGTACCGACGAGGTGGATCGACATCAGCGAGGTGAAGCCGGGCGCGGACAGCGTGAGCTGTTTGCCCTTGGCGACGACGATCAGACGATCGACCGTCAGGTCACCGGTGCTGCCCGAGAGATCATTCGCACCGGCGGTCCTGAACTGGATATTGCCGCCGCCGCCCAGACCGGTGCCGTTGCCGGCTTCAAGCAGCAGATTGCCGCCGAGTTGATCGGTCGCACCGACGGCGGCATCTCCCGCCGTCAACGTCAGCGCGTTCCCCGCCGCACCGGCTGTCGGGTTCGCGGCCATGCCGAGGAACTGCGCAAGCTCGCCGCCCAGGAAAACATCGCCGGCCGGGCTGATCTCGAGATGCTTGATGCCGCTGGTCGCGATATCGAAGGTATCCGCGCCGCTGCGGAACAGACCAGTGGTGGGGCTGTTGGCGAAATTCAGGCTAGGCGCGGCCGCCGAGCCGTTCTGCAAGGTATTCGGGCCGGCCGGGCCGATCGGACCCACGGGGCCGGCTGGTCCCGCTACACCGGCAGGGCCGACTGCGCCGGTCGCGCCGGCCACGCCAGCTGGCCCGGCTACGCCCGCAGCACCGGCTGGACCGATCGGTCCCGCTACACCGGCAGGGCCGATTGCGCCAGTCGCACCGGTCGCGCCAGTTGGCCCGGCTACGCCCGCGGCACCGGCTGGACCAACTGGTCCCGCTGCGCCGGTCGCACCGCCCGGTCCCGCAGCACCAGTGGCTCCGGTGGCTCCGGTCGCGCCGATGGGACCGGTAGCGCCAGTCGGACCCGCAGGACCGGTCGCACCTTTCGGTCCGGTTGGACCTATAGGGCCGGTCGCGCCGCCCGGGCCGACAGGACCGCTCGGCCCAGTGGCGCCGGTAGCACCAGTCGCGCCGACCGGTCCGGTAGCGCCAGTCGCGCCCTTGGCACCGGCCGGGCCTTCAGGTCCAACGGGACCGACAGGGCCGGCTGGGCCGGTTTCGCCGGCAGGCCCTGGTGGACCCGCCGCGCCCTCGGTCCCCATCGCGCCGTTGCTGCCGTCGGTACAGGCACTGAGCAGCAAGCTCAGGGTAATTGACAGAATTGCCGCGACCGGTACGGTTGCGGCGGACGCACGGAATGGTTTTGCGGAATGCAATCCGCGCAAAGCATGCGCTGATGTCATGGAGCCCCCCCCTTAATAGTTGTTCTACTCCCCGACAACTCGTGCTGGATGCTTGACCGGGCAACGTTTCCCCAAACAAACCCCGGTCGAAAATCCGCAGCAACCGTTGTACACCTGTGCATCCAGTAAGCGCAAGTGAAGTTCGCACGCGGCGCACCGACGGTGTATCGTCGAAGCGCTTGATCACACGCATGCCGGGGGGAAGCTATGAAAACGAAATTCTTTGCCGCTGCGATTCTGGTGTTGATTGCCGGCGCCTCGCTGACTGCGATTGCCCAGCGCGGAGCGCTGCGCACAGTAAGCCCCGCGAACCCGCAAGGCAGCGTTACGGCCACGCGACACGGCGGAGCGGTTGACTACACCGAAAGCCCAGTTGCAACAGGGGATGTCGGTGTTCGCACGTCGTCACTGGCGGTGACGGCGACACGCTCGGCCGGCGGCGTGCACATTTCGAAGGAGACGCAAGTCGCGCAGGACAGCGGCGCTGGGTCGTCGACGAAGACCTGCACCAATTACGGCGGCCAGGTTATTTGCAACTGAAATCGAAGCACGCGAGTCTTTCAGGGCAATCAGGGCAAAAGGAGCGCGCGCAAGCTGGCGTTCCGTGATGTCGCCGACGTACCAGAGCGAGTCGGCGAAGGGCGTCCCGCATGGTGTTTTGGCTGATTGCGCGCGGGAGCGAACGGGCGCCAGGAAAGACGTCCTGTCAGCGGCTTCGGCCGATCCGTCTGCTACAAGCCAGATCCGCGCGGAGTTGCAGTCACCTTTTGTGCCGATCGGGCCTAAAGCCACGGTCGTTTTGGCCCAAAAACAATTAACTGGACCGCAGCCAGACCTGGCCCCTCCAGAAACGAGAGAGGCCGCCTTGTTAGGCGGCCTCTCTCGTAACTCCTTGAAAATCCTGGCTCCCCGAGTTGGACTCGAACCAACGACCCGCTGATTAACAGTCAACTGCTCTACCGACTGAGCTATCGAGGAACACGACAGGACGCATATTTTAGCCAACATGCGTCACAACGCAATCCTTTTCAGACTTTTATTCTATTTGGCGATTGCAGCGATGCGTTCCAGGGACTTCTTCAGCACTTCGTCGCTGGTGGCGAAGGACAGGCGCAGGTGTCCCGGGGTGCCGAAAGCCGAGCCCGGCACCAGGGCCACCAGGGCCTGCTGCAGCAGCAGGTCGGACAGCGCCAGGTCATCCTTCACGCCGAGCTTGTCGATCAAGCCCTGGGCGTTGGGGAAGGCGTAGAAGGTACCGTCGCCCGGCTGGCAGCTGATGCCGGGAATGGCGTTCAGGCCGGCCACCAGCAGGTCGTGGCGGCGCTTGAAGGCCACCGTCATCTCCGCCACGCAGGCCTGGTCACCACTGAGGGCGGCTTCGGCCGCCACCTGGGAGATGGAGGTCGGGTTGGAGGTGCTCTGGCTCTGGATGTCGGCCATGGCCGTGATCAGCGGCTTGGGGCCGCAGGCCCAGCCGATGCGCCAGCCGGTCATGGCGTAGGTCTTGGACACGGCGTGGATCACCACCGTGCGCTCGTACAGGTCCGGGCAGGCGTTGACGATGTTGGAGAAAGGCTCCGCGCTCCACAGGATCTTTTCGTACATGTCGTCGGTTGCGATGATGATGCGCGGATGCTTGCGCAGCACTTCGCCCAGCGCCGTCAGCTCGGCCTTGGTGTAGGCCATGCCGGAGGGGTTGGACGGGCTGTTGAGGAAGATCAGCCGGGTGCGCGGGGTGATCGCGGCTTCCAGCTGGGCCGGGGTGATCTTCAGGCGCGTTTCCGGGGTGGTTTCGATGATCACCGGCGTGCCGTCGGCCAGCAGCACCATGTCCGGGTAGCTGACCCAGTACGGGGCCGGGATGATCACCTCGTCGCCGTGGTTGAGCAGGGCCTGGCACAGGTTGTAGCAGGACTGCTTGCCGCCGCAGGACACCAGGATCTGCGCGGCGCTGTATTCCAGGCCGTTGTCGCGCAGATGCTTGGCCGCCACGGCCTTTTTCAGGCTGGGCGTGCCGCCGACTGCGGTGTACTTGGTGAAACCGTCGCGGATGGCCTTCTCGGCGGCCGCCTTGACGTGCGCGGGGGTATCGAAGTCCGGCTCGCCGGCGCCCAGCGAGAGCACATCCTTGCCTTGCGCTTTCAGCTCGGCCGCCTTGGCGGTCACGGCGAGAGTGGGCGAAGGCTTGATGCGGCGGACGCGTTCGGCGAGTTCCACGGTAAATTCCTCGTAACAATTTGGCGGTCTCGAAGCCCGGTTCCCAGGCTTCCCTCACCCCGCCAATCGCTCCACGATCGGCCCTCCCCTCTCCCGGAGGTAGAGGGGAGCCGGCAGGCGGCCTATTGGCCGCCGGACACTTGAAGGGCGCAGAATGATACGCAAATTCTCCCCTGAATTCCCCCTTTTCGCCCCATTTCCAGACCCATGGCCAAATCCCAACCTGCCGCCGAACCCACTTCCGACAAGGTCGTACGGCTGCGCCGCCGCGCCGAGAGCGGCTTTCAGCTCAAAGCCGACTGGAAGCCGGCCGGCGACCAGCCGCGCGCGATCGAGCAGATGTGCGCCAACCTGCAGGACGGCCTGGCCCACCAGACCCTGCTCGGCGTCACCGGCTCGGGCAAGACCTACAGCATCGCCAACGTGATCCAGCGCGAGCAGCGCCCCGCCCTGGTGATGGCGCCGAACAAAACCCTCGCCGCCCAGCTCTACGGCGAGTTCAAGGAGTTCTTTCCCAACAACGCGGTGGAGTATTTCGTCTCCTACTACGACTACTACCAGCCCGAGGCTTACGTTCCCTCGACCGATACCTTCATCGAGAAGGATTCCTCGATCAACGAGCACATCGAGCAGATGCGCCTGTCGGCCACCAAGGCGCTGATGGAGCGCAAGGACGCCATCATCGTCGCCTCGGTCTCGGCCATTTACGGCCTGGGCGACCCGGAATCGTATTTCCAGATGGTGCTGCACCTGGTACGCGGCGACCGCATGGGCCAGCGCGAGATCATCCGCCGCCTGACCGAGATGCAGTACACGCGCAACGACGTCGAATTGTCCCGCGCCACCTACCGTGTGCGCGGCGACATCATCGACGTGCATCCGGCCGAATCGGACGACGAGGCGGTGCGCATCGAGCTGTTCGACGACGAAGTGGAGAACATCAGCACTTTCGATCCGCTCACCGGCGAAGCGCGCGAGAAAATGCCGCGCTACACCATCTACGCCAAGAGCCACTACGTCACGCCGCGCGAGCGGATTCTGGCGATGCGCTCGGGCATTCAGGACGAGCTGCGCCACCGGCTGGAATACCTGCGCGCCAATAACAAGCTGCTCGAAGCGCAGCGGCTGGAGCAACGCACCGTGTTCGACCTGGAGATGATCCAGGAGATCGGCTACTGCAACGGCATCGAGAACTACTCGCGCTGGCTGACCGGCCGCCAGCCGGGCGAGCCGCCGCCCTGCCTGTTCGATTATCTGCCGCCCGATGCGCTGGTGATCATCGACGAATCCCACGTCACCATGCCGCAGATCGGCGCCATGTACAAGGGAGACCGCTCGCGCAAGGAAGTGCTGGTGGAGTACGGTTTCCGCCTGCCTTCCGCACTCGACAACCGCCCGCTCAAGTTCGACGAGTTCGAGCGCCTGGTACCGCAGACCATCTACGTCTCCGCCACCCCCGGCCCCTACGAAATCGAGAAGTCGCGGGGCAGCGTGGTCGAGCAGGTGGTGCGTCCCACCGGCCTGATCGACCCGGTGGTGGAAATCCGCCCGGCTTCGACCCAGGTGGACGATGTGTTGGGTGAAATCCGCATCCGCGCCGCCAAGCAGGAACGCGTGCTGATCACCACGCTGACCAAGCGCATGTCGGAAGACCTCACCGACTATCTGCACGAACATGGCGTGAAAGTGCGCTACCTGCACTCCGACATCGACACCATGGAGCGCGCCGAAATCATCCGCGACCTGCGCCTCGGCGTCTTCGACGTGCTGGTCGGCATCAACCTGCTGCGCGAAGGCCTGGACCTGCCCGAGGTCTCGCTGGTGGCGATCCTCGACGCCGACAAGGAGGGCTTCCTGCGCTCGGAGCGTTCACTGATCCAGACCATCGGCCGCGCCGCGCGCCATCTCGAAGGCAAGGCCATCCTCTACGCCGACGAGATCACCGGCTCGATGCGCCGCGCCCTGGACGAAACCGACCGCCGCCGCGCCAAGCAGGTGCAGCACAACAAGGAACACGGCATCACTCCCAAGGGCGTGCAAAAGCGCGTCGCCGACGTCATGCGCTTCGGCTACGAGGCCCTGGACAGTGCGGTGGCGCTGAAGGTGGCAGAGCGCGAGGCGGCTTACGGCAATATGGCGCCGGAGAAGCTGGCCAAGCTGATTGGCAAGCTGGAAAAGGAAATGCACCAGGCGGCGCAGAACCTGGAGTTCGAGTTGGCGGCGAAGAAGCGCGACGAGCTGCGCAAGCTGCGCGAACAGGCCTTCGGCGCCCGCAATCCTTGAGATACTTCAACCAGATCGTCACCCCGGCGAAAGCCGGGATTCAGGGCTCGTAGCGCGCCGCTGATTCCCTGGACGCCGGCTTCAGCTTCCGGCGGATACAAACCGCCGCTGCCGCATCCACTTCGTCACCACCCACTTCTCGCCCTGCGTCACCGGCGCACTGGCGTGCAGCGAGCGCGGATCGACGCGCCCCGCGTCGTCGCAGTACTCGAAGTAGACGGCGTTGCCACGCAGCGGCGACACCGCCCAGCCCAATGTCGGGAACACGGTCTGGCCGCCGGCCGGCACGTCGTTGAGATAGGTGACGAGCGTGCTGACGCGCTGGCCGCTGCGCGCAATCGATTCGCGGTTCGCGGCATTCGTCGGCTGCAGGTAATCGAAATGCGGCTCGCTGCCGGCGCCGACCGGGTAATGCAAGACCTGGAGGCCCTCGCCGTTCTCGATCGGCAGGTTCGTCAGCGACGAGACGCGGCGATCGATGCGGGCGATGAAGTCGTTTTCCGCGATCCGGAAGAACATGCCGTAGCTGGTGCGCTTGTCGCTGACGATATCCTGACCCGTCACCGGATCGACCAGCGTGGAAGGCTTCAGCCGCGGCCGCGCCATTTCGATCAGGGTGCGGCACTCCTCGGCATCGAGCACGTTGCCGAGCGCGGCGAACACCGGATCGTCGGCGCGCGAGTACACGACGATCTCGCGGCCGGCCGCGTGGATCCGCGTGCCCGGCGGGAGCCGCGCGGTAGCGGCCGGGGCGTCGTCATCCGGCAGCTCGACGCTGTCGACCGGCACTGGCTGCCGGCGCTGACGCGCGTCGACGAAGGCATCGACGATCGCCTGTGCGGCACGCGCGTCCATCCCCCGCTGACTCATGATGCCGACCAGCGCTTGCACCGGCTGGCCACGATCGAGGTTCTGCGTCAGCCAGCGGCCCAGTTCCGGCGCGAAGCGGACGAGCGAGGCCATGTCCTCAAACCGGGCCGGAGGTGGCGACCCAGCCATGCTCACCGAGCGTGAAGCCCTGGTGCAGCTGCAGGCCGCCGCCGGCACCGTTGATGACGTGCGTGATCATCGGCAGCACGCGCTGGGCATCGGGATCATGCATCCACGGCGCCGGTTCGATCTTATAGGTGTAGCTGACCACCGTGGAAGGATGCTGGGCGTCGTGCGTATCCAGCTCCCAGCTCATGACCTTGTCGAGCTTGATCCGCGCAGCGCAGAAGTCGTTCGGGTGCTCGGCGCCGTTGCGGCTGGTGTACGCATGTGGCTTGTAGTACTTGCGGCCTTCGTCGGTCAATGCGTAGCGCTTGACCACGCCCTGCGGGTTTTCCTCCGTCTTCGGTACCTCGACGACCGTACTGGTTGCTAGACCGAGCTTTTCGAACACCGGAAGCTGCACAGCGTGGTTTGAACCCGCACCGGCCTCAGCCGGCGTCAGGTCCATCGGCCAGTCGAACATCGCCAGACACACATCACCGCGCTTGGCCAGGACATCTTCGAGCGCGGACGTGAAGTTCTCGCGTGTGGGGGCGTTGGGGCCGCTGTTCTTGCTGCATGCCGGCAGCACGGACAAGGCCACGACCATCATCAGTATCTTGCGGAAAGGGAGCTTCATGTCACTCATCTATTGTCGGAAATACAGATTTACTGAGCAATTGGGCGGAACGCGCATTCGCGAAGGAATGCAGGCAGCGCGGACGGATCATCGCGATGCCTACTCCGACAACTCGTCGACGATCCAGCCGCGCGTCGTCAGATGCACGCCGAGGCGCAACTGCTGCGTGCCGGCATTCTCGACCGCATGTGTCACCACCGGAAATACGCGGCGCGCATCGGGCGTCTGCGTCCATGGCGCCGGGGCGATATTGTACGTGAACAGCACCGAAGTCACGGTGCGGCCGTCGAGCGCCTGTGGCTTTTCCCAGCCGATCAAACGATCGAGCGACAAGATCGCCACGCAGAAATCGGCCGGATGGGTAACGTGCCGCGTCGCCGTGTTGATCACCACCGGCACATGTAGATAATACTTCTGCCCCTCCGCCGTCAGCGCGTATTCACGCGCCGGCTGCGCCGGGTTGCCGTCCACACCCTTCTGCGCCTCGCCCACATCGTGGCCCGTCACCAGGCCGAGCGCTTCGAGCACAGGCATCTGCTGTGCGTCGAGGCTACGTGCCTGCCGATCGGCCGCCGTCACGGTGATCGGCCATTCGTACTTGGCGAGACACAAATGACCTCGCTGCGCGAGGTAATCGTTGACCGCCGTCGTGAAGTTCGCACGACTGGGCAGCTGCGCCTGCGGGTTGTGGCAAGCAGCGAGCAAGGCGACGACTGCCAAGAGCCCTGCAGTCCAGCACCGCTTCATCATCGGATTGGTCATCAAGTATGGTGCGCCCATCAATTCACGCAGGCGCCACTGGTCGGCGGCACATCCGGAATCTGATAACCGTCACTCAGGATGTTGAGGAAGCAAACCAGATCAGTGATCTGCTGATCGGTAATCGACGGCGTCGAGCCGACTGCGCGCGGCTGTACACCATCGCCGAGCGTGGTTGCATTGACATTGTCCTCGGGCGTGATGCCGGTACCGAGCGGCACTTCCTCATCGACAGCGCCCTGCTCTGCTACCGGCAGGTCGTTGAACTTCGCCACGGTCGCTCCGGGCACATAGGTCGGCTGCAGCGCGTAGGTCGGATTGCTGACCGGCGCACCGGAACCACCAGTGCCCGGATACCAGTATTCCGGATTGGTGTCGCGCGTATTGTAAAAATGCGCCACCTGATTCAACGAGTGGAACACGCCATTGTGGAAGAACGCGTTGCGCGTCGCCGCGTTGCGCAAGGTCGGCACCTTGAACTGGCCACAGTACTGGTCCGGGACGCCGAGCTGCGCCGGTGTATGGTCGTTGCGGTACGGCCCGCACAGACCCATATCGTAGTAGGTCGGATCGTCATTGGCCGGGATCGGATCGGAATTCCCGGGGATCGACTTGTCATTGCGCGGCGCGCCGATCGCCTGGTAAGTGAAGTCCGTCATCAGCCCCTGGTTGCCGTCGAAGTTGACGCCGCCGTAGTGGCAGGCCGAGCAGTTGGCGACATCGCCGGTGTTGAAGATCCGGAGGCCGCGATTCTCGGCGGCGGTCAACGTACCGCCGATCTTGTTATGGACGTAGAGATCGTACTTGCTGGTGTACGGGTGGAAGCTGATGTCTTCCTGCTCGTAAGACTGGATCGCCTGGCCGACATCGGCAAAGGCCGTATCGGTGTCATCGAAAACATTCGCGCCAAAGACCTGCTTGAACAGGTCGGCGTATGTGCCGCCCTTCACCGCCTGCACGACAGCATCCTTGGACGGGTTGTTCATCTCGATCGGATTGAGCAGCGGCAACTCCGGCTGCGTAGCCAGGGTTGTCGCACGGCCGTCCCACATGAAACCACCGCCCGCCGAAGGCAAGGTCACGCCATCCGGATTCGCTGCATTGTCAGCGTAGGGAGGCGTCGCGTCCTTGTAACGCAGCGACGGCACTGCGCGGACACCCGACTGCCCGGGATCGGAGCCGAGCTGCACGGCCAGGCTGTTCGGGGGACCATAAGCGTATTGCGGCGAATGACAGCTCGCGCACGACATGTTCTTGCCGCTCGACAAGGTCTGGTCGAAAAACGCCTTCTGCCCTACCTGGGCCGCGAGACTCAGCGTCGAACCGCTGCTCCCGCTGCTGCTTCCTCCACTGGAGCTACCACCGCCTCCACTGGAACTAGAACTGGAACTGCTACCGCTACTGGAACTGGAGCTGCTACTGGAACTACCACCGGAACTGCTACTGGAGCTGCCGCCGCCGGAACTGCCGTTTCCGCCGCCACCGCAGGCCGTCAGCACCAGCAAGATCGAACCCAGAACGGCCGTGTGGAATTTCATACCCATCGCAATCCCCACCTGTTCAGCTCCCTAACCCGGTCACATATCGCTCTGCGTCGAAGCACTCCCTTGCGGACGTTTCGACGGAGCCACTACAAATAAAGCCGGGCCGTCGAAACGGCCCGGCGTACACCATACAACCGCAAGTGCGTGGGGCGGCAAACCGCCCCACGCCAAGGGCTATTACTTCGACGAAAGCGCCCAGACGTTCGCCTGAGTCGGGTCAGGGCCCGTCTGCGTCGAAATTGCCGGACCGGCATTGACACCCGAGATGTCGGCCGGATTCAGCTTCTGCACATAGTTCGCAGGAATCACGTAGGCGTGATTGATCGGACGCACGGAGTCGAAGTGCGTATCCGCGCTGCCCGCGAATTCCGGCAGGGCAATGATGTTCTGAGCAGTGAAGAGCTCAGTGTACTTCGCACGGTTCAGGTACGAAGCATCGACGGCCGGATCGGCGATCTGGAACATGTCCTGCAGCGTGCGCACCAGCGAGAAGTGGCTGTAGGAATCGCTGTCCTGGATGCCCTTCGGCGCCGTACCCAGATCCTGGGCATTGGTAATGATGCCGAAGATCGAGTTGCCATGACCGATGTTGCCGTTGCCGTAGCCGCTCGGCTGCGCGGTCGCCGTGGCCTTGCCGGTCGCATCCACCGTCACCGGCGCATCGCCGGAGTTCTTGCCGGCAGCATTCCAGCCGCAGCACGAGGTGCTGGAGCCTTCGCCTTCGTCGAACATGATCACGATCGCGACGCGCTTCTGCGGATTCTTCCACATCGGCGAGTTCTGGATCGCGGAGACGACACGGTTCAGGTAGATGTCGGCGCGGGTGATGCCGATAGTCTCACCGTTGTTGTTGTCGCTGCAGCTCGCATCGCTGCCGACGCCGTGCATGTCGTCGCACTGGTCCGGAACGATGAAGTTGATGTTGCCCGAGTCGCCAGACGCCAGATCCTTGTTGAACTGGTCGTAGATCCAGCCTTTCGGAACCGGGTAGACCGAGGTCTTCAGCCAGTCGGCCTCGGAATACTGCGAGCCGAAGATGGTGCGGTTGTCGGCCACGAATTCCGGCAGGTTACGCGCGGTCTGGTAGGCGATCGACGGACCGTGTTTGACCTTGTACAGGCCGCCCACTACCGCGAAGTTGGGGGTGCCGACCACGTTCGTGCCGTCGACATCGGTCTGGTTGTAGGTGTCGGCGACCGCCGAATCAGCGACGCTGTCGGAGCGCACATCCTGGCCCGGATTCATCGACTCGCTGTAGGTACGCACGGTCAGACCGGCCTTCGACAGCAGCGTGAACAGGTTGTCGCCTGCCGGGTTGTGGTTGGTGCCGCTGGTCGGCGTGGTGCTGCAGGCGTTGCCGGCAGTGGTGCTGAAGCCGGCCAGATGCGCACTATCCAGCGGCGGCAGCAAGCCCTGCGCCGGCAGCGGCTGGCCGTCGGAGGCCGTGCCGCCCGCGAAAGCAACATCCGTCGGCTTGTTGGAGCCAACGGCGCCGCAACCGAACCAGTTGTCGTCGGTGATACCCCAGTCGTCAGCACCGCCGATCGCGGTGTAGTTCGGCTCGGAGGGGTTGCCGGTGGAGTAGTAGGTCGTCAGCTGGTTGTAGCTGGCGAGAAGCCGGTTCATCACCGGCGCGCGCGGGTTGCCGACAATCGCGTCGGTGGACTTGTTCTCTTCGACGATCACGAAGATGTTGTCGTACGCCGGCACGCCTTCGATGTTGAACGCAGCCTGCTGCGCCTGCGCGAAGGTGATCGTCGTGCGCGGATCGGTCTTCGGGATCGTCTCACCCGCGGTGATGCCCGTGACGCCGGCGAGCCTGGGATCGCCGCCGGGAACGGCCAGCGCATCCGGATACTTGTCGCCGCGATCGAGCTTGGTCGTCGCATACGTGTAGCGGTTGCTCAACTCGTTGTACTTGTACAACAGCGCATACTGCTGGGCACCGGAAAGCGTGTTGACGTCGACGAGCTCATCGGCGCCGTTGAAGTTGACGATGGTGCCGAACGCCGGGCCGGCCAGGGCGGTGGCAAGATTGGCCTTCTCGGTCGCGTAGGACGAGCCATTGGCTTCGACCAGGCGCTGCACTTCGCTCGAAACCGGGCTGATCACGATATTCGCGCCCTGATCAGCAACTTGCGCAGCGGAGGCACGCAGAACCAGATGGCTGGGAACAATCGCGCCGGATGCGGTGTTCTTGGCCTTGGTGGAGATGTCGGCGATGATCTGGCCCGAGTCGGCCGTGGTCAGGGTGAACTTGCCGGAGCCGTCGGTCGTCGCCGTGGTCTCGGTGCTGTCGCACTTGCCGTTGCCGTTGGCATCCACGCAAACCGTGGCACCCGTGTAATAACCCGCCTTGAGGGTCGGATTGCCGGTGGTGCTGCCAGCAACGAAGGCGCTGGATGCCACAACACCGGTGTAGGTCGCAGCCGTCGGACCCGAACCCGACGAACTCGAAGAGCTGGATGAGCTCGAGGAACCCGAGGAGCTAGAGCTAGAGGAACTCGAGGAGCTCGACGACCCCGACGAGCTCGAGGAACTCGAAGAACCACCGTTATCGTCGCTGCCGCATGCTGCGAGCAGCAGGCAGCAGGCAGCCGCGATCGGCGTTAGTTTCAGCGCATTGCGATTGAACATTTAAGTTTGTTCCCTAGGAATTTTGGGCGGAAATGAGACGGCCACACCCACCGGGCCGTATCCGGCGGCGAAGTTAGGAGTCGAAGATGACGGCCCGGTTAAAGATGGGCGGGGGGGCCCAGTGAACCCCGCCAGAGAGGCCCGCAAGCCCAGCTGGAATTGATGTTTGCGCCGAATGTAAAGAATCGTAAAACCGGGCGCGGCCGTGCCATATGCAGGGCACAGCCGATTGTTGGCGCCACACCCGACGAGTGCCGCAGCAAATCAGGCACAAGCCGCGCCCCACCTTCTCCTCGCCCACCCCTCCCAAAGAGCAGCCGGCTTTATTTCGAAGACTGGAACCCGTCGCTCAGAGTGCCGAGGAAAGCGATGAGGTCCTTCTGTTCGGCCTCGTCCAGTGCCGGCGACTCGCCGGGCTTGCGGTCGAATGGTGCGTCGAGGGTGTCGAGGTTGGTGCGGTATTGCGGCGGCAGGTCGTTATACACATCCACCGTGCCATCGCCTTTGCGCGGGTAGAACTTCTCCGGGTGGATGTCACGCTCGACATAGAAGCGCAGCACATCCTCCAGCTTGTGGTACACCCCGTTGTGGAAGAAAGCCTGGCGCGTGGCGACATTGCGCAGCGAGGGCGTCTTGAACAGGCCGCAATTGCCCGGCTGCTTCGCGAAAAGATCCTTGCGGTCGGGGCCGCAGATGCCCAGGTCATGGAAATGCGGATCGGCATTGGCGCGGATCTCCGCATTGCGCGGCACACCCAGCGACTCATACTGGAAATCGGTGAACAAAGGCATGCCGCCGTCGGCCCGCCGCTGGTCCGGATGGCAGGTGGCGCAATTGCCCTTCCGGGGATCCTCATACAGCTTGAGGCCACGCAGCTCCGCCGGACTCAGGCTGGTCCTGCCCATCAGGTACTGGTCGTATTTGCTGTCGAAGGGCGCGAAGGCTTTTTCCTCCCCCTCGTAGCGGCCGATGGCGAACAGGGCCTCGGACAGCAGCAGCTTGTCGTCGGTCTCGACATTGGGACCGGCCAGGAGTTTGAGCTGTTCGACCACGTCCAGCTTGCGCAGCTTGGCCACGATCTCCGCCGCCGACTTGTTGCCCATCTCCAGCGGATTGAGCAGCGGCGCCAGGGCCTGGCCTTGCAGGGTATCGACCCGGCCGTCCCAGAACAGGCCGCCTTGCGGCACCATCGCCGTGGCCGCCGCGGCTGCACTGCTCGACTTGGACACGCTGGGAGCGGCCCGCGCCAGCCTTGCAGGGCCCGGCGCCGGGGCAGCCGCGAGGGCACCGGTTTGCGGGCCGTGCGGCGAGACGCCCGATGGATGCAGCTCCAGGCCGCCCGTATCGTCGGGGCCGACAGAGAACCCGGGCGTCTCGATCAGGTAGGTCAGCTTGGGTACCGCGCGCTCCCCTTGAAGGCCCAGGTCAGGCCCTCCGAACTGCACCGCGAGCGCATTGGCCGGCGCGAAAGCATGCGCCGGGTCGTGACAACTGGCGCAGGACTGCTTGCCCGAGGCGGACAGCGAGGGCTCGAAAAACAGTTTCTTGCCGACTTGCGCCATCACACTGAGCGATTTTGGCGCAGGCGCGGCGAGGGGCGTCGCCGCCCCGCTCTGCCGTCCGCAGCCCGGAAGAGCGAAAACCAGCACGGCCAGCAGACTGCCGAAAGCGGGACATGAACGCAGGAAAATCGGGGACAGGCAACTGGACATCAGGACTGAGCCTCTGCTGCCCCGGCCTCAAAAGGCCGAAGCTGAAAATGACAACGCCGGTGGCGGGACTTTACGTCCCGCCACCGGCGGCTGCCAAATGACGAATGTCTACTGCAAGGCGCTACACCATCGCTTACTGCGGTTCACCCGTGGTGGCGTCGAGCAGGTACGTCGCGGTATTGGGCTTGGCGTTGAAATCGAACATATTGCCCAGCGAACCGGCAATGCCGTCGTAGGAGCCGAGGATGCGCTGGCTGCCGAGCCAGTTGTCCTCGATGAAACGCAGCACCGAGGTCTGGTCGGTCAGGGTATGGTCGACGAAGTTGGCCTTGGCATAGGGCGAGATCACCAGCATCGGCTGGCGCATGCCGTAACCGCAACGGCCCTGCGCCGGCTTGTCGCCATTCACACCCGGCAGCACGTCGGTGTTGACCGAGGTGCACTGCGACAGCACGTCGAAGCCCGCCACCGCGATATTGGAACCGCGGACGATGCTGGAGGCGTGGTCGTACCAGCCATCGGAATCGTCATAGAGAATGACGATGGCGGTGCTCGGCCATTCCGGCGACTTCTGCACGGCGTTGACGACGGTGGTGACGAAGGTCTGCTCGTCCAGCGGGTCGGAGTAGCCGGCATGGCCGTCCTGGAAGCCAGAGGCCTTGAGGTAGCTCACCGCCGGGAAGTTGCCCGCCGCCAGCGCATCGAGGAAGTCGTGGCTGTCGTACTGATGGTTTGCGCCGCCGTCGCTGGCGCTGCCCACCACGGCCGCCGAAGTCGGGCGGGTGTGGTTCGGGTTCGCGGTGGAGGCGTAGTACTGGAACGGCTGGTGATGG
>JAQGNS010000264.1 GCA_028291705.1 Nevskia sp.
GCCCTCTACGAGATGCTCGGCTTCGACCGCGTGGCGCGGCTGGCCGAGCGCAGCGTCATCGAAGTGGCGCCGCTGGCCTTCATGCGCGGCCGCACCCTCAACGAGTCCTTCATCATCCTCGACGAGGCGCAGAACACCACGGTCGAGCAGATGAAGATGTTCCTCACCCGCATCGGCTTCGGCTCGGTGGCGGTGGTGACCGGCGACGTCACCCAGATCGACCTGCCCAAGAACATGACCAGCGGCCTCAAGCACGCCATGCAGGTGCTCGACGGCGTGCCCAGCATCAGCTTCACCCATTTCCGTAATGAAGACGTGGTAAGACATCCGCTGGTGCAGGCCATCGTCCGCGCCTATGACGCGCACGAAGGCAGAAACAAGGAATGAGCGCCAACCCGATGATCAACGTGCAGCGGCGCGTCACCGCTGCCGGCATACCCGCCCCGTCCTCCCTGCGCGCCTGGGCCATGGCGGCGCTGGAAGGCGCCACTCCCGGCGAAATCACCATCCGCGTGGTGGCCGAGGAAGAGAGCGCGGCGCTGAACGGCAAGTTCCGCCACAAGCCCTACCCGACCAACGTCCTGTCCTTCCCCTACGAGGCGGAGGCGCCGAGCGAGCAGGTGCTGGGCGACCTGGTGATCTGCGCTCCGGTGGTCGCGCGCGAAGCCGTGGAGCAGAACAAGGAACCGAACGCCCATTGGGCGCACATGGTGGTGCACGGCGTGCTGCACTTGCTGGGGCACGACCACATCCAGGAAGAGGAGGCCGAGCGCATGGAAGCGAAAGAGCGGCAGATTCTGGCCCGTCTGGGGTTTCCGGACCCCTATTGAAAGCGGCTGGCTCCGGAACGGGGACGGCCGACCACCGTTTTTAACCTTCCGGCCATGGGTGGCTGCTATCCTGTAGTCGCCGTGCACCCCAAGCAAAATAAAAACCTCCTGACTTTCCAAATAGTTACCTCGCCGCGGTCGCGCGCGGGGCACGATTTTTGGTAGATCAATACAAATGAACGATGGCCCTAGTAGCAGCTCCTCCGCCAAGCAAAGCCCCGGCAGCGCCGGCTGGTGGCGCCGACTGACCCAGCGCATGGCGCGCAGCCCGCAGTCCCGCGAGGACCTGATGGGGCTGCTGCAGGCCGCGCGTGAGGACAACCTGCTCGATTCCGACGCCGCCGACATGATTCGCGGCGTGTTCGACACCAGCCAGCTCCAGGTGCGCGACATCATGGTGCCGCGCGCCCAGATGATCGTGCTGGAACAGACCTGGTCGCTGGACCGCCTGCTGCGCGAAGTGGTGGAAGCCGGCCACTCCCGCTTCCCGGTGATCGGCGACTCCAAGGACGAGGTGGTCGGCATCCTGCTGGCCAAGGACCTGATCAAGTTCACCGCCAACGTGCCGGGCTTCGAGGTCGGCACCTACGACCTGCGGCGCTGGCTGCGGCCGGCGGTGTTCGTGCCCGAGTCCAAGCGCGTCAACGTGCTGCTCAAGGACTTCCGCAAGGGCCACAACCACATGGCCATCGTCGCCGACGAGTACGGCGGCGTCGCCGGCCTGGTGACCATCGAGGACGTGCTGGAGCAGATCGTCGGCCAGATCGACGACGAATTCGACGAATCCGAAAGCGCCCACATCCTCAAGCAGGATGACCGCCACTACCTGGTCAACGGCCTGACCCCGGTGGGCGAGTTCAACAGCTACTTCAACGCCGATTTCTCCGACGAGGAATTCGACACCGTCGCCGGCCTGGTCATGCACGGCTTCGGCCACATGCCGCGCCGCGGCGAAAGCCTGCGCATCGACCGCTTCCAGTTCAACGTGCAGCGCGCCGACAGCAGGCGCGTGCATTTGCTGCAGGTGGCCTTGTCGCAAACATGAGCCTTCATCGTCATTCCCGCGAAGGCGGGAATCCAGTTTTGGCAGGATCCCAAGCGTGAGCCTGGGGCACCGTCATCCCGGCGCAAGCCGGGATCCAGGGAAGCCGCGCGCAGCCCTTTCGATCCTCCTGCTCCTGCTCCTCACCCTCTTCACCACCCTCCCCGCCCGCGCCCAGGAACTCATCCCCGCCTCCGGCAGCTCCGGCGAGGCCCTGGACATCAGCGTCCTCACCTTCGGCCCCGGCACCATCTACTGGGAGCGCTTCGGTCACGACGCCATCCTGGTGCGCGACCACGAGCGCGGCACCGCGGTGGCCTACAACTACGGCATGTTCGACTTCAACCAGAAGAACTTCATGCTCAACTTCGCCCGCGGCTACATGCTCTACCGCATGGGCGCGGACCGGCTCGAAGACGACCTCGACCTGTACCAGTACGAAGGCCGCTGGGTGCAGGAGCAGAAGCTCAACCTGACACCGGCGCAGCGCGTCGCCCTGAGCGACTTCCTGCGCTGGAACGCGCGCCCGGAAAACCGGCAGTACCACTACGACTACTTCCTCTCCAACTGCTCGACCAAGGTGCGCGACGCCCTGGACCGCGTACTCGGCGGCGCCCTCAACCGCCAGCTCGAAACCACGCCGACCAAGACCAGCTACCGCTTCGAAGCGGTACGCCTGATCTCGCCCGACCTGCTGGCCGGCACCAGCATGGACCTCGCGCTCAGCCCCATCGCCGACCGGCCGATGAATGCCTTGCAGCAGAGCTTCGTGCCGATGGTGCTGATGCAACAGCTGCGGCAGATCAAGATCAAGGATGCCGACGGCAAGGAACAGCCCCTGGTGCGCGAGGAAGTGCGCCTGCTCGAAGGCCATGTGCCGGAAGACCCCGCGCGCCCGCCGGACTGGCGCCTGCCCTTCTTATTGATCGGCCTCGGTCTCGCCGCCCTGCTGGTGCTGCTCAACCATCTGCGCGCCAACCTCGCCGCGCGCATCGGCTTCGCCACCCTGGCCACCGCCTGGTCCCTGACCTGCGGCGTCTGCGGCCTGATCCTGGCCGCGGCCTGGGCCGTCACCCAGCACTGGGCCATCTGGCACAACGAAAACCTGCTGCTGACCAACCCCCTGTGCCTGCTCCTGCTGCCGACCTGGATCCTGTCCGTGCGCCGGCAGTGGTGGCCGAGCCTGTGGGCGCATCGCCTCAACTGGACCATCGCCGGCCTGGCGCTGGCCGCTGTGCTGCTGCGGCTGCTGCCGGGCTGCTACCAGGGCAACCTGCCGTGGATCCTGCTGGTGCTGCCGCCACACCTGGCCCTGCTCTACAGCTCCCGCACCTCGCTCAAATCGCGGATGGCCTGAAGCGCCGCCGCGCTGCTAGGCTGGCGCCACCATCGCAGGGGAGCACCGGCATGAGCACCAAGGCCAGCGGCAAAACCCGCAGCAAACCCGCGCCGGTCACGTTCGACACCGCGCGCGGCATCGCCCT
>JAQGNS010000272.1 GCA_028291705.1 Nevskia sp.
AACGCATCAAGCACGCGCTGGTGAAAGGCATCGACGCCTTCGTCGATGCCGACACCGAGGAGCTGCGCGCCGAAATTTCCGCCGCCAAGGGCCGCCCGATCGAGGTGATCGAAGGCCCGCTGATGGACGGCATGAACGTGGTCGGCGACCTGTTCGGGGCCGGCAAGATGTTCCTGCCGCAGGTGGTGAAGTCGGCGCGCGTGATGAAGAAGGCGGTGGCCTACCTGATCCCCTTCATCGAGGCCGAGAAGAAGCCCGGCGACGTGGAAAAGGCCAAGGGCAAGATCGTCATGGCCACGGTCAAGGGCGACGTGCACGATATCGGCAAGAACATCGTCGGCGTGGTGCTCCAGTGCAACAACTACGACGTGGTCGACCTCGGCGTGATGGTCCCGGCGCAGAAGATCCTCGACGCCGCCAGGGCGGAGAAGGCCGACATCATCGGCCTGTCCGGCCTGATCACGCCCTCGCTCGACGAGATGGTGCACCTGGCCAAGGAGATGCAGCGCCAGGGCTTCGACATACCGTTGCTGATCGGCGGCGCCACCACCTCGCGCGCCCATACCGCGGTGAAGATCGCGCCGGCGTATAAAAGCCCGGTGCTATGGGTGAAGGATGCGTCGCGCTCGGTGCCGGTGGCAGCCGCCCTGCTGTCGGCCGAGCAGAAGCCGAAGCTGATGGCCGATACGGCGAAGGAATACGCGGAGATCCGCGAACGCCACGCCAACAAGGATCGCGACCAGAAGTATTACTCGCTGGAAAAAGCCCGCGCCAACGCCACGCCGATCGACTGGTCCAATTACCGCCCGTTCCGGCCGCGCATGCTGGTGCAGCAGACCAAGGACGTGTGCGAGGGCCCGGCCTGCGACCATACGCATCACGCCCAGCCGACGCAGTACGTGAAAGTGCTGCGCGACTACCCCGTCGCCGAACTGCGCCAGTACATCGACTGGCAGCCGTTCTTCATCGCCTGGGAAATGAAGGGGCGCTACCCGGACCTGCTCAACAACCCGGTCAGCGGCGAAGCCGCGCGGCGCCTGTATGCCGACGCGCAGGAGATGCTGGACCAGCTGATCGCGGAGAAGTGGCTCACCGCCAACGGCGTCTGCGGCTTCTTCCCGGCGAACGCGGTAGGCGACGACATCGAACTATATGCCGACGAGACGCGCACCCAGGTGATCCAGCGGCTGCACAACCTGCGCCAGCAGAGCGAGCACCGCGAAGGCGTGCCGAACCGTTCCCTCGGCGACTTCGTCGCGTCGAAGAGCAGCGGCCTGCACGACTATGTCGGCGCCTTCGCCGTCACCACCGGGCTGGGCAGCGCCGAGAAGATCGTCGAATTCAAGAAGGCCAACGACGACTACAGCGCGATCCTGCTGGAGTCGATTGCGGACCGCCTGGCGGAAGCCTTCGCCGAGCGCCTGCATGAGCGGGTGCGCAAGGAGTTCTGGGGCTATGCCGGCGACGAGCACCTGGACAGCGCCGCCCTGATCGACGAGAAGTACAAGGGCATCCGCCCGGCGCCGGGCTATGCCGCCTGCCCTGAGCACACCGAGAAGGGCACGCTGTGGCAACTGCTGGATGCCGAGAACAACACCGGCATCAAGCTCACCGAGAGCTATGCCATGTGGCCCGGGGCGGCGGTTTCAGGCTGGTACTACGCCCATCCGGAATCGCAGTACTTCGTGGTCGGCCGCATCAAGAAGGATCAGGTCGTCGACTACGCCGGGCGCAAGGGTTGGACCGTGGCGGAAGCCGAGAAGTGGCTGATGCCGAACCTGGCTTACGAGCCGGAAGAGTAGCCGAGCCGGCGAGACCGCAACAAGCGGTCTCGCCGGCTGATCGCCCCTCTAGGCCTTGGGCTTGATGAACTTCAGCGTCATCCGATCCGATTCACCGATCGCCTCGTATTTGGCCTTGTCCTTGTCGCCCAGGGTGTAGGTCGGCGGCAGGGTCCAGACGCCGTCCGGATAGTCCTTCTTGTCCTTCCGGTTGTCGTTCACCGGGGAGTCGGCGACGAACTGGAAGCCGGCGTTGGCGGCCAGCGCCTTGACGTAGGATTCGTTGACGTAGCCGGTCTTCTTGGTCTGTTCCAGCGTGGTGTAGGGCTTGGCGCGGTGCTCCTCCACCCCTAGCACGCCGCCCGGCTTGAGGGCGGTGTAAAACGCATTGAACGCTTCCTGTTCGTAGCCGCCGGCCATCCAGTTGTGCACGTTGCGGAAGGTCAGGACCAGGTCGGCGCTGCCCGGCGGGCAGATCTCCATGCGCAGCGGCGGCCGGAATTCGGTGACGCTGACGGCGGAATAGCGTGCCGGATCGGCGTCGAGGCGCTGCTGGTATTCGGCGACGCTTTGGCGCGTTCCCTCCGAGGCATCGGGCAGGCTCGCCGCTGATCCGGCCGCGTAATACTTGCCTTGGTCACGCAGGTAAGGCGCCAGGATCTCGGTGTACCAGCCGCCGCTGGGCCAGATCTCGACCACCGTCATGTCCGGGCGGATGCCGAAGAACTTCAGGGTCTCCAGCGGATGGCGGTAAACATCGCGGGCGCGATACGATTCGGTACGGCTCGGGCTGGCGATGGCCTGGGCCAGAGGATCGTTCGCGGCGATCCTGCTGTCGGACGGCTTCGCCAGGGACGTGGCCAAGGGAGCGGCGGCCACAACGAACGCCAGTGCAAGGCGGAATTTCAGCAACATGGGGAATCTCCGGATACCCCGGTGTGCGCGGAATCACAGTACGCGGGGGCGCGCAGCTATCCGACGGCCGGAGAATCGCCTAAGGTTTTGAGTTGCATCATATCTTCAGTTTCGTTCTTCGGGGGAAGAACCACATGATTCGTTCGTCATTCTGTCTGCTGCTAGCCCTGGTCTTGCCTGCGCTTGCGCAAGCCGAGGTTCCCTTGGCGGAATTCGCCAAGCTCAACGACTTCGAAGACGTCAGCATCTCGCCGGACGGTACCTATCTGGCCGCGAAGATTCCTTCGGATGACCAGACCGTACTGGCGATACTCCGGCTTTCAGACGGCAAACCGGTGGGAAAGTTCGCACCCACCGCCGGTACCAGCGTCCATACCTATTCCTGGGCGGGACCGCAGCGCCTGGTGCTGGAGACGGCGATACAGGACGGCCTGTTGGGTGAGCCCAAACGAACCGGTGAATTGGTCGGCGTCGACGCCGACGGTGGCGGCGGCAGTTACCTGTTCGGTTACAACGCTCCAACCGATACCGGCTCGTTGATTCACAAACACCAGGACCAGAACACCAGCAGCGGCTGGGCCACCATCGTCGAAGCGTTGCCGAAGGACCCCCACCACATCGTCATCGCAGTCAATAACTGGGGACTGAACGAGGACACCCAGCGCACCGCGGCCTACACCATGGACGTGAACGGCGGCTCCCTCGACAACCGGGTTTTGGCGCCGATGCTGGGTTTTTCCACCTTTCTGGCCGACGCTTCCGGCGTTGTGCGCTATGCGCTTGGCACGGACCCGCACCAGCACCTGCTGACCTATTTCCGCAAGTCGGCGAAGGACGACTGGAATCTGCTCAACACCGGCGACATGAAGCACGCGCAGGTCATTCCGTACAGATTCTCCGCGGATGGCAACAAGGTCTATCTGGATTCCGATGAAGGCGGCGACCGCAAGTGCCTGATCGAGCACGATCTGGTCAAGGACGAGCGCCGCAAGCTCAGCTGCGACGACGGCGCCGACCTCAACATGGCCTATTTTTCTCCGAACCGGGTACCGTTGGCGGCCATCTACCAATCCGACTATCCCAAGATCTCGCTGCTCGACAGCGACGATCCGATGCGCGACAAGCTGGACGCCGTACTCGGCAACTTCCCGGGCAAGATGGTACTGCCGGTATCGCAGACTGCGGATGGCGGCAAGATGGTGGTGCTGGTCTACAGCGACCGCGATCCGGGAACCTACTACCTGTTCGACACCGTCAAGATGAGCATCGACCCGGTGCTGCACAAGCGCCGAAGCATCGACCCGGCGCAGATGGGAGAGCGCCGACCGATCTCCTTCAAGGCGCGGGATGGCCAGATGGTGCACGGCTACCTGACCCTGCCGCCCGGCAAGGAGGCGAAGAATCTGCCACTGGTGGTGAACCCGCACGGCGGCCCGTTCGGAATAAGCGATCACTGGGCCTGGGAAGCAGAACCGGCAATGCTCGCGAGTCGCGGCTACGCGGTGCTCCAGGTGAATTTCCGCGGTTCGGGCGGCTATGGCCGCAACTTCGAGTACGCCGGCAAGCAGAGCTGGGACACAGTCATGATCGACGACATCACCGACGGCACCAAGTGGGTAGTCGGCCAGGGCTACGCGGATCCCAAGCGGCTCTGTATCTACGGCGCCAGTTACGGCGGCTACGCCGCCCTCATGAGTGCGGTGCGTGAGCCGGATCTTTACCGCTGCGTGGTGGACTACGCCGGCGTCTACGATCTCCGGATCCAGAAGGCACGGTCCGATACCAGCGTCTCCGACTCGGGCAACAACTACATCGACGAGTTCATCGGTGCCACGCCCGAACGCCTCTACCAGGCCTCACCGGCAAGCCAGATCGACAAGCTCAAGGCGGCGGTGATGATTGCGCATGGCGAGGAAGACAAGCGCGTTCCGATCGCACAAGCCAAGGCACTGCGCAAGGCACTCGACGAGCGCCATTATCCCTACGAGTGGCTGGTCAAGCCCGGCGAGGGTCATGGCTTCTACCTGCCGCAGAACCGCCTGGACCTGTATGTGAAGATGCTGGCGTTCCTGGACCGGAATATCGGTCCCAAGGCCGCAACTGCGAGCAACGAAGCGCCCGCTGCGCCGACCCCCGTTGCGACCGTTGTGCCTGCGCCGGTGGATGCGGCGCCCGTACCGGCAGTACCCACCCACTGAGCCGCGGGTGGAACCGGCGGCCGAACGGCCTGGACCGTTCGGCCGCCAGCGGGGCGCTTAGTGGTGATGCCCGCCCGCACCGTGGACGTGGCCGTGCAGCACTTCCTCGACGCTGGCTTCGCGCACTTCGGTGATCTCGATGGCGAAATGCAGGGTGGCGCCGGCCAGCGGGTGGTTGCCGTCGACGGTGACCTTGTCGCCGTCGATGTTGGTGATGACCACCGACATGGGGCCGTTGTCGCTCTCGGCGCGGAACTGCATGCCGGCCTGCAGGTCGTTGACGCCGCGGAAGGCATCGCGCGGCACCACCTGCACCAGCCCCGGGTTGTGCACGCCGTAGCCTTCCTCGGGGGTGACGTCGACGTTGAACTTGTCGCCGACCTTCTTGCCCGTCATGGCCTTTTCCAGGCCGGCGACGATGTTGCCGCCGCCGTGCAGGTAGGTCAGCGGCTCGCGGCCGGAGGAAGAATCGAGCACCTCGCCAGCATCATTGGTCAGGGTGTAGTTGAAGCTGGCGACGGTGCGTTCGGCGATTTGCATGAAAGTCTCTGGTGCGGAAAACGGTTGGAATAAGGCGGCATTTTAGCCCAGACCCGGCCATGGCCGAAAAAAGAGGCGCGGCGGGTTAAATTCCGACCATGGCCGGACAGCTTTCGTTCAGTATTGTGCTGTCATGGTATGGCGCCCGTCGGAGTCCGCGGCGGTCCTAACAATAAGGAGAGCAGCAATGAGTCAAAGCAACGGCAGCGTGTTCTGGGGCGCGTTCTGGATGTTCCTGATCTCGATCCTCCTGTTCTGGCTGCCCGGCGTCGGCGGTTTCATCGCCGGCCTGGTCGGCGGCAAGGTCTCGGGCAGCGTCGGCAATGCGCTGCTGGCGGCACTGCTGCCGGCACTCATCCTGGGCGTGGGATTGTTCTTCTTCGCCACCGCCATGACCGGCATGATCGCCATCGGCGTGCTGGCCGGGCTGGGCGGCTTGATGCTGGGCCTGGTGCACATCGGCATGCTGCTGCTGGGTGCCATCATCGGCGGCATCATCGCGTAGGAAACGGCCGGTGGCATTGCTTGATCTGAAGGTCAGTCCCAAGGCCTCCCGCAATGCCATCGCCGGATTCATGGGCGAGACACTGAAGGTGTCGGTGACTGCCGCACCCGAACGCGGCAAGGCCAACGCTGCTGTGGAAGAGCTGCTGGCGGACGTACTGGGCCTGCCGCTTTCGGCGGTGAGCGTGGTTGCGGGCCACACCGCCAAGACCAAGCGGGTGGAAATCGCAGGGCTGGGCGACGCGGCCCTGCGCCAGCAGCTTTGCACCATTCTGGAGCGCCGCACCCGGCCCGGCAGATGAAATTTGCTGCGCTGCGGTGTATTCTCAGCGCCTTTCCGCAACCCGTGTCGCAGCATGCCCGTC
>JAQGNS010000311.1 GCA_028291705.1 Nevskia sp.
GCCCGCTACCGCCACCCGGAAACGAAGAAAACGGAGCTGCTGCACACCCTCAACGGCTCCGGCCTCGCCGTCGGCCGCACCCTGGTGGCGATCCTGGAAAATTACCAGGACGAGGGCGGCTCGATCGCCATCCCCGACGCCCTGCAGCCCTACCTGCCGGGCCTCAAGCGCATCGAAAAAGCCTGAGAAAGCGGAAAACCATAGCCCGGGAAGCGCGCAGCGCTACCCGGGACTGCCGCGCCGTCTCCCGGCTGTTTCGGCCGCAAAAACGCCGGCATTCGTGGTCGTTCCGGTGAATCAGCGCCGAAACGGGTAAAATGCGCGCGATATCTCGTCGCCGCGGTTCGTTGGCGTTCAGAGCCACCCGTTCCCTGCTGAGATCCCCCATGTCTACAGATGTAGCCGATATTGCCGTTGTTGCCGGTCCGAGTTTCAGCGACCTGGCCCTGAGCCCTGAAGTCCTGCGCGCGCTCACCGACGTCGGCTACGAGTCGCCTTCGCCGATCCAGGCGGCCACCATCCCGCATCTGCTCGCCGGCAGCGACGTGCTCGGCCAGGCCCAGACCGGCACCGGCAAGACCGCCGCTTTCGCCCTGCCGATCCTGTCCAAGATCGACCTCAACCGGAAGACGCCGCAGCCGCAGGCCCTGGTGCTGGCGCCAACGCGCGAACTGGCGATCCAGGTCGCCGAAGCCTTCCAGCGCTACGCCAAGCATCTGCCCGGCTTCCACGTGCTGCCGATCTACGGCGGCCAGGCCTACGGCCCGCAGCTGTCGGCGCTGAAGCGCGGCGTGCATGTCGTCGTCGGTACTCCCGGCCGCGTCATGGACCATATGCAGCGCGGCACCCTCAAGCTCGACCGCATCGACTGCCTGGTGCTGGACGAAGCCGACGAGATGTTGCGCATGGGTTTCATCGAGGATGTCGAAACCATCCTGCAGCAGACCCCGCCGACCCGCCAGGTGGCGCTGTTCTCCGCCACCATGCCCTCGGCCATCCGGCGCATCGCGCAAACGCACCTGAAGACGCCCGCCGAAGTCACCATCAAGAGCAAGACCAGCACCGCAACCAACATCCGCCAGCGCTACTGGCTGGTCAGCGGCACCAACAAGCTCGACGCCCTGACCCGCATCCTCGAGGCCGAGCAGTTCGACGGCATGCTGATCTTCGCCCGCACCAAGGCCGGCACGGTGGAATTGGCGGAACGCCTGGAAGCCCGCGGCTACAACGTCGCGGCGCTGAACGGCGACATGGAGCAGAAGCAGCGTGAACGCACTGTGGCGCGTCTCAAAGACGGCCAGCTCGACATCGTCGTCGCCACCGACATCGCCGCGCGCGGCCTCGACGTCGAGCGTATCAGCCATGTCTTCAACTACGACGTGCCCACCGACACCGAGTCTTACGTCCACCGCATCGGCCGCACCGGCCGTGCCGGCCGCAGCGGCGAGGCGATCCTGTTCATCTCGCCGCGCGAGCGCCACCTGCTGCGCGCCATCGAGCGCGCCACGCGCCAGCCGATCACGCCGATGGAGCTGCCCAGCGCCGACGCCGTCAACGACCAGCGCGTCGTCCGCTTCAAGCAGAAGATCACCAGCGCCCTGGAAGCCAGCGACATCGGCCCGTTCCGCGAGCTGATCGAGCAGTACGAGAAAGAACACAACGTCCCCTCCATCGAGATCGCCGCCGCCCTGGCGCGCCTGGTCCAGGGCGACCGCCCGCTGCTGCTCAAGACCAATGCCGGCGGCGGCGTGCCGGTGACCGATAAGGCCCGGCAGGCCTTCAGCGAATCCGTCACCGCCGCGCCGCGTTCGTCCGCTCCCCGCCACGCTCCCACCGCCCCCAGCAGATCGGCCTACGAGCCCGCGCCGCAAGCGGAGGCGGGTGCGCCCCCGTCACCGCGGGCGACCGACGACAGCGAGGCGGAACGCCCGCGTCCCAAGCGCAGCAAATCCTCCGATGAGGACGTGCCGAAGGAAACCTTCCGCATCGAAGTCGGCAGCACCCACGGCGTGAAACCGGGCAACATCGTTGGCGCCATCGCCAACGAAGCCGGCATCGACAGCGAGTTCATCGGCCGCATCGACATCCGTGAAGACCACAGCTTCATCGACCTGCCCACCGGCATGCCGAAGAAGATCTTCAAGGACCTGCAAAAGGTATGGGTCAGCGGCCGCCAGCTACGCATCACCCGCAAGGACCAGGCGACTCCCTACAGCGAGCCGCCGCCGAAGCACGGCAAGCCGAAGCATCGTCCGCGCTCCTGATGAAGTTTTTCGGCAAAGCCAGCGGTTCGGCTATTTCAGTGCGCTGACTTTCGCTGCGTCACTACCAGGCGCGGCATCGGCATCCTGGGTATCTGAATCCGCGCCCTGGATGGCGGCCAGCTTGCGTGCCGGCGCCAGATCAAGCGCGGCGATGAAGGTTTGCAGCTGACGCATCAGATCGGCTTCCAGCGCCAGATCGCGTTGATCCGCCGGCACGGTGAGCACGATTGAAACCGGGACTACGTCGCCGGTTGGATCGTCGAACAATTGAGGGATCAGTTTTTTGAAATCCCCGAATTGCCGCCACATCGGCAGCGGTACTTCGCTACAGCCGTGGGCGCGGCATTCCGATGCGGCGACCAGGCGCAGGGTTCCCTTGGTTTGCGCCAGACCGAGGTCGAATTCGGCATTTCCGTTCAGCGTTGGCAGGTGCTGCATGCGCTCCCACAGCAGCGTCTCGCCGCCTGCCAGATAGCAACCAAGACCGTTATGCGGTTCATGATTGTGGCGGAAAAAA
Source organism: Nevskia sp. (assembly GCA_028291705.1). GTDB lineage: Bacteria > Pseudomonadota > Gammaproteobacteria > Nevskiales > Nevskiaceae > Nevskia. Next base: position 2,782 of record JAQGNS010000311.1, read on the forward strand.
TCGAGCTGCACCGGAACTCCCGCTCCGTTGGAATACACGGCCCCTTCTTCGATCGTTCCTCCGCGCATGGCATTGTGCCAGGATTTCTCCGTTTGCCGGTATTCGCCGACTTGCGGTTGAAGCAGGTGGATTTCGCTTCCCGTATCCAGGACCGGTCCATGCCGCACCAGGCCCAGGGCATTGGAACCGATTCCAGCCAATGCCAGCACAGCGATGGCACCGAGACGGGCGTTCATGAGCGGACCTGCGGTTGCAACAGGCGCGGTATGCCGAACAGGAACAATGCTGCGCAGAAAAACAGAACGCCGCCGATGGCGTAGTCAACTTCAGTGCCGGAACCGCTGATGACCGGTATCCGCAGCGCCAGCCAGTAGTAGAGGATTACCCCGCACAGGCGCAGCAGGTTGAATACGTAAGCCAGCAACACGGCTCCCACCACAAACAGCGTCCACGGCATGGGTCTCATGCGCTTCAGGTAGCCCACGATCAATGCCAGGTAACCCAAGGCCACCGCGCCGCGCAAGCCATCGCAGCCGGGAGCAACGAACATTCCCAGCTGGGGCGAAAACATCAGCTTGAGCTCGTCGCCATTCACCGGCACCGCTAGCCATTGGGCAAAGGCGCGGGCGGTTTGGGCGCCGATGGCCTGTAGCGGCAGATCGGCCAGAGTGGTGAAGGCATGCGGCACGGGGTTGACGAACAACAGCAGGATCAGCGGAAAACGGTGCCTGCGCAACGCCGGGCGGCCTCCGAACAAAACCACTGCACCGGCGAAATAAAGCCAAAGCAGCGCACCCACGGGGAGCAGGTGCAGGGGCAACAGGTGCCCGCTGAACAGGAAATTGAAGTGTGGCGTATGGGTGGCGCTGTTTATTGCGAGTGCCACCGCCGCCGCCATCGCGGCGAATCCCCACCAGCTGCCTTGGCCATTCCAGTCCCCGGACTTGAATTGCATCGCGCCAAGGCAAATTGCGGCAAGCGGCAATAACAAGCCAAAAGACCGCAACGCATCGTTCGTCCACAGCGCCCAGAGGTCCACCAGTTGTTGCGCCAGTCCTCCCAAACCCAGCAACACGAGGATGACCGCAAGAACCGCCTTGCTCCGCGTACCCTTGAGTGTCGTGACGACCTCGGCGGGTCTCTCGCTCTCGGCGGCCGTGACTGTGAATTGCGCGTCCAATCAAAATACCCCTATCGCCCTGCGGCAGAATCGCCTTTGCTGGTGCAGCTCGCGGATCTTCGAGCCCGATCGGCAGATGGATTTGCTGCGCTGTGCGGCATTACCGCGCACAACAAATCTTCTTGGGTGTGGCTGGACTACTCTAGGGGTGGCTCAAATGCGATGTCAATCGGCCATTCGTCTAGTCGCTCAAAGCTACGGCCGCTTCCGCTGGAAGTCCGATTTCCCGCCGGTTTTCTTCAGCAACAGGATCTCCCGGATCACCAGGTCGGTTCCGGCATGCGGCTTGAGCATGTCGTACAGGGTCAGGGCGCAGATGCTGGCCGCGGTCAGCGCTTCCATCTCCACCCCGGTGCGGGCGTGGGTGGCCACTTCAACCAGCACGGTAACGGTGTTGGTGCCGAACTCATAGCGCAAGTCGTGCCGTTCCACCGGCAGCGGGTGGCACAGCGGCAGCAGTTCCCAGGTGCGCTTGGCGCCGAGGATGGCGGCGGCGCGGGCAATTTCCAGGGCGTCGCCCTTGTCCAGGGTGCGGGCCTTGAGGCGCTCGAGTACCGCAGGGGGTACTTCGACGATGGCCTGGGCCACGGCTACGCGCAGGGTGATGGCTTTCTCGCTGACGTCTCTCATGATTCCTTGACTGTTTTAATGGGGGTTCCGTCAAGGAAGCGTGCGGCGCCGTCGGCGTAGCGTTCTTCCTTCCAGATCGGCACGGTCTGCTTCAGTGTATCGATGGACCAGCGGCAGGCGGCGAAGGCTTCGGCGCGATGGCCGGCACGGACCACGATGACCACGCTGGCCTCGCCCACCTTCAGTTCGCCCACGGCATGCGCCACGCGCACCTCGGCGCCGAAACGCTGCGCCGCTTCGGCTTCGATTTCGGCCAGGCGCCGCTCGGCCAAAGCCGTGTGCGCATGGTAGTTGATGCCGGTAACGGCGCGGCCTTCATGGACATCGCGCACGGTACCGGCGAATACCGCCAGGCCGCCGCAATGGGAAGGCATCGGCTGTGCCAGCCATTCGGCCACGTTCAGCGCACCCTGGCGCAAGCGGGAAGAAGCGCTCATGGAATTCTAGCCGCCGCTGACCGGGGGAATCAGGGCGATCCGCTCATCTTCGGCCAGTGTGCGGCCCGCTGCGACGATCTCGTCGCCGATGGCCACGGCCACGGTATCCCGGCGCAGGGCCAGCTCCGGATAGCGCTCGGCCAGCCGGCCCAGGGCATCGGCAACCGTGGCGGTTTCGCCCAGGTCGAGACTGACCAGTTCGGCGCCGCACCAGCGCTGCGAAGCGCCGTAGCATTCGACGGTGACGCGCATCAGCCGCCCAACGAGTTCATGGCGATCGGCCGCTCGGCGTAGCCCGGCTGCGCGACGTAGCCCGCATCCTTGTGCCACACCGTATTGCGGATGATGTTGCCGAGTTTCACGTCGTCGGCGCCGGCGCGCATCGGGTCGCGCAGCGAGGTGCCCTTGGGCGAGAACAGGCAGGGGTAGAGCTTGCCGTCGGAAGTCAGGCGCAGGCGGTCGCAGCTGGCGCAGAACGGGTTGGAAACAGTGGCGATGACGCCGATCTCCGCGGCGGCGGCGGCGCCTGCCTGGCCGGGACCGTGCAGGGAGTAATAGGCGGCCGGATCATTGCCGCGCGGCAGCGCCGAAACCTCGAACTCCTCGCGCAGGCGCTGCAGGATCTCGGCTTCGCTGACCACCCGCTGGCGTGACCACTCGCCGCGGCCGTCCAGCGGCATGAATTCGATGAAGCGCAGCGGCAACTTCTGCTGTGTCGCCCAGCGCGCCAGCGGCAGGATTTCGTCTTCGTTGATGCCGCGCACGATCACCGTGTTGAGCTTCAGCGGCAGCCCGGCGTCGCGCGCCGCGACGATGCCATCCAGCACCGGCTGCACATCGCGGTTGCCGGACAGCTTGGCGAAGGTGGCCGGCGTCAGCGCATCGAGGCTGATGTTGAGATCGTCGAGCCCGGCGGCCTTGAGCCCCGCCGCGCGCCGCGCCAGCAGGGCGGCGTTGGTCGACAGGGAAATGCGCTCCAGTCCCAGCGGACGCAACTCGCCGCATTCGGCGATCACCGCTTCCAGGTCGCGCCGCAGCAGCGGCTCGCCGCCGGTCAGGCGCAGGCGGCTCACACCGAGTTCGCCGACGAACAGGCGCAGCAGGCGCTGCAACTCGGGGCGGCTCAGCCGGTCCGCGCGATCGAGGAATTCCGGGCTGTCCGGCATGCAATACGGACAGCGGAAATTGCAGCGGTCGGTCAGCGACACCCGCAGCTTGCGCTTGACCCGGTCGAAACGGTCCCGCAGCGGGCCGGTGAGCAACTCGGCCAGCGGGATCGACGTGAGGGGTGGGCGGGTCAGAAGGGTCATGGGGATGTCAGCCATCTACCCCCATTGTACGGCCAATCGGCGCGGAACCGACTTGTCCTGGGTCAAGCGGGCCGCATCAGGCGGCCAGGCGGCGCCGCTGCTGCAATACGGTCTCAATGCCATCGGCGGCCTGCTGGTAAGCCAGGTCGAAGTCGGCAAAGGCGTGCAGGCAGTCCTGCGCATCCTGGTCGGCGCGCAGTTCGAAGGCGTTGATGCCGCAGCGAGCCATGTTGAACAGCAGGTCGTGCATCACGTCGCCCTGGGCGCGGATTTCGCCGCGGTAGGCGTAGCGCTCGCGCAGCACCCGCGCCTGCGAATAGGCGCGGCCGTCAGCCATCTTGGGGATTTCCACCGCGATCAGCGGCTGCCCGGACAGTTCCTGGGCCAGGGTGGCGACGTCCTCGGTATTGGAAATGCGCACGCCAATGGCAAGTCCCGATCCGTCCAGCGCCGCGCGCTCGGCGCGGAAGCGCTTGAGGCTGACGATGACCTTGCCGGAAGCGGGCAGGGCGGCATCGTCGGCCAGACTGAGCCATTCGTTTTCGACGATGCGGCCATCCAGGATCACCGTCACGGGGGCAGGCGCGCTCATGCCGCCACCTCGTCTTCGGCTACAACCTCGGCGCCGCCATAAAGCTTCTGCTTGAACGGCGCCATGCCGATGCGGCGGTAGGCGTCGAGGAAGGTTTCCTCGGGGCTTTCACGCTGTTCCAGATAGACCTGGATCAGCTTTTCCACCGCGCCGGCGATGTCGGCGCGCGAAATCGACGGGCCGGTGCGGTCACCCAGCGTGGCGTCGTTTTCAGCGGAGCCGCCCAGGGTCACCTGGTACCACTCCTCGCCGTGCTTGTCGACGCCGAGGATGCCGATGTGGCCGACGCTGTGGTGGCCGCAACCGTTCATGCAGCCGGACATCTTGATCTTCAGCTCGCCGATGTCGTGCTGATAATCGAGGTCCTCGAACAGATCGAAGATGTCCTGCGACACGCCGATCGAGCCGGCATTGGCCAGGGAGCAGAAATCCAGGCCCGGGCAGCAGATCAGGTCGGTGAGCAGGCCGATGTTCGGCGTTGCCAGGTTCAACTCGGACAGGCGCTGCCACACCGCGTAGACATCCTTCTTCGCCACTTCCGCCAGCACCATGTTCTGGTCGTGGGTGTTGCGCACTTCGCCGAAGCTGTAGCGGTCGGCAAGGTCGGCCAGGGCGTCGAACTGCGCGTCGGTGATGTCGCCGGGGGCGACGCCGGAGGCTTTCAGCGAGACGAATACGGCCATGTAGCCCTGCTGCCGATGGGCGCGCAGATTGCGCTTGGCCCAGGCGGCGAAGCGGCTGTCGGCGGCCAGACGGGCATCGTAGCTGCCGTCATCGGCGGCGGCCGGCGCCAGGTAGCTATGCTGGTCGAAGCGGGCGCGGATGCGCTCGATGTCGCCCGGCTGCAGCTTCAGGTAGGAATCCTTCAACTCGGCCCACTCGGCCTCGACCTGTTCGGTGAACTTGGCCGGGCCCAGGGACTTCACCAGCACCTTGATGCGGGCGCGGTGGATGTTGTCGCGGCGGCCGTGGCGGTTGTAGACGCGCAGGATCGCTTCCAGGTAGGAGAACAGGTCCAGTTCTGGCAGGAATTCGCGGATCTTGTGCGCGATCATCGGCATGCGGCCGAGGCCGCCGCCGACATAAATGGTGTAGCCCAGTTCGCCGGCCGCGTTGCGCAAGAGGTGCACGCCGATGTCATGCACCTTGGTGGCAGCGCGGTCCAGGGTCGAGGAGGAGAAGGCGATCTTGAACTTGCGTGGCAGCCAGTTGAACTCGGGATGGAACGTGGCCCACTGGCGGGTGATCTCGCAATACGGGCGCGGATCCAGCAACTCATCGGCGGCGACGCCGGCCAGGTGGTCGGCGGTAATGTTGCGGATGCAGTTGCCGCTGGTCTGGATGGCGTGCATCTGCACCGTGGCCAGGGCGGCCAGGATGTCCGGCACCTGCTCCAGTTTGGGCCAGTTGAACTGGATGTTCTGCCGCGTGCTGACGTGGCCGTAGCCCTTGTCGTAGGTGCGGGCGATGTGTCCCAGCATGCGCAGCTGCTTTGACGACAGCAGGCCGTAGGGCACGGCAATGCGCAACATCGGGGCAAAGCGCTGGATATAGAGCCCATTGCGCAGGCGCAGGCTGCGGAATTCCTCGTCCGACAGCTTGCCGGCAAGGAAACGCCGCGTCTGGTCGCGGAATTGCACGACGCGTTCATCCACCAGGCGCTGATCCAGCTCGTCGTAACGGTACACGATTGATTCCCGGGAAATTTCCGGCTGTCAGGCCACCTTGGCCGATAGCAGGGGTGGGCGGTTCTTCAGGCCGCGCACTTTACTCCTATAAATGGGCATAAGGTAATAACTATTCGATCCAATAAACGCGATCATTTCTATCAGACAATCAGCTCTAGATAGTTGTTTCAGCTATAAGAGCCTTCGGCCTTCAAATCATATGCAGCTTGGCGATCAGATCGTGCACCCGCTGGCTGCGCGCGGCGGGGTCCTGGATTTCGGCGACTTCGTCGATCAGCTCGCGCGTCAGGTGCGGGGCGAACTCGCTGATGAAGTCGTACATGTAGGCGCGCAGGAACATGCCCTGGCGGAAGCCGATGTGGGTGGTGCTGGGCTCGAACAGGTGGTCGGCCGTCAGCCGCACCAGGTCGGCGTCCTGCTTGGCGTCGTAGGACATGCTGGCGACGATGCCCACGCCCAGGCCCAGCCGCACATAGGTCTTGATGACGTCGGCATCCACCGCGGTCAGCACCACGTCCGGCTTGAGGCCGTGGGCGTGGAAGGCCTGGTCCAGCTTGGAGCGGCCGGTGAAGCCGAAGGTGTAAGTGATGATGGGGTATTCGGCGATGTCGGCCAGGGTCAGCTTGGCCTTGCCCTGGATTTTCAGGGCCAGCGGGTGTTTCGGCGGCACCAGCACGCTGCGGTTCCAGTGGTAGCAGGGCAGCATCACCAGCTGGTCGAAGTGCTCCATGGCCTCGGTGGCGATGGCGAAGTCGACGGTGCCCTCGGCCGCCTGTTTGGCGATCTGCGGCGGCGAGCCCTGGTGCAGGTGCATGCGCACCAGCGGGTATTTCTGCCGGAACTTCTGGATCACCGGGGGCAGGGCGTAACGCGCCTGGGTATGGGTGGTGGCGAGGCTGAGGTCGCCCTTGTCGGTGTCGCGGAATTCCTCGGCGACGTTGCGGATGTTTTCCGATTCGCGCAGCAGGCGCCGGGTGTAGTCGAGGATGCGCAGCCCGGCCGGGGTCACTTCGGACAGCTGCTTGCCGTTGCGCAGGAAGATGTCCACGCCCAGTTCCTCTTCCAGCAGGCGGATTTGCTTGCTGACGCCGGGCTGGGAGGTGAACAGCGCCTCGGCGGCGGCGGTGACGTTGAGGCCGCGGTTGGCCACTTCATGGATGTAATGCAGCTGCCGCAACTTCATCGCGAGACTCCCTGTTATTCGATCTGATGCTGGAAATAATACGGGATTATTACTTTTCTATCACATAAAAGACTAAAACAAGTCTTGTCTTAGCTCTCGGGGTTATATGAGTGTTGTCGCAGCGGGTTTCAGCAGCGGTATAGGGTTTTCGGTGGCGGGCCTGCTGGTCGGTGCAGCGGTGGGCGCCACCGGCGTCGGCGGCGGCTCGTTGATGACGCCGGTGCTGATCCTGTTCTACGGCATCTCGCCGGCCCTGGCGGTCGGGACGGATCTGCTCTACGCCTCGCTGAGCAAGTCCTTCGGCGTCATGCTTTATCGCAACCACGGTTCGGTGGACTGGCGCATCGTCGGCTGGCAGGCCTTGGGCAGCGTGCCGGCCGCGCTGGCCACCCTGGCCTGGCTGCAGCACCAAGGCGATGCCGCCGCCCTGGACCGCCTGATCAAGCTGGTGCTGTCGGTGGCGATCATGGTCACCGCCACCTTCACCCTGTTCCAGGGCGCCATTGCCGCGCGCCTGCGCCCGGCATCGCGCATGGCGCAGACCGGCCCGCATCCCGGCATCGATGTGCGACTGCAACGGTTCCTGACGCTGCTCGCCGGCGCCCTGATCGGCAGCGTGGTGACGGTGTCCTCGGTCGGCGCCGGCGCCATCGGCATGATGTTGCTGCTGCTGCTCTATCCCAAGCATCCGCCGGTGAAGATCGTCGGCAGCGACCTCGCGCACGCGGTGTTGATCACTGCCATCGCCGGCCTCGGCCATGCGCGCCTCGGCTCGGTCGACTATCCCCTGTTGGGGTGGTTGCTGCTCGGTGCTTTGCCTGGCATCTGGATCGGCAGCCGCGTCGGCTTCCGCCTGGATGGCCCGGCTCTCAAACGTGCCGTGGCCTGCCTGCTGCTGGTGGTTGGCGGCATGACCCTGTACAAGGCTGTGCAGCCGCCGTCGGCTCCGCACCCCGCCAGCACCGTGGCGCAATCCGCAAAATAGGGCGCGCCGATTTTTTGCCTGCATCGCAGCCTGGTCCCACAATGGCGCCGATGAGCGCACCCGCAAACGACTCCGCCTCCAGTTATTTCCCGGTTTTCCTGCGCCTGCGCGGCAGCCGCGTGCTGGTGGTGGGAGGCGGCGAAGTGGCGGCGCGCAAGATCCGCCTGCTGCTGCGCGCCGCGCCGCGTATCGAAGTGGTGGCGCAACTGCTCAACGCGGAGTTGGAAGCGCTGGCCGATGCCAAGAGCATCAAGCACGTGGCCAAGGAATTCACCCCGCAGCGGGTGGCCGGCTGCCGGCTGGTGATCGCCGCCACCGACGACCGCCTGCTCAACCGCGCCGTGGCCGCGGCGGCCGATGCGGCGCAGGTGCCGGTCAACGTGGTCGACGACGGCGAGCACTCCTCTTTCATCACGCCCTCGATCGTCGATCGCGCGCCCTTGCAGGTGGCGATCTCCACCGGCGGCGCCGCGCCCGTGCTGGCGCGGCGTCTGCGCGAAAAGGTCGAGGCCTGGCTGCCGGCCGGCTACGGGCGTCTCGCCGGCTTCATGCACAGTCACAGGCCTGGGGTCGCCGCGGGCGCCGAACTGCCGCAGCGCCGTTCGATCTGGGAGCGTTTCCTGGATGGTCCCGGCGCCGAGGCTGCCCTGCGTGGTGACGACCAGACGGCCGAGGCTGAACTGGAGCGACTGCTCTCCGGCGCGCCGCCGCGCGGCGAGGTCTACCTGGTCGGCGCCGGTCCCGGCGATCCCGACCTGCTGACCTTCCGCGCCCTGCGCCTGATGCAGCAGGCCGACGTGGTGCTGTACGACCGCCTGCTGCCCGAAGCGATCCTGGACCTGGTGCGCCGCGACGCCGAGCGCATCTTCGTCGGCAAGCGCCGCAACCAGCACACCGTGCCGCAGGACGAAATCAACGCCGAACTGGTGCGCCTGGCCCGGGAAGGCAAGCGGGTGCTGCGCCTCAAGGGCGGCGACCCCTTCGTCTTCGGCCGCGGCGGCGAGGAAATCGAAACCCTGGCCGCCGCCGGCATCCCGTTCCAGGTGGTACCCGGCATCACCGCCGCCAGCGGTTGCGCCGCCTACGCCGGCATCCCGCTGACGCATCGGGACTACGCCCAGTCCTGCGTCTTCGTCACCGGCCACGCCCGGCAGGACGGCCAGTTGCAACTGAACTGGGATCAGCTGGCGCAGCGCGGCCAGACGGTGGTGATCTACATGGGGCTGCACACCCTGCCGCAGCTGTGCCAGCAGTTCATCGCCCACGGCTTGCCGGCGGACTGGCCCGCCGCGCTGGTGGAAGAAGGTACTTCACCGAAACAGCGGGTCCTCACCGGCACGCTTGGCGATCTGCCGCTGCGGGTATCGGCCGCCGGCGTGCAGGGCGCCAGCCTGGTGATCGTGGGCGAAGTAGTGCGGCTGCGGGAGAAGCTCGGCTGGTTCGAGAGCGCCGGGAGCGCCCCGGCCTAGGTCGAAGCCGGCCGCTGTCGCGGCTGCGCGCCTGCTTCTTTCACCCGCAAGCGCTTCTGGATCGCACGCAGGATGCCGGCACTGTCCAGGCCGCATTCGGCCAGTTGCTCCGAGCGACTGGCGTGTTCGATGAAATGATCGGGCAGGCCGAGGTTCAGGATCGCCACCTTGCCTTGCTGCGCCGCCAGCACTTCGTTGACGCCGCTGCCGGCGCCGCCGAGACGCGCGTTGTCTTCCACGGTGACCAGCAGATCGTGACTGCCGGCGAGCTGCAGAATCAGTTCCTCGTCCAGCGGTTTGACGAAGCGCATGTCGGCAACGCTGGCATCGAGGATTTCCGCGGCTTCCAGCGCCGCCTGCAGCACGGCACCGAACGCCAGGATGGCGACACGCGGCTGGCGCCGGCCCTGGGTTTCGCGCAGCAGTCGTCCTTTGCCGATCGGTAGCGGCAGCGCCTCTGCTTCGATTGCCGCACCAGTCCCGCCACCGCGCGGATAACGCACCGCGCTGGGGCCGTCATGCTGCAGGCCGGTGGCGAGCATGCGACGGCATTCGTTCTCGTCGCTCGGCGCCATCAGCAGCAGGTGCGGCACGCTGCGCAGGTAACTCAGGTCGAAGGCGCCGTGGTGGGTGGTGCCGTCGGCGCCGACCAGGCCGGCGCGGTCGATAGCGAACAGCACCGGCAGCTTCTGGATCGCCACGTCGTGGATCAGCTGGTCGTAGGCGCGCTGCAGGAAGGTCGAGTAGATCGCCACCACCGGCCGCAGGCCCTCGCAGGCAAGGCCGGCGGCCAGCGTCACCGCATGCTGCTCGGCGATGGCGACATCGTAGTAGCGCTGTGGAAAGCGCTGCGCGAATTCCACCAGGCCGGAGCCTTCACGCATCGCCGGCGTGATCGCCACAATGCGGGGGTCACGCTCCGCCGCCTGGCACAGCCAGTCGCCGAATACCTGGCTGTAAGTAGGCGCGGCTGAAGCCGCGGCGAAAGCGCCGGTCACCGGATCGAAACGGGTCACGCCGTGATACTTGATCGGGTCGGCCTCGGCCGGCTCGAAGCCCTTGCCCTTGACCGTGACGACGTGCAGGAACTGCGGTCCCCGGGCGTCCTTGAGGCGATCGAAGGTGCGGATCAGGGCATCGAGGTCGTGGCCATCGACCGGGCCGTGGTAGCTGAAGCCCAGGGTTTCGAACAGGGCGCCCGGCGGCGGTTCCTGCGGCACCGGGTTGGCCGGGCGCCGGGCGTGCGGCGCGTCGATGCCGCCGGCGGCCAACAGCCGCGCGGCGTGGTCGCGCAGGGCGCCGACGTTTTCCGAGATCGACATGTCGTTGTCGTTGAGCACCACCAGCAGGTCCAGGCCGAGGGCTCCGGCGTGGTTGAGGGCCTCATAGGCCATGCCGGAAGTGATGCCGCCGTCGCCGATCACGGCGACGACGCGGCGCCGCTCCTGCTTCAAGCGCACCGCCGCTGCCATCCCGGCGGCGGCCGAAATGGCGGTGCCGGCGTGGCCGTTGCCGAAGGCGTCGTACTCGCTTTCGGTGCGGCTGTTGAAGGGCGCCAGGCCGCCCTGGCGGCGGATCGTCTCCAGGCCGGCGCGGCGGCCGGTGAGCATCTTGTGCGGGTAGGCCTGGTGGCCCACGTCCCACACCAGGCGGTCATGCGGGGTGTCGAAGCAGCGGTGCAGGGCCAGGGTCAGCTCCACCGTGCCCAGGTTGGCGGCGAAATGGCCGCCGGCGCGGCCCAGGGTTTCGATCAGGCAGCGCCGCATCTCCGCCGCCAGCAACGGCAGCTCGGCCCGCGGCAGGGCGCGCAATTCGGCCGGCGAGTCGATGCGGCCGAGCAGGGAATAGCCGGAAGTGTCCGTCATGGCGCCATTATGCGCCGCGAGGCGCAGGGCTTTAGTTCTTGCGGCCTTCGATGAAGTCCGCCAGCCAGCACAGCGGTGCCGCGCCGCCGGGCAGGGTGCCCACCACCATACGGGCTTCCTCGAACAGGCTGGTGGCGCGCTCGCGGGCGCCGTCCAGGCCGAGCAGGGAGGGGTAGGTGGACTTCTGCTGCGCCAGATCCTTGCCGGCAGTCTTGCCCAGGGTCTCGGTGCTGGCAGTCTCGTCCAGCACGTCATCCTGGATCTGGAAGGCCAGGCCGATGTGGCGGCCGTAAGTCTCCAATGCCTGTTCGGTCTCCGGCGAGGCATCTGCCGCGGCGGCGGCCATCTGCAGCGAGGCCAGAATCAGGGCGCCGGTCTTGCGGGCGTGCAGGGACTGCAGTTCTTCCAGCGAGATCCTGCGGCCTTCCGAGGCGATATCCACCGCCTGGCCGCCGACCATGCCGAGCGAGCCGGAAGCCCGCGCCAGGATCGATACCATGCGCAGGCGCTGTGCCGCGCCCAGCGAGGATTCATCGGCCAGCACGCTGAAGGCCTGGGTCTGCAGACCGTCGCCGACCAGGATGCCGATGGCCTCGTCGTAGGCCTTGTGCACGGTGGGGCGGCCGCGGCGCAGGTCGTCGTCGTCCATCGCCGGCAGGTCGTCGTGGACCAGTGAATAGGCATGGATCAGTTCCACCGCGCAGGCCGGGGCGTCGAGCTTGTCCACGAGCACGCCGAGGGATTCGCCCGCGGCATAGACCAGCAGGGCGCGCAGGCGCTTGCCGCCGTCGCAGGCGTAGCGCATCGCCTCGTGCAGGCGGGCCGGGTCTTCAACGGCGGCCGGCAGGCGGCGGTCGAGGGCTTGCGTCAGGCGATCGAGGTAGGCCGGGACGCGGGTCCCGAAATCGGTGCTTTGCAGGGTCATCGGGGGAATCGGTATCTGAATCGGTATTTCAGGGGGTTTCGTCGGCGTCGGGCGAGGCTTCGGCGTCGGCCTGGAGCAGGTTTCGCACGCGCAGTTCGGCGTTTTCCAGGGAGCCGCGGCATTCGCGGGTCAGCGTTACGCCGCGCTCGAACAGCTTGAGGGATTCTTCCAGCGGCAGGTCGCCCCGCTCCATCCGCGCCACGATCTCTTCCAGCTCCTTCAGCGAGGCTTCGAAGCGGGAGACGGGATCGTTGCCATCGGCGGACGGACTGGCGGTGGGGGCGGCTTTCTTGCTCACTGGAGGCGGGGGCTCGGAATGGCGTAGTTTACCAATTCGGCGGGGGGCGCAAATCCAAAACCGCATGCGGGCGCATCCAAAGCCCTGTAAGCCTTCCGCTGGCCGCAACCGGCCGGGGAATTCACGAAGGAGCCGTAAACATGTTGCCGATTCTCGATGTCGATTCCGCCGTAGACGGCCTGGACAAGCTGGGGCACGCCTCCCACGGCATGTCCGGCGAGCATTTCATGGGGCTGCTGATCGGCTTGGTCGCCGTCATCCTGATCTTCGGCATGCCGGTCTTCATCGTGGTGGCGGTGCTGCGCCACCGCCTCGAAAAGCAGCGCATGGTCAATGAGTTGGCCCTGCGCCTGGCCGACAAGGGCCAGGCCATCCCGCCGGAGTTGTTCGTCGAGGCGGTGCGGCAGAAATCCGACCTGCGGCGCGGCATCATCTGGGCCATGGTGGGGCTGGGCATCCTGTTGTTCGGCGCCTTCGACGGCGACAGCGACATCATGGGCATCGGCTTTATCCCGATGATGATCGGCATCGGCTTCACCGCCGCGGCCCTGCTCGAGAAGAAACAGAAAGAACGCGAACTCTAGGCCCGGACGGAACGGATTCCGACGATGTCCACGGCTGTCCCGCCGGACGCAGCACTGGTTGCGCGCGTCCTCGCCGGCCAGGACCGTCACGCCTTCGGCGAACTGGTGCGCCGGCACCAGGGACAGACGCGCGCACTGCTGCGCCGTCTGTGCAAGGAAGACCATGCCCTGGCCGACGACCTGGCGCAGGAAGCCTTCCTGCTGGCTTTTCGCAAGCTGTCGCAGTTCCGTGCCGACGCGGCCTTCGGCACTTGGTTGTACCGCATCGCCTACAACGTGTTCCTGATGCATGTACGCTCGCGCCGGGAGGAGGTTTCCCTGGACGATGCGATGCCGCCCGACGACGAGGAGGCCAGCGGCAAGCCCGGCCCCGAAGCGGCTGGCGGGGTGGAAGCCGATAGCGTACGGGAACTCGATGTACGGCGGGCGTTGTCCAAGCTGTCTGACGAGGAACGCGCCGCCATCGTGCAGTGCTACTATCTGGATCGCAGCCATGAAGAGGCTGCTTACGTGCTGGGTTGCCCGGTGGGCACGGTGAAGTCGTATATTTTCCGGGCGAAGAAGAAGTTGCAGGTCCTGTTGCCGGCCTGGGAGCCGAGGAGTACCCCATGAACACCCAAGTTCACCCAGGAATGCCCGATTTCGATCTGGACGACGAACGTCTGGAGAGCCTGTTGCGCGCGGATGCCGCGCGTGATGCCTATATCGAGGATGCCGGCTTTACCATGCGGGTGATGTCGAGCCTGCCCTTGCCGCAGCGGCGGCGCAGTTACAGCTGGCTGGGGCCGGCGTTGGGCGGCCTGGCGGTGGCGGGCGTGGCCTGCTTCTCCCCGGTGACGGCCGAGTTGCTGGCGCCATTCAAGGCCTTGCTGAGCGGGCACTGGCTGCCTTTGCAGAGCCTGGTGGTGTTCGTCCCCCTGGTGGCGCTGACTTACGGCGCGGCCTGGTTCGCGGCAACTGACTCGGTCTGAAGTTTCCCGCTGCTCACGAAATCCAGCCTCATCCTCACAACGCGGCCAGTCGGTGCTTCGCCTCAAGCGGAGTGCTTGGCCTGTTGCGGATTCGGGAGGCGAAATAGCACTTCTAGGTTTTGTCCGTCTCCCCCCGCGTCTGCATGCGATTTATCAGGTGCCTGAGATTTTTCATGAACATCGCAAAAAAGTCATTCCAAAACGCCCTGTTCCTTTCCAGATAAAAGCCGAGCAAGGTCGCCAGCACGGTGACTGCGAATCCGATTGCGACAAGGTCGCCGAAGGTGGTCGGAGTGAATATTCCGCTGAATAGAATAATCAAGGGCAGGTGCAACAAATAGATCGAAAACGTCAGATCCCCATATTTTCTGAATTTTGAAATTGTGGCGGCGCCATGTACGAAAATGTCCGCTGACGGCAACAGCCAGAGTACAGCGCCGATCAAGAGTCCGGCGAGGTAATCCGTTGCGAACGAACTGGACATGAATAGTGGTGGCTGCCCCATGCTCGGACTTAGCGGCACCACGCTTATTTCCACGATCGTCAATATCGCTATTAAAAAAATCGTGAGCCACGCAGTGCGCGGACTTAGCTGCAACCGTGGTAGCCGACACGCCACGCATCCCATGAGCCAAATCGGAAACAGGGCCAATATCTTGGGGCCTGCGACGAGACATGCAACTAAAGGCAGCCCGATGGATAGCGTGGATCTGCCCCGATAGAGCCAGAGACCAAAAATCACGTAGTACCAGAATTCGTAGCTTAGCGACCAAAGCGGCCTGTCGATTGGCGGTGCCGCAGAAAAAAACCAAATCTCATTAAGGTATGTGCCCGCCAACAGGAATCGGAGCAACGTCGGCCCACGGGTATTTTCGCCGAGGATATCGGGGGCAACCACGGACAGGAGGCACTCTATCGCAGCACTCAGAAGCAGCGCCGGTATCAGTACTGAGTACAGCCGGCTGAGGCGCGCTTGTGTGTATTGCCATACATCCCGCCGCTTGTTGATGGTCGTGTACGAGATGACGAAACCGGAAAGTGCGAAGAATACGATTACTGCCGAGTGCGACGCTTTATAGAGATTGTCTATCACGTGCGGATCGTGAATTATTATCCGCTGGTCCTGATGGGGTCTCTGGGTCAGGACGATGCCGATATGGCAGATCAATACCGTCATTGCGGACACCAAGCGCAACAGGTCCAGAAAAATGCTGGCTTCGCCGGAAATCCTGGAACTGTCTGCCGGTCTTAACTGCAACTTCATGTAACTTCTCCCTCCCGAAACACAAACATCAGGGTGCTTGGTGGATGCATCTTTATCTTTCCTGCTCGATCGTCTGGGATGACACCCAATCCGCACCTTCAGGATGCGGTTTTGGAGGACGGTTAAGCGGTGAGAGCAACCGTAATCCATTGACTCGTCACACGGGACAACTGAATGCGTGCGCTACCGCTTCCTTTTTTCGGGATCCCCGGCCTTCGCGGCATCATCGTTTGCAGGGTTTGCCCGAGAAAGGGACCTGATGAAATGAAAGACGCCGAATGTATTGAATGGAACTGTGATGCACAGCATTGTGGCGGCAAATGCAAGCGGAAGCCATTCAATGGAGCCGATACGCAATACCGTTACTGCTACCGCAACTTTGACGATGCCGAATAATACGGTATAGCCAAACCGGAATTCGGCCTTCCCGAACGCATTCAAATTGATGGCCAAAACATTGTCGATCGATGCCGTCACGATGTAGGCGGCAAATCCCCATGCCATTACGGGCGGCAAGGCGGCCACTCCGTGCGACCACCAACGGATGAAAATATCTCCCAGGAAAACTACTCCGAGTGCAAATGCGCCCGCACCGAGCACGGTTCCCCCAAGGCTCCTGAGAAGGATGTGGCGCAGCCTTGCTGCGTCGCCTCTCACATAAATTTCCGACAGGATGGGCCAGAGAGGGCGCAAGTAGACGTTCTGAATCTGTAGGAAATTGATCCAGAGGGTGTTGGGTATCAGGTAAGCAGTCACCGCCGCTGCCCCCTGTACAGATCCTATGACGATCGCATCCGACTGGAAGATCAGCAACTCTCCCAGTATGGTCAGAAAAAAGAACACACCCTTAGACAGCAGGCTTTTTCTGTCTTCAGCATTGACTTCGCTTGCGCGGATGGAAAATTTATACCGGCGAAAGGCCAGAAAAGTAACCGTAACCGGCCCTGCAAGAATGCCCATCACCGAGCAGGCGACCAAGGCGAATATGGACTTCCACTCGAGTAAGGTCGCCAGCAGCAATGTCGATACCGACGCGAGCTGGACTGCAATTTCCGACAGTGGCTGGACGTTCAGCCGTCGATGCGCATTAAATACGGCCGACCCTATGCGCGACGGTATGCTGATGGCGCATGCGCCGATGCATATTGCCAGCACCAGCCTGAATTGAGTGCTCAGGCCGGGTTGTACGTGAAAGAAACTGGCCACTGGCACCAATGCGGCGATCAGCACGCCCCCGATTGAAACAAGTATGGCCACACCGCCCAAGAGCCTGGCGGCAAACGCGACCAGACGTTTGACTCTGTCTTGGTCCTCGAGCTGCAGTAGTGCGATCAGTCGATTTTGCAGGGCGGTGGGTACGCCAAAATCCGAAATGGCAATCCAGCCGATGAATGAGTTGACGATCAACCACAAGCCATAGACTTCGGGTGAAAGCAGGCGCGTAGCGAGGGGCACGCTGCTCAGTCGTACAACGATCTGCAGGATTCTTGACAGCGCGCCGTACGTCACTGCCGATGCGAGTACTTTGGGTTTACCGGGCATGGGATGCCAGTCCGTCGTTCGACCACAAGAAGCCCCAACGCTCAAGCATCATCATTTCGCCCCGAACGCACTGCTCCAAGGTCTCAATCCCCGGATCGCCATGTCATGTTGGATATACAATTAATTGGTGGAGTTGCATTCGGATAACACACGTGGCGCGGGGACTTCGTTGCACTTTTACCCTGACAACGCGTGAGAAATCCTTGCAATTCCAAATTTGACGACCGACAGCTTTACTTACTGCAACGGCCGGGGTGCTACAAGGCGGGCATCGACTCCCGCCGCTCTGAGTCCTGCTCTGATTCGAATGTCAGCAAGGCCCCGGACTTTCATCGCTGTCAGTCCATGGCATTCAACGCCTCGATTTGCTGCACGAGTTCGCCTGACTGACGGCGCAGAGACTGCATTGTTGCTTACCCGCCCCTGTATCCCACATCGGATCAGCGAGTAGGCATTGTGAAGTTTCTCCGGATCCAAGTGAAATTGCCATGCTTTGATATGGATTGACCGATCGTTCGCGCGAACCCCGCCGCATTGGCCCCAATCCTTTCGATGCTTCCGGCAGAATAATCGCGATTGCTGCTTAATCAGTTCCAGCGACGGGATTGCATCTTTGCAGTTGGGCGCGAGTCACCGAAATCATGTTGACCGCGAGCAGAATTTCTTGCCGACGTTGCCGAAAAATACCGCCGCAAACCGGGCCGCATGATTGCATTGTTCAACGAATGAACGCAAGGTGCATGCCACTATATCCTTTCGAGCCGATGTATTGATCGCGATGGAGGCTTCGAACTGGGTTGCACGGAATGGACTTCGCATGGATCGTTGAAACTGAACGAGTCAATTGAAGTTTTCTGCCGAATCGGTTCCAAGGGACACTACGGCGCAGTTGAAAAACTGTACATATGTACAGTAAATTGAGCGGCGGAAAATCCCAATGCGGGGTGCAGACTTCCGGAAGCTTCCGCCTTCCCAGGACTGCTGCGCGGTTTCGAGGTGTTGTATGGGCCCGTACCCCGGCGCGATACGGCTCGCTTGCGCCCTTTGGGCGCATTAGCTAAGTTCGCGCGTCCTTGAAACAGTCCAAGCGAGAAAAACTAGGCCGATGGCAGCCAGCAATTATTCAGCGGAACAGATCGAGGTCCTGAGCGGTCTGGACCCGGTGCGCAAGCGCCCCGGCATGTATACCGACACCAGCCGTCCGAACCACCTGGCCCAGGAAGTCATCGATAACAGCGTCGACGAAGCCCTGGCCGGACATGCCAAGCGCATCGACGTGATCATGTTCGCCGACGGCTCCTGTCAGGTCAGCGACGATGGCCGCGGCATGCCGGTCGATATCCATCCGGAACACAAAGTTTCCGGTGTCGAGCTGATCCTGACGCGGCTGCATTCGGGCGCCAAGTTTTCCAACAATGCCTACGGCTTCTCCGGCGGTTTGCACGGCGTCGGCGTGTCGGTGGTCAACGCGCTATCGAAAAAGCTCGAAGTACGGGTGTGCCGCGGCGGCACCGAGTACGCCATCGGCTTCGCCGACGGCGAGCTGGCCTCGAAGCTGAAGGAAATCGGCAGCGTGCCGAAGAACCGCAGCGGCACCACGGTGCATTTCTGGCCGGACGAGAAGTATTTCGATTCGCCCAAGATTTCCATGCCGCGCCTGAAGCAGGTGCTGCGGGCCAAGGCCGTCTTGTGCCCGAACCTGCGGGTCAGCCTGGACGACCAGATCAACGGTGAGCAGGTGGTGTGGCAGTACGAGAATGGCCTGACGGATTATCTCAAGGACACGCTCAACGGCGCCGAGACGGTGCCGGGCGAGCCCTTCGTCGGCAAGTTCACCGCCAAGCGCGAGGAAGCCGAATGGGCCCTGCTGTGGCTCAACGGCGGCGGCGAGGCGGTGACCGAGTCCTACGTCAACCTGATTCCCACGGCGCAGGGCGGCACCCACGTCAACGGCCTGCGCACCGGCCTGACCGAGGCGATCCGCGAGTTCTGCGAGTTCCGCAACCTGCTGCCGCGCGGCTTCAAGCTGACGCCGGAGGACGTGTGGCAGGGCTGCTGCTACGTGCTGTCGGTGAAGATGCTCGATCCGCAGTTCGCCGGCCAGACCAAGGAACGCCTGTCCTCACGCGAAACCGCCACCTTCGTCCAGGGTGTGGTGCATGACAGTTTCGGCCTGTGGCTGAACCAGCATCCGGAAGCGGGCGAGCAGGTCGCCGCCCTGGTCATTGCCAACGCCAATGCGCGCCTGAAGCTGGCCAAGCAGGTGGTGCGCAAGAAGATCACCAGCGGCCCGGCCTTGCCGGGCAAGCTGGCGGACTGTGTTTCCAGCGATCCGGCCATCACGGAGATTTTCCTGGTGGAGGGCGACTCCGCCGGCGGCTCGGCCAAGCAGGCGCGCGACCGCGATACCCAGGCGGTGATGCCCTTGCGCGGCAAGATCCTCAACACCTGGGAGGCGGACTCCGGCGAAGCGCTGCGCTCCGACGAAATCCACAATATTTCCGTGGCCATCGGCGTCGACCTGGGGAGCGCCGACCTGTCCGGCCTGCGCTACGGCAAGATCTGCATGCTGGCCGATGCGGACTCGGACGGCCTGCACATCGCCACCCTGTTCTGCGCCCTGTTCCTCAAGCATTTCCGTCCGCTGATCGAGGCCGGCAACGTCTACATCGCGATGCCGCCGCTGTACCGCATCGACGCCGGCAAGCAGGTGTTCTATGCGCTCGACGCGTCCGAACGTGACGGCGTGATGGACCGGCTCAGCGCCGAGGGCAACCGCGCCAAGGTCAATGTCACGCGCTTCAAGGGCCTTGGCGAGATGAACCCGATCCAGCTGCGCGAAACCACCATGGCGCGCGACACGCGTCGGCTGGTGCAGCTGACGCTCGACACCGAGCCGGCGGAAATCGTGATGGACATGCTGCTGGCGAAGAAGCGCGCCGGTGACCGCAAGTCCTGGCTGGAAGAGAAAGGCGACAAGGCCGAAATTTGATTGCTTCGCGTGGACTTGCCGGGCCGCTGCGGGTGATCACGGCTCCTTGCGCGATGGATACTGGATGCGAAAATGACCGACGAAATTACTGAAACCGAACGCCTGCCGCTGCGTGTCTTCGCGGAAAAGGCCTATCTCGATTATTCGATGTACGTGGTGCTGGATCGCGCGCTGCCGCATGTGGCCGACGGCCTCAAGCCGGTGCAGCGCCGCATCATCTATGCCATGTCCGAGCTGGGCCTGTCGGCGGCGTCCAAGCCGAAGAAGTCGGCGCGCACCGTCGGCGACGTCATCGGCAAATTCCATCCGCACGGCGACTCGGCCTGCTACGAGGCCATGGTCACCATGGCGCAGTCGTTCAGCTATCGCTATCCGCTGGTCGACGGCCAGGGCAACTGGGGTTCGCCCGACGATCCCAAGAGCTTCGCGGCGATGCGTTACACCGAGTCGAAGCTGACGCCGTATGCAGCCGCGCTGCTGTCCGAGCTGGAGCAGGGCACCGTCGAATGGATTCCGACTTACGACGGCGTGCTGACCGAGCCCAGGCTGCTGCCCGCGCGCACGCCGAACATCCTGGTCAACGGCACCACCGGCATTGCCGTGGGCATGGCCACCGATATTCCGCCGCACAATCTGCGCGAGCTGATCGCCGCCTGCCAGCATTTGCTGAAGCACCCCAAGGCGACGGTGCCTGAGCTGATGGAGCATCTGCCGGGACCGGACTATCCCACCGGTTGCGAGATCATCAGCGACGTCAACGAACTGAAGAAGATCTACGAGACCGGCAATGGCCAGGTGCGCGCGCGTTCCCGCTGGGAACGCGAGGACGACGGCAACATCGTCATCACCCACCTGCCGCACCAGGTTTCGCCGGCCAAGGTGCAGGAGCAGATCGCCGAGCAGATGCGGGCGAAGAAGCTGCCCCTGATCGAGGATCTGCGCGACGAGTCCGATCACGAGACGCCGACGCGCGTGGTGATCATCCCGCGCTCCAACCGGGTCGACGCCGATGCGCTGATGGCGCACCTGTTCGCCACCACCGACCTGGAAAAGAGTTACCGCGTCAATCTGAACATGATCGGCCTGGATGGCCGGCCGCGGGTCAAGAACCTGCGCGACATCCTGGGCGAGTGGCTGCAGTACCGCACCGACACGGTACGGCGCCGGCTGGAGCATCGCCTGGCCAAGGTCAACGAGCGACTGCATATCCTCGACGGCCTGCTGATCGCCTACCTCAATATCGACGAGGTGATCCGCATCATCCGCTTCGAGGAGGATCCCAAGGCCGAGTTGATGCGACGCTTCGGGCTCTCCGAGATCCAGACCGACGCCATCCTCGATCTGCGTCTGCGCCATTTGCAGAAGCTGGAAGAAATCAAGATCACCGGCGAGCAGGCCGAGCTGGCCGCCGAGCGCAAGGCGCTGGAGGAGTTGCTCGCATCGGATGCCAAGCTGAAGAAGCTGGTCGGTCAGGAACTGGCGGAAGACGCCAAGAAGTACGGCGACGTACGACGCTGCCCGATCGTGGCGCGCCCCGCGGCGCAGGCGTTGGAAGCCGCCGAGATCCTGCCGTCCGAGCAGATCACCGTGGTGCTGTCCAAGGCTGGCTGGATCCGCTCCGCCAAGGGCCATGGCATCGACGCCGCCGGGCTCAGCTACAAGGCCGGCGACGAATTCCTGTGCGCGGTAGAGGGGCGCAGCAATCAGTTGCTGATCCTGCTCGACAACCGCGGACGCGCTTATTCCCTGAATCCCCGCGAGCTGCCGTCCGCCCGTTCGCAGGGCGAGCCGGTGACCACCAAGCTCGACCTGCAGGACGGCGCCTCGGTGATCGGCCTGATGCTGGGCGATGCCGGCGACAAGTTCGTGCTTGGCGGCGGCGACGGCTACGGCTTCGTCGCCAAGCTCGACGACCTGCAGGCGCGCAACCGCGCCGGCAAGGCGGCGATTAACCTGGAACTGCCGCCGTTCACCCCGCTGGCCACGCGCGATGCCGCCGGCGACCGCCTGGCGCTGGCCACCGCCGAAGGGCGGCTGCTGGTATTCCCGGTGAGCGAGTTGCCGGAGATGGCCAAGGGCAAGGGCAACAAGCTGATCGCGCTGAAGGGCGAGGACCGCATCGTGGCCGCGGCGGTGTTGCCTGCCGGGTCGCCGTTGGAAGTGCTCAGCCGCAAGCGCATCCTGACCTTGAAGCGCGCCGACCTCGAGCACTACGTCGGTACCCGCGCCAGCCGCGGCAATCACTTGCCGCGCGGTTACATGCAGGTCGATAGCCTGCAAGCGCTCAAAGCTGCCGAGCCCAAGCCGGACGGCGGCACTTGAGTTTGGCGCCGAAATCTCCAGAATTGAATGACGGAATCCCCTCCGACCTGTTTTAACCCATGAAACGTATATTGCTGTTTTTGCTTACGAATATCGCTATCGTCTTGGTGCTGGGCGTGGTCTGCAGCGTGCTCGGCGTCGATCGTTTCCTGACCCGACAGGGCCTCAACCTGCCGATGCTGCTGGCGTTTTCGGCGGTGCTCGGCATGGGCGGTTCGTTCATTTCCCTGGCTATTTCCAAGTGGATGGCCAAGATGAGCACCGGTGCGCAGGTGATCACCGAGCCGCGCAGCGCCCAGGAGGCCTGGCTGCTGGCGACGGTGGAGCGGGAAGCACGCGCCGCCGGCATCGGCACGCCGGAAGTGGCGGTTTACGATGCGCCGGAGCCCAATGCCTTCGCCACCGGCGCCAGCAAGAACCACGCGCTGGTCGCGGTCAGTACCGGCCTGCTGCAGTCGATGACGCAGGAAGAAATCGAAGCGGTGCTGGGGCACGAGATCAGCCATGTCGCCAACGGCGACATGGTGACCCTGACCCTGATCCAGGGCGTGCTTAACACCTTCGTGATTTTCCTGTCACGCGTGATCGGCTACTTCGTCGACGGCGCGCTGCGCCGCGACGGCGACCGTGGCGGCGTCGGCATGGGCTACTACATCACCTCGATGGTGATGCAGGTCCTGCTCGGCTTCCTGGCGACGATGATCGTTTGCGCCTTCTCGCGCTGGCGTGAATTCCACGCCGATGCCGGCGGCGCGCACCTCGCCGGCAAGCGCAAGATGATCGCCGCGCTGCAGCGTCTGAAGTCCCTGCACGAGCCGTCCACGCTGCCGCAGAACATGACGGCGTTCGGCATCGC
>JAQGNS010000324.1 GCA_028291705.1 Nevskia sp.
GCCGTAGGTGCGGGGCATGCCGGTGAAGCGCGCCACGGTGTCCCCGGTATTGATGGTGCCGACGGTGTAGAACTCGTTGAGGACGTTGCGGCCGAACAGGGTCAGGGTCCAGCCTTCCTCGGAGGCGTAATCCAGGTGCAGGTTGAGCGTGCGGTAGCCGGGAATGGCGAACAGCGGATCCTGCGTGAGCACGGCATTGGTGGCGCTGCGATAGCTGTAGTCACCGCCGATGCCGAGCGTGCGTGACTCTCCCACCGGCATGGTGTAATTCACCACCAAGGTGGTGGATACGCGCGGCGCGAAGTTGAACGGCTTGCCGCTCAGGTCCTGCGGTTTGCCGCGGCTATCCAGGCCGGTGAAGTTGCCGATCACGGTGCGCAGGTAGGTGCCGCTCAAAGCGACATAGAGGCCCTCCACGGGGCTGGTCTGCACCTCCGCTTCGAGGCCTTCGACCTGCGACTTCGGCGCGTTGACCAGCACCGGCAGCGGCCCGAAGATCTGGTCGAAGATGACGCCGTAGAGTTGCTTGTTGCGGTAGTCGTAGTAGAACGCTGAAGTGTCCAGGTGCAGGCGGCGGTCGAAGAACGAGGTCTTGCTGCCGACCTCGTAGGCATCGAGCTTTTCCTCCACCGCCGGTGCGTACTGGGCGTTGGTGGATGCGGCGACGACCGGGAAGCTGCCGGACTTGAAGCCGCGGCTGTAGGAACCGTAGAACAGCCAGTCTTCCCGCGGCGTCCAGTCCAGGGCGGAACGGAAGGAGAGGTTGGGCTCGTTCAGCGTGCCGGTGTAGGGCGTGGAATTGAAGGTCTTCGGGTCGTACTCGATGCAGCCGCCGGGCTGGGCCAGGTGCGTCGGCGGCAGGGCGCCGTGCAGCAGCGCCTGGGCGATTTGTATGGCGTCGAAGGCATGGGCGAAACCGATGCCGGAGGACTGGGTGACGTCGTCGCGGGTGCAGCCGTTGAAGTCGCGTTTTTCCTGGGTATAGCGCAGCCCCAGCGTCGCCTTCCAGTCCGGATGGAAGCGCCAGTCCCCATTGAGGAATATGGCCTGGGTATCGGCGACCTGGATGCCTTCGGCATCGACGCGGTTGGTCAGCAGGTCGCCCAGCGTCGGCAAGGGCCCGGTGATGCCGAGCAGGTTGAGCACCGGCTGCAACTGGGCGATGACGTTGCCCGCCAGCGGCAGCGGATACACCGCGCTATTGGTGTCGATGTAGACGCGGTTGAAGTCGTTTACGCGGTCGTGACTGATATACAGGCCGGCCAGGTAGTGGAAAGTCTCGGTCGGATCCCCTGACAGCCTCAGTTCGAATTCGCTCGCGGTGGTGTGGTCCACCATTTCACGATCGGTGTTGCGCGAATTCAGGCCGGTCTGCGGCAGGAAGGCGTGGTTGATGTCGAAGTTTTCGTAGGAGGTGAGGAAGCTCAGCGTATTTTCGTCGTTGATCCTCCAGTCGCTGCGCAGGCCGGCCATACCGAATTTCTCGGCCAGGTGGTAGGGCAGGTCCGCCCAGTCCGCCACCCGGTTGTCCTTGGTGTTGAACGGCACCAGGGGGTATTCAGCCACCACCGGCGCCAGGGCCAGGGAACCCGCCAATGCGTTCTGCGGCTGGATGGCGATGGCCTGCGGCGCCTGTGGATCGCTGTGGTCGGTCCAGCCGCTCAGGGTCAGCGAGGTAGTGACGCTGTCTACCGGCTTCCATTCCAGGATGGCGCGTCCGGATTGCTTGTTCTGGCGCCCCATGGTGTCGTCCGGGCGGGTATTGCTGTACTGCCAGCCTTCGCTGGAGAAGGTGCCACGGTAGGCGATGCGGCCGCGCAGCGTGCTGCCCAGCGGGCCGCTGGCGTGGCCCTCGGCGTCGAGGACGTCGAAGCGGCCATAGCTCACCGTGCCGCCTGCTTCGAAATCGTCGGTGGGCTTGTTGGCGATGTAGTTGACTAGGCCGCCGGTGGTGTTGCGGCCGTAGAGGGTGCCTTGCGGCCCTTTCAGGATTTCCACCCGGTTGAGGTCGAGGTTGCCGCCCTTGGAGAATACCGGGTAGGGCAGGTTGAATTCGTCGTTGTAGATGCCGACGGTGGAGCTGGCGGTTTCGCTGGGATCGTTGAAGCCGATGCCGCGGATCGAATACACCGGTACGCCGTAGCCGCTATCGCCGTAAGTGAAGCCGGGTACGAGGTTGCCGAGGTCGCGCGTATCGCTGATGCCGAGCGCCTTCAGATCCGCGCCGCTGAAGGCGCTGACGGCGAGCGGCACGTTGTTGATCGATTCCTCCCGTTTTTGCGCGGTGACGACGATCTCCTCGATGGTGGAGATGCCGCGTGCGCGCGCGGCCTGTGGCGCATCCGGCTGCGTTTCGGGTGCTACCGGCACCGAGGTGGCTGGCGCTGCGGATGTGGCGGAGTCGGTTCCGGGTCCGGTGCGAACCGGCGATGGCGCTTCGGGTGCGGCCGCTTGCCCGGCGGCGGGTCCTGGGGCAGCGGGCGCTTGTCCCAGCAAGGAATCGAGGGAATCGGGCGCATCCTGGCACTCACCCGGGATCGCCCATACGGCCAGAACGGCCGCCACGGCCGCTGACGCGACTCTCGCCATCGATTTTCTCCTCCCCTTGACGACTTGTTTTGTGCAAGCTAAAACAAGTTATAACTTACATTCAACTTTTTTTATCGCTGGAG
>JAQGNS010000338.1 GCA_028291705.1 Nevskia sp.
CCGCGGTCGACTCCGGCTACGTGCCCAACGACATGCAGGTCGGCCAGACCGGCAAGATCATCGCCCCGGAACTGTACTTCGCCATCGGCATCTCCGGCGCCATCCAGCATCTGGCCGGCATCAAGGACGCACGCACCATCGTCGCCATCAACAAGGATGCCGAGGCGCCGATCTTTGAAGTGGCGGACTTCGGGCTGGTTGCCGATCTGTTTACGGCGGTGCCGGAAATGACGGCGAAGCTGTAGGCAACTTTCAGGTCCGGTATCGCACTTCAGGCCCACTTGGCGCGGGATTGAAGAAAACAGTATGGTGGCATACTATATTTGTCATGCTTGGACCTCGAACCAAAGGCAGTGGCGATGCGGAAATCTGCCAGGTGCAGTTCCGGGAGCTGACTTCAGTGCTCGAAACAAGCGCGCAATGCCGCCCTGACGAACAACAGCCGGCCAGCTCCGGGGACGTTACCCGTGCGGGCATCGTCCTGTTCGACGCATTGGCGCGCTTCCAGGCCGGTGAAACCAAAAGCGGCTTGCGCTGCCTTCAGCAGCTGCAGCAATCCAGAAGCTTTGCCACCCTGGTCGATGCCTTGTGCCCTGGCCTGTCGACCCGCAGCGACAAGCGCTCCCGCAGAATCCGTCGCCTGCTGCCCGAGGCTAGCGAAGGGACCGGCTGCGGCGAGGCCTCGGATTTGCGAGGCCTCTTATCAGCGCAGATCCCATCGCCTGACGAGCTGACATTCAAGCAGCGCACAGTGCTCAGGCTGGTGCTGGACGGGTGTTCCAATATTGAAATTTCAAACCGGCTGGCGATTTCGACGAACACGGTGAAATGGCATCTCAAGGGAATATTCCGGCAGCTCGGAGTGGAAAACCGCTGCTCAGCCTTGAAAGTCGCCCGGCTGCGTAACCTGATCTGAATCACTCGGGCGACCAACGGTATTAACCCTGGGCGTCAGGCCTCCGATTCAATGTCGGTAATCAGCCGATCTTGCTTAGATTGGCAACGTATACCAAGTCAGGCCGAAGATCATGACTGCGCAGCCCGCAAGCCACACATCGAAGGTCGCGCGCCAGGAAAAGGGCGCAGATCGCAGATCCATGAATTGGTGCAGGATCAAACGCACTTTGAATGCAGCCACCAGCAGGATGGCCGCGACAGAGACTGACCTTTGAGAAAGGAACTCAGCGCTCGCAAAGCTACCCAATGTTGCGGCGATCAGCATGATCCAGGTGATTGTGGGCGCGATCATGAGTGTGTCCCGAGCAAGTACAGCATGGGGAACAGGAATACCCAAAGAAGATCCACGAGATGCCAGTAGATGCCGCCGGACTCCATCCACATTTGAAATGAAATGCCGCCGACTTCAGCGCCGCGCACCTTGATCGTAAGAACCGTCAGCACAACCATACCGACCAGATAGTGCAGGAAATGCACCCCGGTCAGGACGAAATAGAACATGAAGTAGGGGTTGGTCAGCGGCGAGATGCCATGACTGATCTTTGTGCCGTACTCGATGCCCTTCAAAATCGCGAATCCTGATGCGACCAGTAGCGCCATGGGCAGCAGTCTCCGTGCGCGCTGGAAATTCCGCTGACGTGTCGCCTGCGTTGCCAAGGCGACGAGCCAGCTACTGGTGATCAGGATCAGCGTGTTGCTCAGGCCGAGACGGACATCGAGTTGGCGCGAGGATTTGTCGAACAACGCCGCTTGCGACAGGCGCTCCGACATGAACACGAAGAAAAAAATGCCAAAGCCGATACAGTCTGCAACCACGAAGTACCAGATGCTCGGAAGAGCCGGCGCGCTCTCGGCGCCGGCCTCCGGGTATTCGTTTTCTCCGTCAAGCTCCTGCATTGGCAGTTACGGGCTTGAGCCCGCTCGTTGTCGCCGCCGCATTGGCGTGCTCTCGCTCAAGTCGGGCAACAGCCGCAACAATGTAAGCAGATACCGCCGCCATGAAGACGAAAAACGCGCTGAATTCGATCCAGTAGTTCAGTGTTCCGCTGCGAGCGAACGGACCGGAGCGGAACCAGGGCATCATGACTTCCAGGAAGAACGAGAAGCCTGCCCAGATTGAAAGCCAGCACACCCATTTCGGCACCAGCGGCACGGGGCGCCGATCACTGAGGAAGCAGACGCCGATAGCCACCATTTGCATCGTGGTCAGCGCATAGGGCATATCGAATGCGATCCAGCCCAGGTCGTAGAGTGTCTGCAGCGTTTCGGGGCTGTAGGTTTCCGGACGATAGGTGCTTGCCAGCCACACGGCGCAGGCTACATAGAACACGACGGTTGTGAAGCCAGCGCCCCACAGCTGTAGTTGCGACAGGATATTGTTGTCGCGCTCGACCTTTTCCATCACCTTGGTAATCGCAAGACCCCACAGGAAGTAGAGGGGAGTAATCGCCAGAGTGCAGATCATGCCGGCCCGGATCGAATAGATGTGGCTGATGTACTGATCCGCGAAGGCGCGCGCATCCAGTGCGCCGGAATACGGCGGAATGTTCTGGCCGAGTACACCCCAGAAGAGGATGGTGCCAAGAAGCATGGCGGGACCGCCCCATGCGCATAGGCGCAGGTAGCGGTAAGGATTGCCCGGATATATTTGTTTCACGATTTCTCCTCCAGCAGTGTCGGCTTGTGTTGGTCTGTTTGATCGGATCGGCTTGTAATATAGTATGGCATCATACTATTATCGAAAGCGCGCGTGCTTGTCCGGCGGCAAGCCATGACCTTGACGACAAGCCATCTCTTCACGGACAACGCCCGAGGGAATCAGGGCTGCTGAATCCGGCCCTTGAGTTCGCCGGATGGGGGAGCCGGATGTTCGGCTTCGCGCTCCCCGTCGCGCATGGCGCTCTTGAAATCTCTCACCGCTGAACCGAGGTCGCCACCGGCATTGCGCAGTTTCTTCGTGCCGAATACGGCGATAACGACGACCAGCAAGATCAGCCAGTGCCAGATGCTGAAGGTACCTGCCATTGTGAATCTCCTGTAGAAGCCCGCCGCTTTATGTCGGCGGGTGTGGATTTTCCTCGAGAGGCCGGTAGGGCCCGAACAATCTACGAATACGGGTAGAAACCGGATCCCGACTTGCGTCCGAGCCGGCCCGCGGCAACCATTTCCCGCAGCAGCGGCGCGGCGCGATATTTGGGATCGCCAAAATCCTTCTGCAGCACCTCCATGATGGCGAGCAGGGTGTCCAGGCCGATCATGTCGGCCAGGGCCAGGGGGCCAATGGGGTGATTGCAGCCGAGCCGCATGCCGGCGTCGATGTCTTCGGCGTTGGCGACGCCTTCCTGCAAGGCAAATATCGCCTCGTTGATCATCGGGCAGAGGATGCGGTTGACGGCGAACCCCGGCGTGTTGCGGATCGTGATGGGGTGCTTGCCGACCAGCCGGGCGAACTCCATCGCGGTGTTGTAGGTGCGATCCGAGGATTGCAGGCCGCGGATGATCTCGACCAGTTCCATGACCGTGACCGGGTTGAAGAAATGCATCCCGATGAACCGATCGGGACGTCCGCTGGCAGTCGCCAGGCTGGTGATGGAGATGGACGAGGTGTTGGTGGCCAGAACGGCCTCGGGGTGAAGCAGGTCCCCGGCTTGTTTGAGAATGCTTCTTTTCAAATCGAGGTTTTCGGTGGCGGCCTCGATGACCAGATCACACTGGCCGAGGTCGGCGTAAATGGAAGTACCCCGAATACGGATCATGGCATCGTTGCGCTGGTCTTTCGAGATCTTTTCCTTCTTGACCAGGCGATCCAGCCCCGCTCCGATTGAGTTCAGGCCCTTTGCAACAATCGCTTCCGATACGTCGAGCAGTACGACATCAAGCCTGCTCAGTGCGCATGTCTGGGCGATGCCGCTGCCCATGGTGCCGGCGCCTATTACACCTATTTTTAAAAGACTCATGTGAAGCGGCCTCGTGTTCAGTGAAGGGGGTCAAAATCAATCAGTAGGATATGGCCTGCCGGAACAACGGCGACGGTGAGCATGACGGGAAGCCGGCATCTGTCTAGTACTGTGCCGAGAGGCGAAAATACACATAGTTTTTGGCCAATCCGTTGGGGCTTCTTTCTCCGCCCTCTTCATGTATGGACTGGGCGATGGAAGCGCCGGCTCCCAACCAGGAAAGGAAGCGGACGCCTGCTTCCACACCGACGTCTGCGACCGAAACGCTCCCGGCGGCCGGGGCGGTGGAGGAAGGCGAACTGGTGGTAGTGCCGTACTCGACGAAAATCTTCGGGCGTACGCCATATCGCTCCAGGAAGGAGTCGGCATTCGCTTTCACTTCGGTGGCAAGCCTTAGGTTCATGCCGCGATCGCCCACGCCAGCGCCCGCCTCGTAGGCATGGGCGCTTGCAGGACCGCCTATTACGAACTGCTCGAGCTGCGGTACGGAACTACCACCGAACTGAAAGTCCGCGTTCGCGAGCAGGCCGATATGCGCGGTCAAATCGTACTGTCCGCTGAGCGACGAGCGGCCGAGGAAATACCCGGTATTGGATGTCGTTCCCTGTGATCGCGACGACAGGCCCTTGCGCGCTGTCGCCGTAATCGAAAACCAGCGCTGCCGGCCGTCGGTGACGGTACGCCAGACGTAGCTGCCGTTCAGTTCCGCCGAGTTATAGAGTTCGGACAGGAGTTCGGTGCCGGGCGGATCTTCGGCGTGGGCGGCTTCGTGGTTGCGGTCCAGTTTCGACAGGATATTGATGCGCTGCCGGAAATCGGCGTAAACCGGGAAGAGCCAGCTGATCGATCCCGTGCTGAGCGTGCCGCTCAGCCGCAGGCCCTGATCGTCTTGCGCGAAATCCGCGTAGCGCCCGTCAAGGCTGAACAGTCCGATCGGCGTGATATGGGACCATTGAATGTCTCCCTCGTGATACGGCTCTGAATTGGAGCCCCCGAGGCCGAGAAAGCGGACGCTGGTGATTCCCGAAAGAACTACTTCGTCGCCGCTGGAAAAGGACCGGCGCAGGCTGGCATCGGCCAGATATGGGCCGGAATAGCGGTTGCCGTAGTTGCTGAAGTCACCCCTGACCAGGGTCTGCCCAGTCCCCTGGGATGGTGGCCCCAGATCCAGCAGGACGCTGTCGGGTCCGGCGGCCGTCAAACTCGCAGTGTATTTTTCTCCGCTGCGCTCGCCCAGAACATCGGCCAGGGCCCGGGCACGTTCAAGGCTTGCGTCGGTCAGCGGGGAGTGGGACGGCAGTCCCGATAGAAAAGGTTGGTAGCCGGACGGTGCGCGTACTTCCGAGATGCATCCTGGTACGACGCGAACATAGAGATTTTGCGGATCGGCCAGCGCGTAGCTGGTGAGTTCGGCCGGGTAACCGGAAACGTAATACAGATAGCCGATGGTACGGACCGCGTCCGACACGGTATCGGCTTTGGCGACGTCTTCGGACAGGCGGGCCGCGCTGATCAGTCCTGATTCGACCGCTGGACCGAATACGTGGATCCGCAGCTTGCCATAGGGAATGATGAATGCGCCTTGCGCCTGCGCCACCAGTTCCGCCACGGGCGCCTGCTGCGGCGTGACGGGCGCCGGGAGATCAATGGCCATGATGCATGGGCTCCCCTCGGATCTGTGCCTGCCTGGTGTATGTGTTCACTATTTCGCCGATCCCAGGGTCTCGTCGGTTGCCCGGGCCGCAGCGAAATAGGCTGCTTTGAGATAGGCATCGACGCTCTGGAACTGCTGGTCCAGCTCTGCTTGAGCCAGGAACCGGATGTTGTCCGCTTCGGCTTGCCGGGCGGAATCCAGCGCGGCTAGCAGGCTGGGCAGGTCCGGAAGCGTGGAAGCGCTGTTGGCACTGGCGCTGCTGGCGACTGCGGCCTGCTCGTCGTTCAGGCGTTGTTCGAGCCGGCCCAGATCCCGGTAGCGATCGACGCTGGCGTACAGAGGGCGGGTGGAGTCACCCGGTGTCAGATGCAGGCGATCCATTGCCAGGGTAAGCCCGGCGTCACCATCCGCTCCGCCAATGGCCTCGACAAAGCCGGCCTCGTGAATGAAGTCCGAGCGGACGGCAAGATCCTTCTTCTGCGCTTCGAGTGCCGCGATCGCGCGGGAATAGGCACCACGTGCACTCGTATTGTCATACAGGTCGTCGAAGGCATAGGCGACGGCAAGCAGGCCTTCCTGCACGGATGGATCGCGGGTATCGCGTCCGGCCAGAATGTTCCAGAACTGGAGGGCGCGCCGCAGGCCGTCCTGGCGATCGAGCGGAGGGCTGTCCTGGGTAAAGCTCTTCGGTCCGACTTCTCCGCGCATCTCCGGCTCCAGGACGCCGAGCTGCGTCAGGGAGTTTTTCAGCGGTGCGGGGAGGGATTCGACCGCCCTGGTATCGGTGTCGTCGCTCAGGCGTACACGTGCCAGTTTTTCTCCGGCCGGTGCGAGCTGGGCCCAGCCCATGCCGAGCAGCGCGGTGGACGAATACCTGCCTTCGCTGCGCACCCGGCCGAGTATGCCCATCGCCGAAGTCCCTTGTTTGGCCTCGAGGAAGTGCCAACCCAGTGTGAGGTTGGCCTTGTCGCGGAGGGCGAGGAGATCGCCGTCGCTGCCTTTGAGGCGCCCTACAAGATCGAGCAGGCTGAGGCCTTTTACTTCATCCCCGCTATGGACCATGGCGACCGCCAGGTTGAAGCGGCGATAAGCGGACGTGCGCACAGCCTCAACGGAATCGTTCATGTAGCGGTAGGCATCGACGCTGTCCACGTTGCCACTTTGCAGCACGACGCGGGCGGCAGCGTACTGGTTGCGGCCGAACAGGATCTGGGCATAGGCCACCTGCCAGTCCTGGATGCGGTACTCGGGCAGTCGTCCCTGTGCCGACAACAACTGCGCCTCGGCCTTGGCTACTTCGCCGGAGTTGTAGTGCAGGATGCCGATGCGCAAGCGCTCCACGCCGACCGCCTCGCGCTCCAGTTTTTGCGCATCGAGACGATCGCAAACGGCTCGGGCCTGGTCCGGCAGGTTTGCCATGCGCAGGGCGGCGGAGACTTTCAACCAGAATTCGGCGGGCAACGAGTCCGCGTCGGCCGTGCTTTGCGAGATGTCCAGCAGTTCCACCACCGCGGCATCGCCTTGGCCGACGCG
Source organism: Nevskia sp. (assembly GCA_028291705.1). Taxonomy (GTDB): domain Bacteria; phylum Pseudomonadota; class Gammaproteobacteria; order Nevskiales; family Nevskiaceae; genus Nevskia. The sequence goes on from JAQGNS010000338.1 coordinate 7,102, forward strand.
AAGCAAATGCTTCACGTAGCGGATCGAAGGATCATTCGAGCGACCGGGTGAGTAATAGGCCTCTGCTGCACCGAGTCCCTCGATGCTCCTGACCGTCCGCGTCAGCCAGCTTCGATGTCCGCCGTCGTTCCTGTGCTGAACCAGTTCGATATTCGCCGAGGACAGCAGGGCGGCCGGAACCAGCTTGAATTCCAGCGGGAATCCGCCAGCCTCGAGTTCGAAATGGCGATCGAGGGCGATTTGCTGCGTACCAAGGTCCGGCTTGGAAAGATCGTTGGCCCGCATTTCCACATGAATGTCATGTGGACCCTGGGCCAGCGAAATGTCCTTTAACCACAGCAGCTCGCTGGTGCCGGCCAGGGAATAGGCTTCTTCATCGGCCAACGAAACACTGACCGGCGCGGCGCCGTCGACGGAGATGCTGAACTGTTTGAGGTCGAACGTGGCGGCGGCGTTGCCCACGTACAGCCTGGAACCGGCGCCGGGCGCGTCGCCGGATGGATGAAGCGCCGCCTCCATTCGCGCTTCGGCTTCGAGGCCGGCGTATTTGGCGACCCCGAAAGCTGCCGGACGTCCGTCGCCCACAGGTGACGGAATCGGGGTTGTTGCATTTTCCGCCCGTGCCGACGCCGCGGCACCCAGGACCAGCAAGACCAGAAGCGTGCGGTTCATATCCCCTCCAGGATTTATCTCTTTCTTAGAACCTTCCCGGGCCGCCGGTCAGGCCGGCACCGGGTCCGACTTTACCCATTTTGTCCGCGTTACGAACGATGGCTGCGTCCACCAGACCAGCAGGGGCAGCACGATCAGCGCGAGCACCGTATTGATCGCCATGATGACCATCAGCAACAGCCCCATGTCGGCGACAAACTTGAGCCCGGACATCACGTACCAGGGCGCGATGCCGAGCGTCATGATGCTGGCGGTGAACAGGATCGCCTTGCCGGTGGTGCGCAGCGCGGCGCCGATGGCGGCCGCCCAGTCGCCGTCCTGCTCATGAAACTCTTCGCAAATCCTGGACAGCAGGTAAATGCCGTAATCGATGCCGACGCCGATGCCAATGGCTGCCACGATCATGGAATTCACGTCGAGCCCGACCCCCATCAGATGCATCGCGGCGAGCAGGGCTTGATTGGCCAGGTTGACCGGGACGAGCAGCAGGATTCCCGCAACAATGGAACGGTAGGCGAGGGCACACATGATGAAGACGATCAGGTTCACCATGGCCAGTACGATGTGCTGGTAGCGGCGGATCACCCGATTCACTGCTTCCTGCAACGCGATGATGCCGGTTCCCAGGCGGACCCGGAATGTCGGATGGTCGATGCCCACCGCCGCGACGGCAGCGGTGGCGGCGGCGAGGGCGGCATCGACGGTTTCCTGGCGGTTGTCGGGGTACCACATGGAGACCGTCGCGTTCTCCATGTCGTCGCTGATCACATGGGAGAAGTTCTTGGCGCTGGTGCCCATCATCGCCCCCACCGCCGCGGCGCTGACTGCGCGCTGCCGCGGGTCGAGCGGCAGCCAGCGAGGATCCCCGCCATGGAACAGACGGCTGGCTTCGTACAGGTAGTCGGCGAACGAGAGGGTGGCCCGGGGCGGCGCCGCGCTGCCTTCCATGTATTGCTGCAGCTTGTTCAGGGTGGTGACGGTGTCGATCTCCTGCGCCACCCAGTC
>JAQGNS010000355.1 GCA_028291705.1 Nevskia sp.
AGGTGACGTCCGGCATGGAATTCGTCGACGCCATCAAGAAGGGCAGCCCTTCGCGCAACGGCAGCGTCACCGATCCGGACAAGATCGTCAGCTTCAAGGTCGCGGCAGACGTCGCAGCCTGAGGAAATTCCGCTTCACGCTGTTGCCAGCCCTGCGTTGCGCAACAGCGTGATGTCGATGGCGCCGGATGGCGTCGTAAGGCGGTGCGCTATCTCGATCCGCCGGCCGCTGCATTCTCCGCAGCCGGCGGTTGGTCGCTATTGCCCAGCTCCGAGGCGTAGCGCAATTGCGCCACGCCGCTCAGTGGATGGGTCAGCGCCGCCTCAGCCGGGGCGCCTTTCACATAGTGGTTGAGGAAGGCCAGGCTGTAGGCCAGGATGGCCTTGCGGTCGGTGGCGTCCGAATTGGTCCAGGCCAGGTGCCCGGCGTTGGCGAATTCGACGTAGTACTTCGGTTGCGGCGACTGCTCGTAGCTGCCCCCGTAGTTTCCCTGGGGCTGCGCCACCACCGGCGTAATGGGAAAGTCGTTCTGGCCGCATTCGTACATCACCGGCACGTACAGTCCCGCCAGTGTCTGCTGCACGGTGAACGGATGGCTGTACGGCGCCAGCGCCAGCACCGCCTTCACTCCTGGCAGCTTCCAGCCCGGCCAAGCCCCGGCCAGCCCCAGCACCGTGTAGCCGCCAAGCGAATGGCCGACCAGGCCCAGGCGCGACCAGTCGGCGCGGTCGCGGAAGCGCTCGTCGTCGTACAGGCCCGCGATCAGGCGCCGCACGTCGTCGCCGCGGTTGCGATACGTCGCCTCGGTCCACTGCTCCGGATGCAGGAACATCATCTCGGTGCCCTCGAACCAGGGCGTGGTGCCGCCGTTGCAGGAAGCGTCGCGGTGATTCGGAGCGAACACGAGGTAGCCGGCCGCGGCGAAGGCCTCGGTGAGGAAGCGTGACTGCACGTCGCAGCCGTGCAGGCCGTGGGAGAAGATCAGCACCGGCTGCTTGCCCGGTGCGGGCTGGTCCGGCGTCCAGGCCGTGACCTGCATGCCCGCCACCTTGAGCGTCTGCTCGCGCGCCTGCGCCGCGCCCATGCAGAGCAGGCAGGTCAGCAGGCACAGCAGGCGTAGTGGCATCGGTACGAGGCTCTGAAGGCGAAGTTCGCGGCGACTGCTGCCGTCGCCATCTTCATCAGACCGCATCGCCGCAATTTGGTGCCGGCTCAGGCCCTGGGCTTGCGCATCAGCACGAATTCCTCGGCCATGGTCGGATGCACCGCCACGGTGGCGTCGAAATCGCGCTTGCTCGCGCCCATCGTCACCGCCACCGCCAGTCCTTGCACGATCTCCGGCGTATCGGTGCCGATCATGTGCAGGCCCAGCACCTTGTTGCTGTCCGCATCGACCACCAGCTTCATGTAGCTGCGCTCGTTGCGTCCGGGCAGCACGTTGCGCATCGGCCGGAAATCGGCCTCGAATACCTGGATGCGATGGCCGTTCTGCACCGCCTGTTCCTCGCTCAGGCCGATGTGCGCCAGCGGCGGCTGCGAGAACACGGCGCTGGCGACCGTGGCATGGTCGATCGCGCGCGGCGTGCCGCCGAATTCGGTATCGACGAAGGCGCGGCCCTCGGCGATCGCCACCGGTGTCAGGTTGAGGCGGTCGGTAACGTCACCCACGGCGAAGATCGAGGACACGCTGCTGCGTGAATACGCATCCACCTTCACCGCGCCGGATTGCGCATCCAGGGCCACGCCGGCCCGTTCCAGGCCGAGGTTCGCGGTATTGGGCGAGCGCCCCATCGCGTTGAGCACCAGGTCCGCGTGCAGTTGCAGGCCGTCGCCGCCGTGGCAGATGTACTCGTCGCCCACGCGCTCCAGCCGCACCGGCTGGAAGCCGCCATGCAGTTCGATGCCGCGGCCTTCCATCGCCTTCGCCAGCCGCTTGCGCAGATCGTTGTCGAAGCCGCGCAAGGGCAGGTCGGCGCGATAGGCCAGCTTCACCGCGCTGCCGAAGTTGCGGTAGATGCCGGCGAACTCCACGCCGATGTAGCCCGAGCCGAGAATCAGCAGGCGCCGCGGCGGCGTGGTCAGCTCCAGCATTTCGGTGGAGGTGACGGCCAGTTCGATGCCGGGAATATTCGGCCGGTTGGGCGAGCCGCCGGTGGCGATCAGCAGACGCTGCGCGGTCAGTTTCTCGCCGTTGATCTGCACGGTGTGCGGGTCCAGTACTTCGGCGCGCCCGCTCAGCAGCTTCGCGCCGGAGGCTGTCAGCGCGCGGCGGTATTCCAGTTCCAGCCGGTCGATCTCGACATTCTTCGCCGCAGTCAGGCGCGACAGCTCGAACACCGGCGCCTGCGGGATCTGCCAGCCGTAGCCGCCGGCGTCGGCGAAGGCATCGGCGAACTGCGCGCCGTACATGAAGATTTTCTTCGGCACGCAGCCGCGGATGACACAGGTGCCGCCGACACGCCCCGCCTCGCAAATGGCGACCCGCGCGTCCATCGAAGCGGCATGGCGGCTCGCGGACACGCCGCCGGAGCCGGCACCGATGGTGATCAGATCGTAGTCGTAGGTGGACATGCGCTGGCGTCTGCCTTGTGTGGGTGTGTCAGGTATCGCCGGGTCAGAAGGGCCGGGCGCGCTTCAACGCAGGAAATCGGTGATGGCGGCTGCATAGACCGGGTCGCGGACGATACTGCCATGGCCCACGTGATCGATGCGGAGGAATTTGGGGGCGGGCGAGAATTTTTCCAGCAGCCGCGCGGTGCTCGCGGCCGGGACGACGCCATCGTTCTGCGCTTCCAGCACCAGCACCGGGCAGCGCACCTGCGGCGCATAGCGCCAGGATTCGTACTTGTCCTTCAGCATCAGTTCCGCCGGAAAGATCGGAAAGCGGCCCTGGGCGATGCGCGCGATGCTGTCGAACGGCGTGACCAGCGCCAACCGCTCCACCGGCCGCTGCGAGGCCAGCCAGGTGGCGACGCCGCTGCCCAGGCTGCGCCCGACCACGGCGATGTCCTGCTGCCGCGTGCGCACGTCGTCGTAGATCGCCAACGCATCGCCGAACAGCGCCGCCTCGGTCGGTATGCCTTCGCTGGCGCCGTAGCCGCGGTAGGCCACCAGGTAGACGGTGCGGCCGGCGCCCCAGCGGGCATAATCCTCGCGCATGTTCTGCACCGCGTCGCCGTTGCCGCCGAAGTAGATCAGGGCGCGGGCCTGGCCGGGGTTCATCACCCAGCCGCGTAGCGTCACGCCGTCCCGTTGCAGCGCGTAGTCGGTCTGCCCCGGCGCCACGCGAGTGCCCTGCGGAAAATACAGGAGCGAGCGCTGCTGCAGATCGAGAAAGGTGGCGGCGCCGGCATAGGCCAGCACCAGCAGGCCAGCGCTCCAGAGGAGGATCTTGCGCAACATCGGAGGCGGCATCCAGGTGGGTCTCGTCATCAAAGTTTCGGGTCCGGTACAGGATAATGGACTATCCTGTCGCGCCCCTGCCGCAGTCTGGCACCGCTCGTGCGTCACCAATGCGGGCTGCCGGGTTCGAGGCGGCCGGGGAACCCGGACCGGAACTTGCGACTCCAAGCCCGGCGGTTACAACAACTGCGGCACTCTCAGGCGAAACTTTTATGACACGGACGTTGGCGTTTGCACGCAGCCTGGGCTGCGCCCTGTTGATTGGACTGGCCGGCTGCGGCAGCTCGTCGCCGCCGTCCCTGACGGTCACCGATGCCGCCGATGTACCCCTGCTGATTCCCACCCCCGGCACCGCCAGCATCGCCGGCACCATCGACCAGGCCGGTGATCAGCGCACCTACATCGGCATCGTGCCCAAGGCCCCGGTCGCCGGCGCGCCCCTGCTGGTGATGCTGCATCCGCTCACCACCACCAATGTCGACATGGCCAACCTGACCCGCGCCGGGCGCCTGGTGGTCAGCGACGGCGCCGTGGTGGTGCTGCCCCAGGGTGAGAACGAGACCTGGCACGACGACCCATCCACCACTGGCCCGGACGATGTCGCCTTCATCTCCGCCGTGATCGACCGCATCTCGCAGCAGTACCAGACCGATCCATCGCGGGTCTACGTAATGGGCTTTTCGCAGGGCGGCTTCATGGCCGAGCGCCTGGTCTGCGACATCTCCGGCCGCCTTACCGCCGTCGCCGCGGTAAGCTCGCTGGTGCGCGACACTGTGGCCGCCGCCTGCAATCCGTCCCGGCAGATTCCCCTGGCCTTCATCAATGGCACGCTCGACCCGGTCAACAGCTTCGCCGGCCAGCCCAACATCGGCACCGAGTCGGCGCCGGCCAGCGCTGCCTTCTGGGCACAGAAGGACGGTTGCTCCACCACCGCGCCGACCCTCACCACGCTGCCGGTGACCGCACTCGACGGCACCGTCATCACCCTGACCGACTACAAGCCCTGCCCCTCGGGTATCGCCGTGGATTTCTACACCGTCATTGGCGGCGGCCACACCTGGCCGGGCTCGCCGTTCCCCAGCAACTTTGGCGTCACCACGCAGAACATGGACGCCACCCTGCAGCTGTGGAAGTTCTTCCAGCAGCCGTCTTGAGCCAGACCTGAGCCCGGGACGGCAAGCGCGGCCGGGCCGGCCGGGCGGGGCGCGCTGCACAACGGCGGTGCATTGAGCCGCCGACTATCCCTTCATCCGCCGATCTGACGCGCTCATCACCAAAAGCATTTCCGGCGCCGGCATCGGATTAATCTGCAATCCAGATCAACATCCCCCAGGCTCCGCAGCATTGCGGCGCCCCCGGCGGGGATGCGATGCGCGGGGGGATTGCAGAGATGAATACGGCGAAATTGCGGATCGTTGCCTGCGTTGCGCTGGCCACGGCAGGGCTGTCGGCCTGCATGGACAATCGCTACTACGTCAAGACCGACGGCTCGACCGACGTCATGGGCGGCGTGGCGCACCTGGCGCCGCCGGTAAAGCCGCCCGAGCCGATCAGCGTTGGCGTCACTTTCAAGTCCGCCGGCAAGGTCTCCCCGGCGGGAGCCGATACCCTATTCCAGTCGGTCAGCGGTGACCTGCGCGCCAAGGGCCAATGGGACGTACACCGCCTCGGCCGTCCCACCGACGACTTCACGCCGGTGATCACCGCGGTGATCCAGTCGCGCGCCGGCGCCGCTGCGGCGAACCGCTCGGTCACGGATGCGATGCAGCGCCTGCTGGTGCTGGTGGAAAACGCGCCCGACCTTTCCGGCGGCACCCAGGTCAACTACTTCATTTCCGGCATGACCTTCGGCCTGCACAGCCTGCACAAGCCGACCGACCGTTACGACGTCACCATCGCCTTCCGCGACGCCAAGGGCATGGACCACGTTTACCGCAGCCACCAGGACCTGTTGTTTTCCACCGGCTCCAAGCTGTTCGGCAGCGACGATGAAGGCCTGAAAGGCCTCAAGCAGTTCGATACCCCGCTGGCCGCCTTCGACACCATCGTCGCCAACTCCGTCAACGGTGCGCAGAAGCACAGCGTCGCCGTGGGCACGCCGCAACTGGGCAAGCCGGATGCGCCGGCGGTGCAGCCGGCCCAGCCCGCTGCCCAGGTCAAAGCCCCGGTCAAGCCCCCGGTCAGACCGTGACCGCGCTTCGGAGCTTTACCCAGGCGCTATAGCCGCCGTCGATGGTCAGGCTGGCGCAGGTGACAAAGCCTGCTTCCGGCCCGGACAGCCGCTTAATCGAGCCGGTCGGTAGGCTCGCCCTCATGCGGCTGGGCCGAGCCACCTGCATCCGCGTTGCGCCAGTCCACGGCGCCGAGGCCGGTATCTCCCAACAGCGTGAAGAACAGGCTGACCGTCTGCACCGACTGCCGCGTAGTGGCCAGGTCCGGATAATGCGCGTCGCGTTTCGAGGCCACGTATTTCAGCGCAACCGCGCCGCGTCCATAAACCCGCAAGGTAAAGGTTGCGTCGCCGCGCAGGATGTTCTCCGCGCCGCGGCTTTCGGTGGAAGCCACGCCGCTGACGTAGTATTCGCGCCCGGTCAATTCCATCTGCGCGCGATCGCCGAAGGTGAGCCGGCCGGAGAGCAGTGCCTGCGGCGTGAGGCCGTAGTGGTAGTTGCGTTCGCCGCTGCCGTGAATGGTACCCGCCGCGCCGTAGCCCATGCCGCCAAGCGCAGTGCCCTGCAGCGCCACCTTGCGCGAAAGCCATAGTTCGCCCGTCGTGCCGAGCGAAGCCGCCGTGCTGGAGACGCGGTAGATCTGCGGTGCGATGTAGTCATAGCTGCCGTAAAGCCCCCAGATGCCCCGATAGTTGTCGCCGCTTTCGTAGCTGGTGCCGTAGAGCAATCCACGGATCAGGATGTTCTCGAACAGGTTGGCGCTGACCGCACTGAATTCGAAGTTGAAATAGTCGAACGGCCGGTTGTAGGTATAGCCCGGCTTTCCCGGTAGTCCGTAGGAAAAGGAAAAGTCCCCCGCCGCCTGGGTACGCTTCAGTGTCTGTTGCGCGCTCGGTTCGTCCGGCGTCACGTTTGCATTCAGGTTGATGTTGGAGCTCACGTCCGAGTTCAGCGTCACGCCGAGGCTCAGGCGCGAGAAATACGCCGGATCGTGACTGGGGAAGATGGTGGAAAAGCGCTCGCCGAACATCAGCCGGTTGAAGCCGGTCGAGGGCGACAGTGCCGCCGCGCCCAGTTCGCGCCAGATGCCCGGATGGCCGTCGCCGCCTTCCAGCAGCAGATTGGCCATGCGGAACAGGGGTTCGCCGAGGAAGGAGCCGGCAAACGTCGTGGTGATCTGGTCGTTGATCGAGGGTGCGCCGGTCTCACCGGCTTCCTCCCACAGCAAGCTGCCGGCAGCGGTGTAGCCCAGCGCCTCCCAGTAGTTCAGGCCAGCCGAGCGTGCCAGACCGTTATAGACCGAGCCGCCATAGGGATGCAGGAACTGGTTGGTGGCGAACGGGTCCGTATCCACCACCCAGCCATGGCTGAAGTTGTGGCTGATGGTCGAAGGCGTGGTGCCGTACACGCTGCGGTCGATGAAGTTGCGATCGTACTGATTCAGCAACAGTTCATAGCTGATGATCTCGCCAAGCGGGATCAGGTAACTCTTGCCCTCGTCGGTTACCCACGAGAGCCTGCGCACCGGTTTCGCATCGGGATCGGATGGCGCGTTGGCGCCATTGGTGGACGTCACCGTAGCCGGCGCTTGCTCCTGCGCAAAGGTTTGCGTGGACAACAGGACGGATCCCAGCAAGCCAAGCGATAGCCGGGCAGAAACTCGAGCGCATCTGTATCCAGGCGCCCAACCGCGAAAAGGCATGATCATTCCCTGTAGCCTCCAACGTCTTCCCGCTGCGCGCCCCGACATCCTGTCGAGAAAGTCGCGTCAAGACCGCACTGCAACAAAATCCGGCTTCAAGCTTTAGGCGCGCATTGCGGCTAATAGTTCAGCCCACTGGCGATCCGGGCAGGACCTGTGAGTCGATCCGGAGCTATAGTGAAGGCGCCTGGCACGGAGCTGGCGGCCCGCGTTTCTTGCCCGGGTGCTTCATCAACAGGGAGAAGATCATGCCTTCATATCAGCCTTCCAGACTTCCCTTGTTGGTTGCGCGAACGCTGGTCGCCGTTGCCACGCTCATGCTGCTCGCCAACTGCGGCGGCGGCTCAGGTGGTGATGGAAGCTCTTCCTCGAGCGGCGCAACCAGCAGCAGTTCAGGCGCGGCCAGTTCATCTTCCGGCAGCTCTTCATCGAGCAGCAGTTCCGGCAGCAGCACGATCAGTATCCTGACCTATCACAACGACCTCGCGCGCACCGGCCAGAATCTCGCCGAGACCATTCTGACGCCGACCACGGTCAAGTCCGCCACCTTCGGCAAGGTCGGCTTCCTCACCACACAGGGCAAGGTCGATGCGCAGCCCTTATACGTGTCGAAGCTGGGCATCGCCGGCGGCACCCACAACACGGTCTTCGTCGTCACCGAACATGCGATGGCCTACGCCTTCGATGCCGACACCTACACCCCGTTGTGGCAGGTCTCCCTGCTCGGCAGCGGCGAAACGCCGAGCGGTGACCATGGCTGCAATCAGATCAGCCCGGAAATCGGCATCACCGCCACCCCGGTGATCGATCCCGGCGCCGGCGCGCACGGCGCCATCTATATGGTGGCCATGTCCAAGGATGGTAGTGGCGGCTTCCATCAGCGCCTGCATGCGCTGGACCTGAGCAGCGGTGCCGAGCTGGGCAACAGCCCCGCCGAAATCCAGGCCGTCTATCCGAGCAAGGCGGGGCAGGTCACCTTCAGCGCCGGGCAATACGCCGAACGCTCGGCCCTGCTGCTGCTCAACGGCACCCTCTACCTGAGCTGGACCTCGCACTGCGACCAGCCCGTCTACAGCGGCTGGGTCATGGGCTACAACCCTTCCACTTTGAAGCAGTCCTCCGTCATCAACATCACGCCCAACGGCAACGAGGGCGCCATCTGGATGGCCGGCGCCGGCCCGGCGGCGGACGATGCCGGCAACATCTACTTCCTCTCCGCTAACGGCACCTTCGATACGGTGCTGGATAGCAAGAGCTTCCCCGTCAATGGCGATTTCGGCAACGCCTTCGTCAAGCTCTCCACCGCCGGCGGCACGCTCGCCGTCGCTGACTACTTCACCATGCACAACACCGTGGCCGAGTCGAACGCCGATCAGGATCTCGGCTCCGGCGGCCTGCTGCTGCTTCCGGATGTGAAGGACAGCACCGGCGTCACGCGGCATCTCGTGGTCGGCGGCGGCAAGGACGCCGCCATCTACGTCATCAACCGCGACGCCATGGG
>JAQGNS010000358.1 GCA_028291705.1 Nevskia sp.
CTCTGACCGCTAATTTACTGCGTTCCCCTACCTCGACAAAGCGAAATCAATCGCCGCGCACACCGCCGCAACCTGCGCCGCGTTGCACTGCTCGGCGCTTGCCCGGGGGCTGTCGGGATAGACCTCGGTGGTGGTCGTGTACAGGGCATTGGTGATGCCTGCACAGAGACCGAGCCGCTTGAACGCATAGTGGATGACGCCGGGCGCCATGACGGGCGACCCGATGATTTCGCCGTTGCGGTCCGCCGGGGCGATGTGGGTGACTTTCGCCACCGCCGCGATCACCGCCTGCTGGAACTCGGGCTGCGGATTCTCGCTGTCGCCGACGACGTAGAAGCCATCGGGAATCTCGTCCGGCACATACGCCACGCCGTCGCGTGCGGCCAGGGCCGGGCGGAATTCGGACTCGTCGCTGTCGGTGGTCTCATGCAAGTCGATATGCACCAGCACGCGATCGCGCAGCGGCGCGACCAAGTGCATGAGGGCCGCCGATTCCTGCGCCGGACTGTTGTCGCGAAACGAGCGGTTCGGATCAATCGCCTGGGCGTTCCAGCGGTGTATCCTTTCGTAGGCCCAGGGACTGACGCACGGCGCGACGAGCAGGTTGATCCGGCCCGCATAGTCCGCCGCATGCCGCTCGATGAATTGCAGGGCGCCATGCACCCCGCTGGTTTCATAGCCATGCACGCCCCCGGTCACCAACGCACAAGGAAGCTCGTCCCGCCAGTCACGGCTTCTGAGCGCAAACAAGAGGTAGGTGTCGGGCGAATAATCCAGGCGCCCGTACGGCACCACGTCATACCGTGCGCGCAGGCGCTTGATCGCACTCAGTACATCCGTTTCGTAGCTGCGCTGGCGAACCTGTCGCGACAGCCAAGTGGCGACTTCCGCGGCACCCCAGGGCTGCCCCGGCGTGCCGATCGGATAGGGTGCGGGGGGCGTCGTCATGTCGCTAGCCCGGCGCTTCGTCCGGTCTCAGGAAGTACCTTTCAGCGAGGTCGCCACAGTCGTTGCACGCTGGATCTGCTTGGGCGCGTGCTGCTCGAGATGTTCGCGTACCCGCTTGGCATCGGCGAACCGGGTCAGCGTGCCGACTGAGTTCAGGAACACCATCGACAGCGTGTGGTTCAGCGTGGTCGCCCGCATCACCAGGCAGCGCCCGGCTTCGTTGGTGAAGCCGGTTTTCTGAAGTTCGATGTCCCAGTCGCGGTTGTTGCGCACCATGCGGTTGGTATTGACGAAAGTCATCTGGTGCCGGCGCACCAGCACTGTCCCATCCGTCTGCGTCGAATCGTCGCGGATCACCGGCTGCGCGTCGGCGGCGTTGACCAAGCGCAGCAGGTCACGGGCGGTGGAGGTGGTTTCGCTCGACAGTCCCGCGGGATCGGCAAAGTGGCTTGAGTTCATGCCCAGCGCGCGCGCCTTCGCGTTCATCTTGGTGATGAAGGCCGCGCGTCCACCGGGATAAGACCGGCTCAGCGCCATGGCCGCCCGATTCTCCGAGGACATCAGGGCGAGCAGCAGCATGTCGGACCGGCTCAGGCGGGTACCGACCACCAGCCGCGAGCGGGTGTGCTTCTCGCGGTCCAGATCGTCGTTGCCGATCTCGATCACCTCGTCCATCGGCTGGTGCGCATCGAGCACCACCAGCGCGGTCATCAGCTTGGTCAGCGACGCGATCGGCACCACCACGTCCGCGTTCTTGGAGATCAGGGCCTCGCCGGTATCCTGGTCCACCACCAGCACGGCGAAGGATTTGAGGGACAGGTCGCCGGCGGCGTGGGCCTCGGCCGGTGCCGGCGCGATCACCAGCAACGTCGAGAGAGCCAGGATCAGGCCGTACAGGTACGGCATGCGTGACTGCAGCAAACGCGGCGAGGGTGTCACGTCGGTCGGCATCGGCTGGTCGCCTGCAAGAATCTGGAAGAAGAAGGAACTGTAACATCCTGAATACAGGATTGTCTTGGGGTCTGCCGGGGCATGTGCGCCAGTCCGGAATCACGTCCCCCGTCCTTCCCTCGGCCGCCCTCAATCCGCCGCCGGCTTCCGGTCCAGCTCCACCCAGGCCCGCAGGTCGTTCCAGGCCGCGCCGATCTGGTCCGGCGTGAAGCCGCAATGGACATAGCCTTCCATCTTGGTCGCCGCCACCAGGTCGCGCCTGGGCGGCAGGCTGCGCTGCACCAGGTGATCCAGGTTGCCGGCCCGTTCCACCGCCTCCCGCAGCAGCGGCTCATGCAGCGTGCTGGGCGCCATCGGGTCGATGGCGTTGTAGATCGTGAGTAGTTTCGCCGGGAATTTCCCGGTCGGCTGGTACCAGGCGTCGGCCTGCGCCACAGCCTTCGGATCGGCCTTGATCCGCTCGATCCCGGCGTTGAGCGCCGCGTTTTCCTGGGCCGAGAGATAGGGGCTGGAATAGACCCTGGCGGTGTTGTCGTAGATCAAGCCGCCGGCGGTCTCGACCATGTCGTCCATGCCCAGCGTGGTCAGGCTCAGCGGCAGGATGAAGGCGGCCGGGTCGCGCGGCGTTCCGGCCACCGCCGCGATGTTGTCGATCATCCGGCTTTCCGGCCCCTTCGGGTCCGCCGCCGCCGCGGCGAACAGCTTCTCCACCGGCCTGACGATGCGCTTCATCTGCACGAACACCAGCGGGATCGCGACCTCCTTGGGCAAGCCCGAAGGCGGCACCGACAACGCCGATCTGGCGAGGCTCTGTTCCCCCGGCAATGCGTACACAGTGCCGCGCGTGAAGTAGTTGTAAGCCGCGCGAATGTCGATCGCCCAGCCGACCTCCGGCGTCCAGCCGCCGACCGCGCCGCAACTGGCGACTGCCCCAGCGAAATCCTGCGGGTACTTCTCGATCAGCGCGACGGTGATGTCGCCGCCCATCGAGGCCCCCATCAGATAGGTGCGCGTCGCGCCCAGCTTGTCGACGAAGCGCTTGAGCCGGTACGTGCTTTCGACCCCCGTCTGCACCCCCACGCCGGGCTTGTCATAGGCGCTTCGGCCGGTGGCGAAACCCTGCTCGTAGGGGAAGCGGTGAAAGGCTCCGCCGACATCGTCGGCCAGCGGATTTTCCGGGATGTCGAGGGGAAACCCGGGCGGCCGGTAGCCGTTGGCGAACAGCATCACCTGCTTGTTCCAGCGCCAGGGGAAGGCCATGTTGAAGCGCCGGCCTTCGAGCTTGCCGTTCATCAGCAGGCCGCCGTCATCCAGGCGCCTTGCGGTCAGCGAGGTGGCGCCCGCTTCCTTGGCGGCGTTGACCAGAATCGTCTGGTCCGCGCTCAGAGGCTGTCCGGTGCAGGCGCCCAGCAACAGGCAGCCGGCGAACAGCGGAAGCATCATCCACTTCAGCATGGCACAAGCACCATCAGCTCCTCCCGAACCCGCAAGCGGCGTTCGGTTTTCTTGTTGTACGTCCAGGCGGGACGCCC
>JAQGNS010000359.1 GCA_028291705.1 Nevskia sp.
GCGGCCCGAGGCCGCCGATTTATCTTTTTCATGCGGCCCATTGCCCAACCCGCCGGCAACGGCCTCCCTCGGCATGGACTCTACCCATCCGGGGCTGTCACATGAAACACGACTTTGGTCTGAGACCGGCCATCAGCCCAGGTTTTGGCATTGGGCCGCCGCCCGCTTTGTTCTACTCTTATGGCCTTCCGGGGTGACCCCGGCTGGCGAGGCTGCGTCGATGTTGCACGGTTGGGCCCTGTTCCTGATTTCCGCGGCATACGTGGCGCTGCTGTTCGCCATCGCCTATTACGGCGACCGGCGGGTCAGCCGCGGCCAGGCCCCGGCGCGCAAGCCCTGGATCTACAGCCTCACCCTGGGCGTCTACTGCACCTCCTGGACCTTCTACGGCGCGGTCGGCCGCGCGGTGGAAAGCGGCTGGGATTTCCTGCCCATCTACCTCGGCCCGCTGCTGGTGTTCGGTCTGGGCTACAAGCTGGTGGGGCGCATCGTCGAAGTCAGCAAGCGCCACAACATCACCTCCATCGCCGACTTCATCGGCGCCCGCTACGGCCGCCACCAGCAGCTCGGCATGCTGGTGGCCCTGGTTGCGCTGGTCGGCGTGCTGCCCTACATCGCCCTCCAGCTCAAGGCAGTGAGCGTCAGCTTCGCCGTGCTGGCGCAGCCGGCCGCCGACGGCGCCCTGCCGGACAGCGCCCTGCTGATGGCCATCATGCTGGCCGTGTTCGCCATCCTGTTCGGCACCCGCCAGGTGGTCAGCAGCGAGAACCACCACGGCATGGTGCTGGCCATCGCCTTCGAATCCCTGGTCAAGCTGGTTGCCTTCGTCGCCGTCGGCCTCTACGTCACCTTCGGCATCAGCGACGGCTTCGGCCCGGCCTACCGCCACGCCCTGGCCCTGCCGCAGGTCAGCGAAGCCCTAAGCGACGGCGGCTGGCGGCTCGGCTTCGTCACCCAGACCGTGCTGGCCATGTCCGCCATCCTGTGCCTGCCGCGGCAGTTCCACGTCGCCGTGGTGGAAAGCACCGCCCCGGCCGACCTGCGCACCGCGCGCTGGCTGTTTCCCGCCTACCTGGCCCTGATCAGCGTGTTCGTCCTGCCCATCGCCGCCGCCGGGCTCGACGCCTTTCCCAAGGGCGACGTCATCGGCGACAGCTTCGTGCTGGCCCTGCCGCTCGCCGGCGGCCACGGCGGCCTGGCCCTGCTGGCCTACATCGGCGGCTTCTCCGCTGCCACCAGCATGGTCATCGTCGCCACCATCGCCCTCTCCACCATGCTCTGCAACGAGGTGGTGATGCCGCTGCTGCTGCGCCTGTCGCCATTGAGCCTGGCGCGGCGGCCCGACCTGTCCGGCCTGCTCAAGGCCATCCGCCGCATCGCCATCATCCTGATCGTGATGCTGGCCTACATCTACTACCGCCTGTTCATCGGCCCCGGCACCCTGGCGCACATCGGCCTGCTGTCGTTCTCCGCCGTGCTGCTGTTCGCACCCGGCCTGGTCGGCGGCGTGCTGTGGCGCCGCGGCAGCTACACCGGCACCCTGGCCGGCCTCGGCGCCGGCTTCGTCGTCTGGGTCTACACCCTGCTGCTACCGACCCTGCTCACCACCTATCCAGGCGAATCCGCCCTGCTGCGCGACGGTCCCTTCGGCATCGGCTGGCTGCGGCCGCAGGCCCTGTTCGGCATCAACGGCGTCGACCTGCTCACCCATGGCACCCTGTGGAGTCTGGCGGTCAACCTGGCCTGCTACATCGGCATTCCCCTGCTCACCGCCCCGGGCCTGCACGAACGCCTGCAGGCGGTGCGCTTCCTCGGCGGCGCCCGCCCGGACGAGTCGCTGCCCGAGCGGCCCCTGCCGCGCACCAGCGCCACCGTCGGCGACCTGCAGGAACTGCTCGAGCGCTTCTTCGAGCCGGCGCGGGTGCAGCAGTTCTTCCGCGAATACGCCGAGCGCATCGGCTGCCCGCCGCTGGTGCACAACGAGCGCGCCGAGCCGGAGCTGGCGCGCTACACCGAGCGCCTGCTGGTCGGCGCCCTCGGCGCCGCCTCGGCTCGCCTGATCCTCGCCTCCACCCTGCGCGGCCGCGATATGCAGCCGGAAGACGTGGTACGCCTGCTCGATGAAACCTCCCACGCCATCCAGTTCAACCGCGAGCTGCTGCGCGCCGCCCTGGAGCACCTGCCGCAGGGCATCTCGGTGGTGGACAAGGAGTTGCGCCTGGTCGCCTGGAACCGGCGCTACGTCGAGCTGCTGGAATACCCCGAGGGCCTGATCAGCATGGGCCGCCCGATCGAGGAAGTGTTCCGCTACAACGGCGACCGCGGCCTGCTCGGCCGCGGCGAGGGCGATACCGAGGACATGATCGCGCGGCGCCTGGCGCACATGCGCGCCGGCCACGCCTACACCCGCGAGCGCGCCCTGCCCAACGGCACCGTCATCGAAACGCGCGGCAACCCCATGCCCGGCGGCGGCTTCGTCACCAGCTACTTCGACGTCACCGCCTACAAGCGCGCGCAAGGCGAACTGCTCGAAGCCAACGAGACCCTGGAATCGCGCGTGGCCGAGCGCACCCGCGAGCTCACCGCGCTCAACGTCGCCCTGGCCGAAGCCGGTTTCGCCGCCGAGCGCGCCAACGAGGCCAAGACCCGCTTTCTCGCCGCCGCCTCGCACGACCTGGTGCAGCCGCTCAACGCCGCGCGCCTGTTCGTCTCCTCGCTGGAGCGCCACGGCCTGCAGCAATCCACCGCCGCCCTCATCGGCCAGGTGGAGAACTCCCTCACCGCCGCCGAAAGCCTGCTCTCCAGCCTGCTCGACATCTCCCGCCTCGACGCCGGCGCCCAGGAAGCGCACATCGAGCACTTCGAAGTCGCCCGCCTGCTGGAGCCGCTCGCCGCCGAATTCCGCGCCCTGGCGCAGACCCGCCGCCTCGAACTGCGCGCCGTCCCCAGCCGCGCCGTGATCCTGAGCGATCCGCGCCTGCTGCGCCGCGTGCTGCAGAACTTCCTCTCCAACGCCGTGCGCTACACCCGCCACGGCCGCATCCTGCTGGGCTGTCGCCGAGTCGGTAACGCCCTGCGCATCGAAGTCTGGGACACCGGCCCCGGCATCCCCGAAGACCAGCAGAGCGAAATCTTCGAGGAATTCCGCCGCCTCGAAGCCCAGGACGCCGGCGGCGAACGCGGCCTCGGACTAGGCCTCGCCATCGCCGAGCGCATCGCCCAGCGTCTGGATCACCGCCTCGGCCTGCGCTCCTGGCCCGGCCGCGGCAGCGTCTTCGCCATCACCGTGCCGCTGGGCGAAGCCGCCCGCATCGCCCCGCCGCCCCGCCCGGAAATCCGCCGCAGCAGCGACCGCGTCACCGGCGCCACCGTGCTCTGTGTCGACAACGAGCCGGCCGTGTTGGCTGGCATGGAAGCCCTGCTCGGCAACTGGGGCTGCCGCGTCATCGGCGCCCGCGACCGCGAGTCGGCCCTGCTCGCCGCCCGCGAACACGAGGCGCCCGAACTGCTATTGATGGACTACCACCTCGACGGCGGCGTCAACGGCATCGAACTGGCGGAAGAGCTGCGTCAGCTCTGGGGCGGTGAAATTCCCGTACTGGTCATTACAGCCGATCACACCCAACAGGCGAGGGAAGCCGCCGCCGCCCGCGGCTTCACCCTGTTGCCCAAGCCGATCAAGCCCGCCGCCCTGCGTGCCCTGATGGGAAGATTGCTGTCGGCTCGCGAAAGAGCCGTGCGCCTCGCGAGCTAACGTTCTTCGTTGTTCCCCCTCTCCCCAGGTACTTGGGGAGTGGGCTGGGGTGAGGGGCGCTTTTCATCCAGCCGAGCACTATCCTCCGTTCGCCCCGAGTGCCCGCGAAGCGGGTGTATCGAGGGGCCAAGCCCTCATCCGCCAATCACCAACTGCGTCTGCACCACCAACCCCAACAGCTTCCCGCTCTCCGACCTCACCGACGTCTGCCACACCGAAGTCGTCTTGCCCCGATGTACCGCCGTGCACTCCGCCAGCACGGTCGAGCCCACGGGCGCCGCACCCAGGAAATTGGTCTTCGACTCCAGTGTGGTCGTCCGCGCATTCGGCGGCAGGTTGAGGAAGGCTCCCACCGCACCCAGCGTGTCCGCCAGTGCCATCACCGCGCCGCCGTGCAGGATGCCGCCGAGCGTGCACAGCTCGGCGCGCACTGTGAGCTTCGCGCTGACCCGCTCAATCGTTGCCTCGGTCAACTCGATGCCGAGCAGCCCCGGCAGCAGCCCGGCGAATTGCGCATTGATGGCAGCGGGAGCACTCATGCCGGAGCCCACCATTGCAGCGCACCGAGCAGCGCGGCGGCGCCCGCCAACTCCACCCCGAGAAACAGCCGGGGATAACGGCCGGGCATGCCATCCAGCAACGCCGAGATCAGCCGTCCCGCTGCCATGCCCAGCAGCGCCACCGCCACGGCGAGGACGGCGCCGCTGCGGATCGTCTCGCTGAAGCGGGCGACGCAGAGCAGGCCGGCGATGGCCAGGCCGAAGCCGCCGTAGACGGCGCGCACTTCATTGCGGCCGTCGCGGGTTAGAGTGGCGATGCCGAAGTACGCCAGGATGCTTTCAGGACGGGCCAGCGCCACCACACCCATCAAGGCGAACAGGGCGGCAACCAGCAGCACAAGATCAAGTGCCATGATGTGCTCCGCTGCTGGCTCAATGAATCAGGTTCGCCGCCACCGCGCCGGACACACCGGCGTGCTGTGCGCGCGGCCGCAGCACCAGGTACAGCAGCGGCCCGATCGAGCCGAGAAACAAAGTCGCCACCAGGAACGGCCAGGGATTGCGCCCCTGCGCCCGCGCATCGCGGCTGAGCCAGATACACACCAGGCTCAAGGAGATGGTCAGGTCGCACAGCACCTGGATGCCGCCGGCATTGCTCAGGTGACTGCGAAAGATGCCGATATAGCCCACGTCATAAACCACATAGGCGGAATAGAGGCTGAAAGCGGTGAACACGGTAAGCAGCAGTGCGCGGGCCATGGGCTTCTCCTGTAAGGGTTTGTACGGGTCTGCGGCGCCACTCTCGCGCGTGCCCGGCCGCTGCTCAATTACCCGCCAGGTAATAGCCGCCGCTCGCCGGACTTGCCAGAATGCGGCCATGTCCACCCCCATGCCGCCCGCCGCCAGCGATGCCCGCTCCGCCGACTTCAGCTTCGGCGACGTGCTGCGCGAGACGCGCGGCGCGCGCAAGCTGAGCCAGCTCGATCTCGCGGTGGAGGCCGGCATCTCGCAGCGCCACCTGAGTTTCCTGGAGTCGGGCAGGGCGCGGCCCAGCCGCGGCATGGTGCTGCAACTGGCGGAGTCGCTGGAGCTGCCCCTGCGCAACCGCAACCGCCTGCTCGTCGCCGCCGGCTTCGCCCCGGTATTCCCGCAGCGCCCGCTCGACAGCGAAGCCATGGCCCCGGTGCGCCAG
Source organism: Nevskia sp. (assembly GCA_028291705.1). GTDB lineage: Bacteria > Pseudomonadota > Gammaproteobacteria > Nevskiales > Nevskiaceae > Nevskia. The sequence continues at coordinate 5,447 of JAQGNS010000359.1, forward strand.
GCCCTGGAACGCCTGCTGGCGCACCACGAGCCCTATCCCGCCCTGGTGATGGACCGCGGCTGGAACATCCTCATGACCAACCGCGCCCTCGACCGCCTGGTCTCCTTGCAGGGTGATCCTGACGTGCTGTGGCAACGCGTCTGCGGCGACGGCCCGCGCAATATGTTCAAGCTCACCTTCCACCCGCAGGGCCTGCGCCCGCTGATCAGCAACATGGCCGAAGTCGGCTCGCACCTGCTGGCGCGGGCGCGGCTGGAAGCACTGGAAGAGCCGGCCGTGGCAAAGCTGCTGGACGAGGTGCTGGCCTACCCGGACACCCCCTTGCGCTGGAAAGTCGCCGAGCCCGCCGCGCATCCGCCGCCGGTGCTGTCCGCGCAAATGCGCCTGGGCGATGCGCGCCTCAACCTGTTCACCATGCTCAGCACCTTCGGCACCCCGCAGGACCTCACCACCGACAGCCTGCG
>JAQGNS010000372.1 GCA_028291705.1 Nevskia sp.
ACCGGCGACGGCAGCCAGCCGGACGAATTGGGACAGCAGGGAATTCTGAAGCGGGACGAGACCAATGACGTCTACGACCTGGACGAGTACCTGCAAGCCAGCTGGCTGTTCGCCGAGCGCTGGTCTCTGCTGTTCGGCGTACGTCACAGCATGGTGCAATTCGACTCCGCCGATCACTTCATGAGCGGCCCGTCCAATGGTGACGACAGCGGCAACAAGGGTTACTACGCCACGACACCGGTCGGCGGCCTGCTGTTCAAGCTGCGCCCCTGGGTGCACCTGTATGCGTCCTACGGCGATGGCTTCGAAACGCCGACACTGAATGAACTGGCTTACCTGCCTAGCGGTCAATCCGGCCTGAACTTCGGCCTGAAACCTTCGCACTCCAACAACGGCGAGCTGGGCGCCAAGTTCCAGCTAAGGGAGCACACGCAGGCGCATCTGGCCTTGTTCCAGGCAGTGACCCGCAATGAAATCGTGGTCGGGCCTACCAGCAACGGCCGCAACACCTACATCAATGCACCGCGCACGCGACGCCAGGGCGTGGAGGCATCCCTGGATACCGAGCTGGCACCGCTGTGGAAACTGCAACTGGCCTATACCTACGTCGATGCGGTAGTGCGGGCGGACTATTGCCAGGATGGCACCATCACCTGCCTGCAGACACCCGGCAGCCCCACACGGGTGAATACCGGCAACCGCGTGCCCGGTGTGGCGTTGTCCGACGCTTATGCCGCACTGCGTTGGGGCGCCGACAGCGGCTGGCATACCTCGCTCAACGCGCAATACGCCAGCACCGTGCCGGCCAACGACATCAATACTTCGCATGCACCTTCTTATGCATTACTCGGGATAGATGGCGGCTACACGTTCGACCTGCCGCACTGGCGCATCAACACCTTCGTGCGGATCGACAACCTGCTCGACACCAACTACATCGGCTCGATCATCGTCAACGATGGCAACAGCCGCTTCTTCGAACCCGGTCCCGGGCGTGCCGTGCTGGCCGGGCTCAGTTTCAACTGGAAATACTAAACGGCACATCGCCGGGCCGTTCGGATTGCCCGAACGGCCCGGAACAACGGATTGACGTCTTTGCCCTGCTTCAGCTCTTCAGCACGCCGGACAGTTTTGCCGCCTGGGTGGCAAGCGCATCCATCAGCGGCGGATTGAGGCAGTCATAGGGTTCGAGATGCAGCTGCTTGAGCCGGCCACGTACCTCGCCCATCTGGCCCGGGTCGAAACCCGATTCGATGATCGAGGACACGAAGGCGGCAAAGCCCGGCTCGCACCAGCCCGTTTCCGCGGACAGCTCGGTGTGCACGAAATCCAGCCCGAAGAAGGCGTGGCTGGTGTTTTCGATGCGGCCGAACATATGCACGCCGCAACTCTTGCAGGCATGCCGCTGGATGGTCGCCTTGGAATCGACGATGGACAGCTTCTCGGCATGCTGCGTCACGCTGACCTTGTCGCGGGAAACCACCGCGATCACCGCGAACGTCGCACCCTTGGGCTTCCAGCACTTGGTGCAGCCGCAGGCGTGGTTGTGAGCGGTCTGGGCCTTGATGGAGACCTTGACCGGATCCTGGGTGCACTTGCAGACCAGTGTACCGCCGGCAAAATCCTTTGCAGCCGGCTTGAAGCCATTATCGACCGAGGGATGAATTGAAAATGTGCTGGACATTTCTCACCTCCGCCCGACGGTAATGGCGTGCGCGCCGTTGTGGAACCTTTCTGAACTCATGGCGACTCCTCCATAGATTTGAGTGTGGACAACTGATCGGAACGCAGTCCCCGGTCGAATGCGCGCGGATGGAGCTCCATCGCGCGGCGCAATCGGGGTTGCTCGGTAGCCAGGCAGGGCACGGTCATGGAAATCGACAGGTTCGACGCCGTCGAAATCCGTACCCAGGTCAGTGGCCGTCCGATCATGTCCGTCCTCTATCCTGGGATGTGCCGCTTGCCGGGGAGATCCATTCCGCCATCCTCATGGCGGGGATCGATTCGTGAAGCATCGGAAACGGCAATCTCCGTTTCCGCGTCGGCCTCATGCCGACGGATGCCGCCGAGGTCGTGCCGCACCAGACCGTGACGATGCATCTTGCGATACATGGTCTTGCGGCTCAGATGCAGGCGCACCGCGGCGGCGCTGACATTCCAGTGGCAGGCTTCGAGCGTACGCCGCAGGGCGTCGCATTCGGCGCTGCCGAGCACGTTGCCCTCGTCCGCGTCGCCCTCGCCGATCACCGCGGCCGCGGCGGCGACTTCGGCGCGCGGCCTGATGCGGCCGCCGGTCAACCAACCCTCGTCGAAATCGTCGAGGCTGAGATAGTCCGATTCGCGCAGCGCCAGCATCATGCACAGCACGTTGCGCAGCTGCCGCAGATTGCCCGGCCAGGGGTAGCGCGCCAGGCGCTGCACCAGGGCCTCGTCGATCTGCACCGGCGTACGTTCACCGGCCTCGATGCGCAACAGGTAGCGCACCACGTCGGCGGCATCCTTGCGCTCACGCAACGGCGGTATGGTCAGGGTGATGCCGTTCAGGCGGTAATACAGATCATCACGGAACTGGCTCTTGGCGATCATCTCCACCGGATCGCGGTGGGTGGCGCTGATGACGCGAATGTCCACCGCCACCGGCTTGCTGCCGCCGAGCGGGACCACTTCGCGTTCCTCGATCACCGTCAGCAGCCGCGCCTGCAAGGGCAAGGGCATGTCGCCGATCTCGTCCAGGAACAGCGTCCCGCCGTTGGCCTGCAGCACGCGTCCGATATTGCCCTCGCGCGTGGCGCCGGTGAAAGCGCCCGGCTTGTAGCCGAACAACTCGCTTTCGATCAGCAACTCCGGAATCGCCGCGCAGTTCACCGATACGAAGGGCTTGTCGGCGCGGCGGCTGGCGCTATGGATGGCCTTGGCGAAATAACCCTTGCCGGTGCCGGTTTCGCCCAGCAGCAGGACCGAGATATCGCGATTCAGCACGCGGCGCAGGATCTGCACATTGCGCATCATTACCGGATCGGTCGGCTGCATCACGTCCAGCGCATCGGAAACCCTGGCGCCGACCACCACGGATTTCGGCGTCCGGCGGAATTCGTCGGCCGGCGGCTGCACTACGGCGAAGAATTTCTGGTGCCCGAAGCGCGTCGACAGGGGCTCCGGACGGAAGCCGTGACGCATGCCCATGTGCAGCAACGTCGCCAGCGGCACGTCCAGGATCGTGTCGATGCGCTGGCCGCACAGCGACTTGTGATCGCAGTAGCCGAGCGCTTCCAGGGTTGCGCGGTTGGCGCCGATGACGGTGCCGCCTTCATCGAACGCCAGCACCCCTTCACCGGGTGTGCTGACGAATTCGGCGCAGCGATGGAAGCGCAGCACGTGATACTGCTTGCAGGATTGCAGCAGCGCGCGGTTCTCGATGTTCTGCGCCGCGATATCGACCAGCGCCAGGGTGTGCGTCTGCGCCCCGCTGGAGCTGCCGGAGATATCCAGCGCCGCGATCACCCGGCCCTGCATGTCGAAGATCGGCGCCGCCGAGCAGGTCAGCTCGGTGTTCTGCACCAGGAAATGATCGGACCGATGGATGACGATCGGCTCCCGCGTCATCAGGCAGGTGCCCATGCCATTGGTGCCGAGCTCCTGCTCGCTCCAGATGGCGCCTTCGCGGAAACCGCTGCGGCGCGCCGTCATCGAGAACGCCGGATCGCCGACGTAGCTGAGGATCACACCGTCCTGATCGGTGAGCATGATGCCGTATTGCGTATGCAGCATCTGCCGCGACAGCCCAAGCATCTCGATGCGGGCGATCGGCAGCACCGCGCCGATGCGTTCGCGCCGGGCGTCGAGGTCGCTGCGCTCGACCATCAGGGGTTTCTTGATCTGCAGCGGATCAAGGGAGTAGCTGGAAAGACAACGACTCCACGAATGACGTACCGCCTGGCCTACGTCGCTGCTGTCGCCGCGGCCCTTCACGGCCGATTCGATCAGGCGGGCATGGCCCTGACTATCCTGTCTTAAACGCATGATCCTCTCCTCCGTCATGTTTTCCTCGATGCACGTATGCATTCGGGTTTTATCAGTGACGGTGAGAGTTCCATGCCTGTGGCCAACTGGACTTCTCTGCTGCATGGAACAACACCGCCGCTGTTATCCATGCAGCGTACTGCGAATAGCCTCCTGCGAAAAGCACCGCTTGGCGAAAAGTCGCCAATAAATTCAATATGTTCCGCCATGCAGGAACGGTAAAAATCCGTATACGCCCCGGTATGGACGGTTACGCCGTCCATACCGGGGGGAGATCCCGCCCGGGAAGCCGCAATCGCATTGGCGTTGCGCCCGGGCATGATCAGAAGCGGATCACCGAACGGATCACCTTGCCCTCGTGCATCAGGTCAAGGGCTTTGTTGATGTCTTCCAGCGGCAGCACTTCGGTGATCATCTCGTCGATCTTGATGTCGCCATGCAGATAGCGATCGACGAAGCCCGGCAGTTCGGTGCGCCCCTTGACGCCGCCGAAGGCCGAGCCGCGCCAGACACGACCGGTGACCAGCTGGAACGGGCGGGTGCGGATCTCCTCACCGGCTCCGGCGACGCCGATGATGATCGACTCGCCCCAGCCCTTGTGGCAGCACTCCAGCGCCGAGCGCATCACGTTGACGTTGCCGATGCACTCGAAGGAGTAATCGACGCCGCCGTCGGTGAGATCGACGATCGCCTGCTGCACCGGCACGTCATAGTCTTTCGGATTGACGCAATCGGTCGCGCCCAGGGCCTTGGCCATGGTGAACTTGTCCGGATTGGTGTCGACCGCGATGATGCGGCTGGCCTTGGCCATCACCGCGCCCTGCACCACCGACAAGCCGATGCCGCCAAGGCCAAACACCGCCACGGTGGAGCCGGGCGGCACCTTGGCGGTATTGAGCACCGCGCCGATGCCGGTGGTGATGCCGCAACCGAGCAGGCAGACCTTGTCCAGCGGCGCCTTCGGATTGATCTTCGCCACCGAGATTTCCGGCATCACGGTGTATTCGGAAAACGTACTGGTCCCCATGTAGTGCAGGATCGGCTTGCCCTTGTGGGAGAAGCGCGTGGTGCCGTCGGGCATCAGGCCCTTGCCCTGGGTCAGGCGGATCTTCTGGCACAGGTTGGTCTTGCCGGACTTGCAGAATTTGCACTCGCCGCATTCCGGCGTGTACAGCGGAATGACGTGATCGCCGGGCTTGACGCTCTTCACGCCGGCGCCCACTTCCTGCACGATGCCGCCACCCTCATGCCCCAGGATGACCGGGAACATGCCTTCCGGATCCTTGCCGGAAAGCGTGAAGGCATCGGTGTGGCAAACCCCGGTAGCCACTATCTTGACCAGCACTTCGCCAGCCTTGGGTCCGGCGACATCCACTTCCTCGATCGAAAGTGGCTTGCCTGCTTCCCAGGCGACCGCAGCTCTTGACTTCATGTTCTTGCCTCCATCCTTTTGTCGTTCCGATCGCAGCCACGCACCGGCGTGTCCTGGTGTTGCTGAACCAGCCACATCCCCTGCTGCGATCCGCCTGTTCTCCGGCACCGCGACTGCGTGCTTCGCGGTGCGCCTGGAGATATGGATAGCAGCCAGCGTGCCATCTTCCTATCAGCCATAAAATCTTTATTTATCAGTCTGTTGAAACATCAATATCAGCCTGTGCGGAGTTTCTCGCGTAGACCAGAGTCGAGCGCGCTACAACCGTGGGCCAGATGTGACACAACCTCCGTGAAAAAGCCCCCGGAACGGCGCGGCTGGCAGCGAAAAATATTGCCAGTCGCGCCGGGCTCAAGCTCTACGGCGCCGCCGCATCCGGCTGGTCGCCGAATTTCTTCGACGGGCTGCCGTGGTAATTGGAACGGATGAAGGTGAGGATTTTCCACAGGTCGTCGTCGGTCTTGACGATGGCGCCATGCGGCGGCATCGGACCAACCACGCTCTCCTGCCCTTTCCGGCTATAGCCTCTCTTCTGCAATTCGTCGGTACCCAGGGTCACCAGGCGGAACAGGGTGTCGTCATCGCCGCCGTAGACCCAGGTGTCGTTGGTCAGCGGCGGGCACATGCCGCCGCCGCCGTTGCCGCCGTGGCAGCCATTGCAGCCCGAGTGCATGAACAGCTTCTGACCCTGCGCCACGATATCGGCGTTATCGTCCTTGTAGGGGTTCTTCAACGTGCCCTGCTTGGCGGCGTTGACCCGATCGAGCGGCGGCACTGGCCCGGCGGGCGTGCTCGCCGCCGGCTTGGCCGTATCGGAACTGGAAGATCCTTTTTCCTGGGCGCAGGCTGCCGCGGCAACGGCGAGCACGATCAAGGCGCCACCCAAAACATTTTTCAGCACAGCGTTTCTCCTATCTAGGTCTAATGAAATAATCATCCGTGCGAACCGATGGCCTCGGCCGCACTCGAACCGGCATTCGACGCCGATTGCTCCAGCAGCTTGATCACCGCCTGGCTGTCCTTGTCCTTGGCGATGGCCAACGCTGTCTTGCCGTTTTCGTTCTGCGCGGCGGCATCGGCGCCCGACTGGATCAGCATGGCAGCCAGGTCCGCCTGGTTCGCCGCCGCCGCGATCATCAACGCGGTGACGCCGCCATTGTTCTTGGCATTGACGTCGGCGCCATGGTCGATCAGGGCCTTGGCCGACTGGTCGGCGTGGCCGGCAACCGCCAGCATCAACGGCGTATAGCCGCTGCCGATCCTCTGGTTGACGTCGGAACCCGCCTGCACCAGCGCCACCGTGGCCACGTCCTTGCTGTACTGGGACGCAATGGCCAGCGCGGTCAGGCCATTCGGATTCTTCGCCTTCATATCCGCCTTGTTCGCCACCAGCAGCTTCACCAGGTCGCCGTCATCCATCCAGGCGGCGGTCATCACCGGCGTCCAGCCGTCGCTGTCCGTTCCGTTGACATTGGCCTTGTGCGCGACCAGGTACTTGACCATGTTCAGCGAGGTCTTGCGAATCGCGTTGAGCAGCGGCGTATAACCTTGCAGATCGCGCGCATTGATGTTCGCGTGCCTCTTTTCCAGCAGGTAGCTGACGCGCACCATGTCGTCCGCGATCACCGCATTGTTGAACTCGTCGTTGACCTTGGCGCCGTGCTTGAGCCATTCGTCGAGCTGGGCGATGGTCACGCCCTGCGTATCGGCCGTTACCGGATGCGGTTTGGCCGGCGCATAAGGTCCGTGGGCCGGCAGGTCGCCGTCGATCAGGCAGGACTCGCATTTCACCAGCGGCACACCGAAATCAACCAGGATCGCGCGGATCTTGTCCTTCTCCTTCTTCATGGCCGCCTCGACCTTGTCGTGCAGGTCGCGGTTGCGCATGCGCACCGCCAGGGCCATATCGAATTCCATCGGCACGGCGTCATCCATCAGGTTGACCGGCTGGTCGTTCGCCACCAGGTCGGCGTCATGGCTGAGGTAATGCACCACGGTATTGCTCTTGACGTCGTGCTGCGCCAGAGCCTCGCGCACGGAGGAAGTCTGGTAGACGCCGACCTTGAGAGTCTTCAAGCGTGGATCGTCCAGGTTCTTGAAATCGAAACCACGGTCGTTGCGGTAGGCCAGCACGAAGGTGGTGCGATACAGCGGCACCGTGGTCATGACGCGCTCCGCATCGGCGGGCATGTCGAGCATCAGGTCGCACTCGTCGGCGTCCAGCGTGGTCCTGGTCAGGCCGCGCTCGATGCCGGGGCGGTAGTAGTACTGGACGCCG
>JAQGNS010000376.1 GCA_028291705.1 Nevskia sp.
TCACCCTGTGCGGCGTCTATGTCGGCGGCAAGGGCGAGGAGGCCATCCGCAGGATCCTCAACGGCAGCCGCGAGCCGGTGATGCTGAAGGACACCATCCTGGTGGCGCTGACCCGGCAGATGCTGAATCTGGCCACGGACCGCCGTCCCGCGCAGGGCGGCTACGACAGCCACCTGGTCGATTATTTCGTGGCCCACCTGCAATGGCTGTCGAATGCGCCATTGGCCAAGCGCCTGGTGCGCAATACCATCTACGACGCCACCATCAGCGGCATCTTCACGCTGATCGAGAAGAACATCGAGCAGCCGCTGACCATCGAGATGCTCGCGGCCAAGGCCAATATGTCCCCTGCCCTGTTCCGCAAGCGCTTCACCGCGACGGCCGGCATGTCGGTCCACAGCTATGTGATGAAGGAGCGCATCGAACGAGCCTGCGAGTTGATCGACGAATGCAACCTGCCGCTGGCGACCATCGCCGTGCAGTGCGGCTTCTCCAGCCAGAGTCACATGACCAGGATCTTCCGGCGTGAGTTGGGTGCCACTCCAGCCGAGTTGCGGCGCCGCTCGGACGGCGATGCGGCGATGCGAACCGAAGTGCCGAACCGGACTACGCTGCAGTCCCATTAGGCGAAAGCCCGGGCTCCGTGGTCGCACGGATCAACCCCTGATCTGACCCCATCCGGTTAGAGCGTCGGTCTGCATCGTTCACGAACTCAGCCAGCGACTAACGCATTGGATGTTCAACCAACCGCAACCCACCGATCAATTCCTGCCATGCGGCGTGGTCAATTGAACGCATTCCGCGCTTACTCAAGACGTCGGCTTTGTGCAAATTGATATGGCGTTAGGCTCGTGGTCTGCGCCGTCCCAGAGCCTCCGCGTTCGAAAAAAATAGCACTGGCATGGTAGCGGTGCGATGGGCATTCGCCGTTGCGTGCCAATCTCATCGATGCTCGTGTTGCGACGCAACGAAGCAGAGCCGACGGTCAGATTGAGGTGCCGCGCCAGGCGATCATGCACCGCGGCGTTCAGACCGCTCCCGGCAGTTGATTGTCGCGTCAAATCGTCTGTTCCGACGATATCCGAATGCGCTCCCGGCTGGCAGCATCGACTGGCACTTTCGCGCACCGTACAAGTACGGATATCCAATACAAATGGCTGCCACGCTGCCCAAACCGACGCGTCTCACCCTGAGCCAGATCATCGACGCCGCGATCGGCTTGATTCACCGGGATGGCTTCGACGCCCTGAGCATGCGCAAGCTCGCGCAGCAGTGCGACGTCGGCGTCATGACGCTGTATGGGCACGTACGCACCAAGGAGGAGTTACTGACGGCGATCGCCGAGCGGTTCTTTTCCGAATTGCGCGTACCGAACCGGCGCCTTGGCTGGCAGCAGCAACTCAAGGAGATTTTTCGCTCGGTGCACCGGGTGTTCGTCGAGCATCCGGAACTGGCGCAGATCGTCGCCCGCCAGCACATCAATACCACCGCCGCGTTCCGCGGCGCGGAGCTGGCTTTTGCGGCCATGCACCAGGCCGGGCTCGATGCCGAGGACGCGATGAGCGCTTTCATTGCCTTGACCGCATTCACCGCCGGCTTCGCCCAGAGGCAGATGAACCTGGAGCGGCAGCCGGCGATCGCAGCGCGCCGCCTGGCCATGCTGCGCGAACTGCCGGCCAGCGAGTTCCAACACGTTTCGCAGCTCGCCACGCTATTTGTGCGCGGCCCCACCGAACGCGACTTTGAAACCGGCCTGGACTTCCTGATCCGCGGCATCGCCAGCAAGGTGCGCGCATGAACAGTGCGTGCAAGAGCGTCGCCCCCAGTCTGCTGCAGCTCGACGCAGCCTGGTTCACCCGCACATTGCGCGAAGGCGGACATGCCACCGCAACGGTGACCGCGGTGAAGGCAACGCCGATGGCCCTTAGCGGAGCGGTCGCCGATATGGCCCGCCTGGGTCTGAGCTATGCGGCCGACGGGCGCCCAGGCCCGGTCAGCCTGATCGCCAAGATCCGTGGCGCCGACAGCATGCGGGTCGGCATGGATTCGGCGATGCGCCTGTACGAGCGCGAGGCCCGCTTCTATTCCGAGTTCGCGCCACGCGTTCCGGTACGCGCGCCGCGCTGCTACTACGCCGGCGACGGCACCACCACGCCGCTGCTGCTGGAAGACCTGGGCAGCATGCGCATGGGCGACCAGGTGCAAGGCCTGTCCCCGGCCGACGCGCCGCAAGTGATGGACGCGCTGGGCGACCTGCACGCCGCCTTCTGGGAATCGCCGGATACGGCGGCGGACTGGTTCGCCGCGCCCGCCGCCGGCACCTACGCCGGCATGATCGTGCAAATGGTCGGCAGCGGCATCGGCGCGCTGCGCCAGCGCTTCCGCGGTCGCGTCGACGACGCCGTGCTCGACGCCGTGGACCGGCTGGCACCGCGCTGGGGCGAGGTGCTTGTGGCCTGCGCCGAGGGCCCGCAGACCCTGGCGCATAACGACTGCCGCCTCGACAACCTGTTCTTCGACGCCGATGGCACGCCGCTGTTCGTGGACTGGCAGATCATCGCCCGCACCCGTGGCACCCAGGATGTCGGCAACCTGCTTGCCGGCAGCATGAACAACGATGAGCTGAGCACACAGTGGCGCGCGCTGCTGCGCCGCTACCACCAGCGGCTGCTCGGCAACGGCGTGCGCCACTACAGCTTCGACGACTGCTGCGCGCATTACCGCCAGAACATCCTGTATCCGCTCGGCGCCGGCATCGCCCTGCTCGGCCACCTCGACATCGGCGACAGCCGCGGACTGGGCGAAATCATCGTGCTGCGCACGCTGCGCCACTGCGCGGAACTGGATGCCTTCACCAGCGTATGAGAGCCGACCCCATGAATTCCCTCCCCCCCGTTGTCGACGACTTCAGCGCCTTCATCATCGCCGGGCGCGTCAAGGCACAGTCGAGCCCGGATTCCGAGACCGCCGCGCGCACCCCGGTTCAGGGCGTGCAGGACGGCGTGCAGGCCGAACAGCTTGGCTTCCGCCGCGTCTTCCTGTCGGAACGCTGGAACATGAAGGAGGCCGGCGTGCTGCTCTCCGCCGTCGGCGCACGCACCTCGCGCATCGACCTGTGCACCGGCGTGATCCCGCCAGCATCGCGCCACCCGATGCACGCCGCCGCTTTCGCCGCCACCATGCAGGCGCTGTACGGCCCGCGCTTCGTGCTCGGTCTCGGCCGCGGCGATGACGGCGTATTCGCCGGCACCGGCCTGCACGCTTACAAGTACGCGGCCTTCACCGACTACGTCGATATCCTGCGCCGGCTATGGAAGGGCGAGAAAGTCGCCTATGAAGGCCCCGCCGGCAGTTACGGCAGGCTGGCGCTCGGCGACCTGCCGGACGGACCGCCGCCGCCGGTGTGGTTCGGCACCTTCGGCCTGCCGCTAGGCGCCAAGGCGGCGGCCAAGACCTTTGACGGCGTGCTGCTGGTGCCGAACATGACACCGCAGGCAACCTCCGAAGCAGTGGCGCGCATCCGCAGCGAATGCGAGCGTATCGGCCGGGATCCGGGCAGCATCCGCATCGCCCAGTGCGTGATCACCGCGCCGGACCTGTCGGACACCGAGACACGGCAGCTGGCGCATGCGCGCGCCGTCACTTACCTGCAGGCACCGGGCTACGGCGAGGCCCTGGTGCGGCTCAATCACTGGGACGAGTCTGTGTTGAAGAAACTGAAGGAGCACCAGCAGTTCCGCAGCACCGGAGCCATTGCCGACGCGCTGTATCACCGCTCCGAGCTGATGGAGCCGGCACGGCTGGTACCCGATGCCTGGATGGAGGAGTCCTGTGCGCTCGGCTCGGTCGAGCAGTGCGTGAAGTCGCTGCAGCGCTTCCGCGACGCCGGTGCCGACGAGATCATCAGCTACGGCAGCACCCCCGCTCAGAATGCGGCGCTGCTGCGCGCCTGGGCCGTGCGCAAACGGGCCTAGACCGATTTCAAGGTCCGCTTGAATCCATTTCGAGCACACCACGACAGCCGGTTGCGCCCACGCAAGCCGGCGCGCTACGAACGAGGAAAACGCAGCATGAGCGCCAAGCCAGTCGAAGTCGCCATCGCCTTGTGGGGCGACCGCCACCTGCCGGTGAGCGCTGTCGCCGCACAAGCCAGGGCCCTGGAAGCGAGCGGCGTGGTGGACGGCATCCTGCTCGCCGATCAGCTGGTGAACTTCATTCCGCAACAGCTGTGGACGCCGCGGAACACACCGGCCGCCAGCTTCCTTGGTGATCCGGACTCGCATTCCGATGCCTTCACCCTGGCCGCCTACCTGTCGGCATTGACACCCTCGCTGAGCCTGTCCGTCTCCACCGATTCGGTGCGGCGCGGCCCTGCGGAACTGATCCAGACCATGCTGACCCTGGCCGACATCACCCAGGGACGTGTCACTTTTCATATCGGCGGCGGCGAAGTGAAGCAATGCAAGCCTTACGGCCACAAACGCTCGCAGGGTCTGTCCCGGATGGAGGATCTGTTCAAAATCTACAAGTCCTGGAGCGAGGACCATGGGCCGCTCACGCACCAGGGCAACCACTGGAGCTTCGACAAGGCCACCATCGGCCGCGCCATGCCGCACAAGCCGAGGATCTGGGGCCTGGGCGCGGGACCCAAGCTGATCGACCACGCCACCACCTATTGCGACGGGCTCGCCGCCACCTGCCCGCCGGTATGGGGTGGCCCGGAAGCGTTCGGCAAGGCCAGGGCTGAAATCCTGGAGCAGGTCAGGCGCAAGGGGCGCGATCCATCGAAATTCAACACGGCAGTGTGGTTCCCGGTGATGCTGACGGAGAACCCGGAGCAGGTGCAACTGGCGTTGGCCAACCCGCTGGTGAAATGGATGAGCGGCATCTTCGGCCGCATCGACGCCAAGCTATGGCGGGAAGTCGGACTGGAGTCGCCGATTCCGGAGGATTGGAATTACTTCACGCACTTCCTGCCCTATGACACGCCGCAGTCCTTCATCGACAGCGTGCTGGCCAAGACCACCGACGAGCATGTCAGGCAGGGCTGGCTGATCGGCACACCGAAAGAGGTGGCGGCGATGATCCAGCGCTACATCGACGCCGGCGCCGACTGGGTCTGTCCGATGGACTACCTGCCGCTGGTGCTCGACCCGTCCGAAGCCGAGGCTGCGTTCGCACGCTCGATCGAGCTGTGCCGGCTGATCAAGGCCGGCGGCTGAGGCCGGGCACCGCATGAGCACCAGACTACGATTGGGGTACAAGGCCTCCGCCGAGCAGTTCGCGCCGCGCGCGCTGCTGGACTTCGCCGTTCTCGCCGAACAGGCCGGCATGGATTCGGTGTGGATCAGCGACCATTTCCAACCCTGGCGTCACAACGGCGGACATGCGCCGTTCTCGCTGGCCTGGCTCGGTGCGCTGGGCGCGCGCACTTCACGGGTGCTGATGGGTACCAGCGTGTTGACGCCGACCTTTCGCTACCACCCTTCGATCGTGGCGCAAGCGTTCGGCACCCTGGGCGCGCTGTTCCCGGGACGGGTGGCGCTGGGCATCGGCACCGGCGAATCGCTCAACGAAGTGCCCTCCAGCGGCGTGGCCTGGCCGGAACAGAAGGAGCGCACCGCGCGCTTCAAGGAAGCGGTGGAGCTGATCCGGCGGCTGTGGTGCGAGGAACGCCTGAGCTTCCATGGTCAGTTCTACCGTACCGAAAATGCCACCATCTACGATCGCCCGGAAACACCAGTGCCGATCTACATTGCCGGCGCCGGTCCGTTCATGGCCAGATTTGCGGGCGAGCATGCCCAAGGGTTCATCTGCACCAGCGGCAAGAAGTGGGACCTGTATAGCGAGATCCTGTTGCCGAACGTGGATGCCGGCCTGGACAAGGCCGGCAAACCCCGCGACGGCATCGACCGCCTGATCGAGATGAAGGTCTCGTTCGACAGCGATCGCGGGCGCGCGCTGGAAGACACTCGCTTCTGGGGTGCGCTGGCGCTGACCGTCGAAGAAAAGATGAATGTGGAAGACCCGCTGCAGATGGAACGGCTCGCCGATGCTCTGCCGGTAGAGCGCGCCGCGTCGCGCTGGATCGTCAGCAACGACCCTCAGGAGATCGTCGAGCGCATCCGCCCCTATGTCGAGCTGGGCTTCAACCACCTGGTGTTCCACGCACCGGGCCCGGACCAGGCGCGCTTCATCGAGCTGTTCGGCACGTGGCTGGGGCCGCTGCTACGCCAAACGTTCGCCTGAATGCACGGCCATCGCCGACCCACCGCGAACCAGCCGACCGAGGAAGCGCCGATGCAACAGCTCTACCCAAACCGCCGCCCCGCGACCTTCGACTGGCCAGCCGCGGCATGGGCGATCGTTCCCTTGAAATCGCCCGACACGGCGAAGTCGCGACTGGCCGACGTGCTGTCGCCGGAACAGCGCCGCACCCTGTTCTTCGATCTGGCACAACGCGCTCTTGATGCACTGCGCGCCGCCAGAGGCATCGAGCGCGTGGTGGCCGCCACCGCCAGCGAGGAAGTCGCCGGCTTCGCCCGCAAGCTCGGCGCCGAGGTGTTCCTGCTGCGCGCCGACCAGGGCACCGCGGCTGCTTGCCGCGACGTGGCGCGCGGCCTTTCACCGCAAACCGGATGCGGCCTGTTGATGATCGCCGGTGACCTGCCGCTGATTTCGGCCGAGGCGGTCGAGCGCCTGCTGCACGCGGCCGGACGAAATTCTTGCGCGGTGCTGGTGCCGGACCGCCGTGGCATCGGCACCAACGCCATGCTGTGCCGCCCGCCCGGAGCGCTGGCGCCCTGCTTTGGCCCCAACAGCTTCGCTGCGCATCTGGCCCTGGCCCGCGCACAGCAGACGCCGCTGCGGGTGCATCACTGCGAACGCCTCGGGTTGGACCTCGACGTCGCCGAGGATCTGCAATTTCTGCGCAGTCTGGGCGCGGCCGGCGCCCCGCCGGCGCTTGCCGCCTGCGCTGTGCCGGCCGGAGCAGCGCATGGGGACGCCTGATTTCAGTTTCGCCGCAATGCGAAGGCCCACGCGCGAGCAGGCGCTGGCGCTGGCCGCGGCCGATGATCTTGCCAGCCTCACCGGCGCCGCGGCGGCGCTGCGCGACCTTGGTTGGTCGCGCAACGTCAGCTATTCGCGCAAGGTGTTCGTGCCGCTGACCGAGCTGTGCCGCGACGTCTGCCACTACTGTACCTTCGCCAAGACGCCGCGGCGGCTGCCGCAGGCTTATCTCGATCCCGAGCAGGTGCTGGACATTGCGCGGCGCGGCCTGGCCCAGGGTTGCAAGGAAGTGCTGTTCACTCTCGGCGACAAGCCGGAACTGCGCTATGCGACGGCGCGGGACGCACTGGCCCGGCTCGGCTTCGCCTCCACGCTGGACTACCTGGAACACGTCGCCGGGCGCGTGCTGCGCGAGACCGGCCTGCTGCCGCACCTCAACCCGGGGCTGCTGGATGCCGCGGATTTCGAGCGGCTGCGTCGCGTGGCGCCGTCGATGGGCCTGATGCTGGAATCCGCCTCGCCGCGGCTGTGCCAGCGCGGCGGCCCGCACTTCGGCTCACCCGACAAGCAGCCGGCACGGCGGCTCGAAACCCTGCGTCTGGCCGGTGAGGCGCGGGTGCCGATGACCAGCGGCATCCTCATCGGCATCGGCGAAACCCGTCTCGAGCGGATCGAATCACTGCTGGCTTTGCGCGAACTGTCCGACCGCTACGGCCACATTCAGGAAATCATCGTCCAGAACTTCCGCGCCAAGGCCGGCACCAGGATGCAGGAGCACGCCGAGCCTTCGATGGAAGACTTGCGCTGGACTATCGCCGTGGCGCGCCTGCTGTTCGGGCCGGACATGAGCATCCAGGCGCCGCCGAATCTCGCCTCCGGCGATCTCGCCGACCTGATTGGCGCCGGCATCAACGATTGGGGCGGCGTATCCCCGGTGACGCCGGATCACGTCAACCCCGAAGCACCGTGGCCACAGCTCGAGCAGTTGCGCGCCATCACCGAGCGGGCCGGCCATCACCTGGTGGAGCGCCTCACCGTGTACCCACGCTATGCGCGCGAAGCGGATGCGTGGCTGGCGCCGGAGCTGCGCACGCCGGTGCTGCGCCTGAGCGACGGCGCCGGCTATGCTCGCGCCGGCGCCTGGAGCGCCGGTTCGCAACGGGCAGCGGATGCGGAAGACTTGTACGAGGTGGCGCTGCCGGCACCGCGGCGGCGTACGCCGATCGACGGCATTGTCGCGCTCGCCGCCTCGGGACACGAGTTGGGAGAGGCGCAGATCGCCGCGCTGTTCACCGCCCGCGGCGACGACTTCAGCCGCGTCTGCCATGCCGCCGATATGCTGAGGGCCGAATCGGCGGGCGACACGGTGAGCTACGCCGTAGTCCGCAACATCAACTACACCAATGTCTGCCTCTACAAGTGTGGCTTCTGCGCCTTCTCCAAGGGGCGCGCACACCAGCAGCTGCGCGGTGAACCGTACCGGCTCGACCTTGACGAGATCCGTCGCCGCACCCGCGAGGCCTGGGATCGCGGCGGCACCGAGGTGTGCATGCAGGGCGGCATCCACCCGGATTTCAACGGCCAGACCTATCTCGATATCTGCCGCACCGCCAAGGAGGCGGTGCCGCAGATCCACGTTCATGCATTTTCGCCGCTGGAAGTGTGGCACGGTGCGCAGACCCTGGGCGTCAGCCTGGCCGAGTTCCTGCAGGCGTTGAAAGCCGCCGGCCTTGGCTCGCTGCCCGGCACCGCGGCGGAAATCCTCGACGACGAGGTGCGCCGCATCCTCGCCCCGGACAAGCTGGACACGCAGCAATGGCTGGAGGTGATTGCCGAGGCGCACCGCTGCGGGCTGCCTACCACCTCCACCATCATGTTCGGCCATGTCGAAGGCTACGAGCACTGGGCGCGTCATCTGCTGCTGCTGCGCCAGCTGCAGCAGCGTACCGGTGGCATCACTGAATTCGTACCGCTGCCCTTCGTGCACATGGAGGCACCGATGTACCTGCGCGGTCGCGCGCGCCGCGGACCGACTCTGCGCGAGGCGATCCTGATGCATGCCGTTGCGCGGTTGGCGCTGCACCCGCTGATCGGCAACGTGCAGGCCTCGTGGACCAAGCTCGGGGCGCAGTGGGCGCAGCGTTGCCTCCAGGCCGGCGCCAACGACCTGGGCGGCACCCTGATGAACGAGTCGATCAGCCGCGCCGCCGGCGCCGCGCATGGACAGGAACTGCCGCCGCTGGAGATGGAGCGCCTGATCCGCGCCATCGGCCGGCAGCCGGCGCAGCGCACTACGTTGTACCGCGCGGTCGATGCCGGGCGCACCCGGCTTGCGTGGTACGCCCCGCCGCTGGCGACGGTGGTCAATACACCGCTGCGTCGTCCTGCGTCGGTCCACGACTCTTTACCCGCTCCGGCGCCATGCAGTCCGGCGCCCTGAGCTTTCTGCCGCTGGCGGAGGTGCCGGAGGTCGAGCCCGGAGCCGACCTCGCCGGCCTGCTGCGCCAGGCGCTCACCGCCACCGGCGAAGCACTCGCGGACGGTGACGTGGTGGTGGTGGCGCAAAAGATCGTGTCCAAGTCCGAGAACCGCTATGTCGAGTTGGCCAGCGTTGAACCGCGGCCGGAGGCCCTGGACCTGGCACGGCTGTGCGGCAAGGACCCGCGCGTGGTCGAGTTGGTACTGCGCGAATCCAGCGAGGTGCTGCGGGTGGCGCCGAATGTGCTGATCGTGCGCCACCGGCTCGGCTTCGTCGTCGCCAACGCCGCGATCGACCAGTCCAATCTGCCCGGCGGTGCTGGCCGGGCCCTGCTGCTGCCGACCGACCCGGATGCTTCCGCCGCGGGTTTGCGCCAAGCGTTGGCACAAGCGGCCGGCGCCAACGTCGCCGTGCTGATTTCGGATAGCTTCGGCCGCCCCTGGCGGCTCGGCGTCACCGGCGTCTGCGTCGGCTGCGCCGGTCTCGACGCCCTGGCCGATGCACGCGGCACGGCCGACCGCAACGGCCGGCCGCTGCAAGTAACGCAGATCGCGGTGGCCGACCAGCTCTGCGCCGCCGCCACGCTGGTCGGCGGCGAGGCGGCGGAGGGCACGCCCCTGGTGCTGGTGCGCGGTGTGAGCAGGAACTACCTCTCGGTGTCGCGACCGGCCAGCGTGCTGTTGCGGCCGCGCGAACAGGACTTGTTCCGTTGAGCGCCGCGCCGCGCTACCTGGCGCTTTCCGGAGGCGTCGGCGGCGCCAAGCTGGCCAGCGGCCTGGCGCAGGTGCTGCCGACCGGCGCCCTCATCGTAGCGGTCAACACCGGCGACGACTTCCGTCACCTCGGCCTCACCATCTGCCCGGACCTGGATACGGTGCTGTACACGCTGGCGGGTCTCGCCAATCGCGAGCAGGGCTGGGGGCGCGAAGGCGAGAGCTGGCAGGTGCTTGACGAACTCGGGCGGCTCGGCGGTGATACCTGGTTCCGCCTGGGCGACCGCGATCTGGCGCTGCACCTGTTGCGAAGCCAGTTGCTGGGCCAGGGCCTGACCTTGAGCCAAGCCATCACCGAAATGGCCAATCGACTATCGATCCATACCGAAGTCGCTCCGCTCAGCGACGATCCTGTACGCACCCTGGTTGAGACCGACCAGGGCCTGCTGGAATTCCAGGATTACTTCGTGCGCCGGCACTGCGCGCCGGCGGTGAAAGCGTTGCATTTCGACGGCGCGGCGCAAGCTGTGCTGGCCCCGGCAATCCGCCGCGCCCTGGACGATCCGGCGCTCGCCGGCGTGATCCTCTGCCCTTCCAATCCCTACCTGAGCATCGCGCCAATGCTGGCCGTGCCGGAACTGCGCCAACGCCTGCGGCAGTTGCAGGTCCCGGTGATCGCCGTCTCCCCCATCGTCGGCGGCGAAGCCATCAAGGGTCCCACCGCCAAGATCATGCGCGAACTCGGTTTGCAACCCAGCGCTGTCGCGATCAGCGAGTTATACGGCGACTTCCTGGATCTGACCGTGGTGGACATCCAAGACGCGGCGCTGGCCACTGGAGATCACTTCGCCGTTGCGCCGATAGTGATGAAAACAATTGAAGATCGTGTGGATCTGGCGCGCAGATGCTTGGCGCTTGTCGGACATAAGCACTGAGCGGGATTGGCATCTGATCGACAATTCATCACTTTTTGCATGGGTCGGCCGGGCACTACCACTGTTGGTGAAATGCTGCCACTCGCCGAAAAAATGCACCGCTTATCCGATCGATGGACGATTTTCCGCCGACTGATCCATACGTCATATGCGTTGATGCAGCAAGGCATCTGAAGAATGGTGGAGCCGCAAGGAGTTGAACCCCGATCTCGACGATAAACCGTCGCGCTCTGCCAGTTGAGCTACAGCCCCATTCGATTGCCTGATGCCACGCTGACAATCTATATCGCGCATCCTTGCCGGCAGCTGAACGGATTGCGATATAAGCCGTCCGACTTCAG
Source organism: Nevskia sp. (assembly GCA_028291705.1). GTDB lineage: Bacteria > Pseudomonadota > Gammaproteobacteria > Nevskiales > Nevskiaceae > Nevskia. Next base: position 11,480 of record JAQGNS010000376.1, read on the forward strand.
ATTCTCGACCATCCCGCAGCCGGTGCGCGGTGCAGGCGGCTCTGCGGAATCAGCGCCCGCATGCGGCGTCCGAAGCTGCGCAGGCAGACTTCATTCTCACCGAGCGGGCCGACGCTGTAACTGCTCGATATCATGCCGGCCTGGACGCGCTCGATCAGAGCCTTGTCTTCCAGGTTCACCTGCCGGTTGATGCGCCAGTTGAGGTAACGCGCGGCGCGCATCTCGCGGCGGCTGTCCGGATGCACGTAGGCGATTTCACGGATCAGGGTTTCGGTGGGCGATACCGGCAGGAACTGCATGAAGTCGATCTGGTCCGGATAGATGTCGAAGGCGACGTTGGGCCAGAGCTTGAAGTAGGTCCACAGGCGTTGCCGCTCCGGCGGCAGATGATCCACCCGCGGCAGGAAGCACTGGTAAAGGCGCTCGGACCAGTTGCTCGACGGCGCATCGAGCAAGCCACCCCACATCTTGTCCACCCAGGGCTGTGCCTCGATGCCGTAGCCCTTGCCGAACAGGCGCGTCAAACCCGGGTGGGCGATGTTGATGTGCAGGCCGTCGGAGTAGTTGTCGGCGACGTTCTTCCAGTTCACCGCGCGCGGCCGCAGGGTGACGCGGCCCTGCGGCACCAGTTCCTCCATGCGATAGGCGACCAGCTCGTTGACATAGGGCGCCATCATCTCGGCCACGCCGGGCAGGCCCGGTTCCAGGCGCACGAAGACGAAGCCCATGAAGACCTCGTGTTCCAGCGGCGCCAGGCCGTGCCGCTGCAGGTCGAGACCAGGAAAATCCTTCAGGTGCGGCACAGCCACCAAATGTCCATCCAGCGCATAGGTCCAGCGATGATAGGGGCAACTGATGCGCCCGCCGCAGTTGCCGCTAGCGCCGTCGAGCAGGCGCGAGGCGCGGTGGCGGCAGACATTGTGGAAGCCGCGCACCTCGCCGTCTTCGCCGCGCACCACCACCAGCGATTCGCCGAGGAAGTCCAGGGTGTGGTAGTCGCCAGGCCGGGGAATGTCGTTGAGGTGACAGACCAGTTGCCAGCTGGGCCGGAACACGGCCCGCTGCTCCGCCTCGAAGAACTCGGCGTCGCGGTAGATCCAGGCCGGCAGGCTCAAGGCATCCTCGTCGGCCTGCGACAGCGGCGGCAATTCGGGGCGCAGGGCACGGCTCATCAGGCATCCTCGCAATTCGGCCGGTCCGGTCGATCGGCCCTCCGTACAGTAAGCTAGCCAGCAGCAGCGGTAAAAGCCAGAACGAACGGCGCGACACGGCATTCCAGGGGGAGACCGCAAGCCTGATGATCCGCAATCGCAAGGTCGGGCCATTGCTGGCCACCGCGCTGGTGACCAGCAATATGGTGGGCTCCGGCATCTTCCTGCTGCCGGCGACGCTGGCCAGCACCGGCAGCATCACCGTCATCGGCTGGCTCATCGCCACCGCCGGTGCGCTGCTGGTGGCGGTGGTGCTGGCCCGGCTCGGCCGCATCTCGCCGCAGGCCGGCGGCCCCTGCGCCTACGCGGCCGACGCGCTGGGGCCTTACATGGGCTTCCAGACCACGGCGATCTACTGGATCTCCTGCTGGTCCGGCAATATCGCCATCGCCGTCACCGCCACCGGCTACCTGGCCAGCTTCGTCCCGGTCCTGGCCCTGCCCGTGCCGGCGGCAGCGGCCACCGTGGGGCTGATCTGGGCGCTGACCCTGATCAACATCCTGGGGCCGCGGCTGGTCTGCCAGGTCGAGTCGGTGGCGATCGTGCTGGGCCTGATCCCGATCCTGCTGATCGCCACGGCCGGCTGGTGGTACTTCGATCCGGCGCTGTTCAAGGCCTCCTGGAACATGCGCCACGAGCCGGTGATGACGGCGGTGCCGAATTCCCTGGTGCTGGTGTTCTGGGCCTTCACCGGGCTGGAGAGCGCCTCGGTGGCGGCGGCCGTGGTGGAGAATCCGGGCCGCAATGTGCCCATCGCCACCATCGGCGGCGTGCTGATCGCAGCGGCGGTCTACGTCACCTCCTGCAGTGTAGTGATGGGCCTGATCCCGGCGGCTACCCTGGCCGCCTCCACCGCGCCCTTCGCCGACGCGGCAAAGCTGGTGCTCGGCCCGGCGGCCGGGGCCTTCGTCGCGGTGATGGCCCTGGTCAAGACCATCGGCACCCTCGGCGGCTGGATCCTGCTCACCGCGCAGACCGGCAAGGCCGGCGCCGACCGTGGCCTGTTTCCGGCGGTGTTCGGCCGGGCCGACCGGCATGGCATCCCGGTGCCCGCCCTGCTGCTCATGGCGGCGGTGATGAGCGTGGTGGTGTTCGCCACCATGTCGCCGACCATCGGCGAGCAGTTCGGCAAGCTGATCGAGGTCTCCACCATTTTCTGCCTGCTGGCCTACGTCTATTCCTGCATCGCCCTGTGGCGGCTGGATCGGCCCGGCCCTTCCCCTTGGCCACACACCTGGGTGTTCGTGCGCTACCGCGCGCTGGCTGTCGCCGCGCTGCTGGTCTGCGTCTGGGTCATCGTCGAATCGGATGGCGGCCTGCTGGTCCTGTCGGCCGCCACGGTGGCGCTGACGGTGCCGGTGTACTGGCTGTTCATCAAGCCGCTGCGCACCGCTCAGGCTGGACAATAGTTCGAGCAGGGCGGCTCATGGCCGCCCTGCTGCCGCTGGTGCCATGCCACAACGCCATGGTGATGAAACACGGCGGCAACACCACCTGTTTCCGCGCTTACCGAACTGCTGCGGTATCCGGCCGCTTGACCCGGAACCAGGCCGCGTACAGCGCCGGCAGGAAGGTCAGCGTCAGCAACGTGGCGGCGATCAGGCCGCCCATCAGGGCGATGGCCATGGGCCCGAAGAACACGCTGCGTGACAACGGAACCATCGCCAGCACCGCCGCCGCGGCGGTGAGCCAGATCGGGCGGAAGCGGCGCACGGCGGACTCGACGATGGCGGTCCACTCGTCGTGTCCTTCGGCCACGTCCTGGCGGATCTGGTCGACCAGGATCACCGAGTTGCGCATGATCATGCCGCCCAGGGCGATGACGCCGAGCAGGGAGACGAAGCCGAATGGCGCCTGCGTCACCAGCAGCGCCAGAGCGGCGCCGATGATGCCCAGGGGCGCGGTGAGCAACACCAGCACGGTGCGGCCAAAATGCTGCAACTGGATCATCAGCAGCAACAGGATCAACACCGCCATTTTCGGCATCTGCGCATTGATCGAGTCGTTGGCGATCTTGTTCTGCTCCAGCGCGCCGGAGATCTCGATGCTGTAGCCGCTTGGCAGGCTCGCCCGCAGCGGGGCCAGGGCGGTGTAGATCATGTTGGTCACGTCCGGCGCCTGCATGCCGTCGACCGCCTCGGCCTCGATGGTGATGGCCGGCTCGCGGTTGCGGCGCCACACCACGCCATCCTCGAATACCGCCAGGGCATGACCAAACTGCGAGAACGGCACCGACTGGCCGCTGATCGTCGGCATGTAGGAATCGCGCAGATCGCCGAGGCGGTCACGCTCGTCCAGCGGCTGGCGCGCCACCACCGCGATGTTGCGGTTGTTCTCGCGGTAGGTGCCGATCTGCGTGCCGGAAAGTATGGTCTGGCCGGCATTGCGCACCTGCTCGCTGGTGATGCCGAGCACGCGCAACTTCTCCTGGTCCAGTTCGTCGTGCAGGGTCAGAATTTTCTCGTGCCAGTTGTCGTGCACGTTGATGGCATAGGGATTGGCCCGCACCACCTGCTTGGCCTGCTCGGCGTAGCCGCGCACGGCTTCGGGATCGGGGCCCATGACGCGGAACTGCACCGGCCAGCCCACCGGCGGACCGTTGGGCAGACGGTCGATGCGCATCCGCACTTCAGGAAAACCCTCATCCAGCCATTGCCTCAGCTTCAGCCGCAGGCGCTCACGCGCCTTGATGTCGCGGCTGACGATCATGAATTCGGTGAGATTGGTATTGCGCAGCTGCTGGTCCAGCGGCAGGTAAAAGCGCGGGCTGCCGGAGCCGACATAGGCAACGTAGTCCGCCACGTCCGGATCCTGCGCCAGCTTCGCCTCCATGCGCCTGGCCACATCCTCGGTGGCGGCATAGCTCGAGCCCTCGGGCAACCACAGGTCAGCCATGATCTCCAGGCGGGTGGAGTCCGGGAAGAACTGCTGCGGGATGAAACGGAAGCTGAACACGCTCAAGGCAAAGGCCAGGGCCGTGACCACGATCACCTTCCAGCGATGCTCCACGCACCAATCGATGGTGGCGCGCAGGCGGCGGTAGAACGGCGACTGGAACAGCGTATGCGGCTCCTGCGGATGCGCCTTGAGCAACCAGTGGCCGATGAAGGGCGTGAAGTAGACCGAGGCGAACCAGGAGATCA
>JAQGNS010000383.1 GCA_028291705.1 Nevskia sp.
CTACAACACCGAGATCCAGATCTACCGCGGCTTCTGGATGGTGAGCTGGTTCAAGCGCGAATTCGCCCACCGCGAGCAGGCCAAGGCGCAGGAACTGGGCGTGCCGGTGGAATCCCTGTTCGACGAACTGCTCAAGCGCGCGCCGCCGGGCTCGATGGGCCTGACCCTGCAACCTTACTGGTCGCCCGGCGTGACCGACCCGGGGCCGGAAGCCAAGGGCGCCATCATCGGCTTCGGCGACGTGCACACGCGCGCCCACTTGTACCGCGCCATCATCGAAGGCCTGGCCTACAGCCTGCGCGGCGGCCGCGAGCAGATCGAGCGCAAGCTCGGCCATCCCTTGCAGCGCATCATCGCCGCCGGCGGCGGCTCGCAGAGCGATATGGCGATGCAGATCACCGCCGACGTTTTCGGCAGCGCCATCGAACGGCCGGACCTCTACGAAACCTCCGCCCTGGGTGCGGCGATCAACCTGGCGGTGGGCCTTGGCCTGTATCCGGACTATGCGCGAGCGGTGGCGGCGATGACCCGCAGCGGCCGCGTCTTCGTGCCCGATCCCGCCGCGCAGAAGATCTACGACCAGCTTTACCGCGAGGTCTATAGCAAGCTGTATCCGCGGCTGCGTCCCTTGTACCGGCGCATCCGCGCGATCACCGGTTATCCGGCTTGAAAGCCGGGTAGGCTATCCAGCCTGAAGCTGTGCCCAGTCTGATAGCCTAGGACTCACTTCGACGGCAGCGGGGAAGCGGTGGAAAACTACTGGCACCTGGGCAGATGGTTCCGCATCCCGGTTTCGATGCACTGGACCGTGCTGCTGGTCTTTCCCTGGCTGTGGCTGATGATGCAGAGCGTGGTCGGGGCCCTGGTGGGCTCGGTGGCGTATGCGCTGCTGCTGGTGACGCATGAGTTTGGACATGCCGCGATGGCACGCTGGCGCGGCCTGTCGGTCGATGACATCACGCTCAGCGGACTGCACGGCCAGACCTCGCATTCGTATCCGCGCAACGAATTGGACGACATCCTCATCGCCTGGTCCGGCGTCGGCGCGCAACTGCTGGTACTGCTGCTGGCCTTGATCGCCCGCTATTTCCTGCAAGACGCCGCAAGCCCGGTCGTCGCTCTCATCGCCGGTCCCGCGCTGATGGTGTTCACGCTGTGGAACCTGTTCCTGATGATGGTGGCCTTGTTGCCCATCGGCCCGATGGATGGCCACCGCGCCTGGCGCGTGATTCCCTACGTGCGCAAGCAGATGCAGCGCCGCAGGCGCAGCCGCAAGGTGGTGAAACTCGATCCGGAACGGCGGCGGGCCCTGGAAAGGAAGTCGGAGCAAATGGCATCCGATGTGATCCAGAAGCTGGGCAAGAAAAAGTAGGGCGGCTTGCCGTCGCCGGGCTGCGCCGGCCAACAGCGAGCATCCATTCGCAGCGGCCCGGGCAAGGTCTTCCTTGCCCGGGATTCAGCAAATATCTACCAGCGCACGCCCGCCAGCACGCCGGCATGCACGCCGCCGGCATTGGTGTCGATACCCTGCACCGTGACCTTGGCATAGGAATACTTGGCGTTGACGCCGATGTCGAAATGGCGACCAAGCTCGAAGATGTAGCCGCCGCCGATCCAGCCGCCGACGCCATTGTCCTTCGAGGAAACCGTTGCCAATTCGTCCTTGGCGCTGGCGAAGGTGACTCCGCCGCCGGCGAAGGCGCGGCCCACGCGGCCGGTCTGCCAGAACTTCTTCACGCCGGCCTGGATCTCGGTGGTGGTGCTTTTGAAGTCGCCGTCGTTGAAGCCGGGGTCGCCGCTGGCGTGGCCGGTGTAGTAGCCGGCGGTGAGCGCGATCGGCCAGGAGCCCGGCTGGAAATCCACTTCGCCGCCGTATTCGAACTGCTGATCGGCCGGAGCCCAGTCGTCCTTGTCCAGGATCTTGGCGCCGGCGAAAGCGTGGATGGCGAACACCGGCAGTTCGGGCTTGTCGGCGTGGGCGCTGAAGGCGAGGGCCATGCAGCACGCGGCAATGCGCCCGGCCTGTAGCGGGGCGAGTCTGATTTTCATTTGATTCCCTGTGGATGATGAAGCGTGGGCGTAATTTTGAGTACGCCTCCCCACGTGGATTGTTGTGGCCCGGTACCGGCCGGTCAACGGGTAATTTGATCCTATGCCCGCGCGTGCTGTGAGCTACATCACAGTTTGGTATTTCCGGCGCGGCGTGCCGCTCCGTTCCCGGCACGCCGGGTATCGATCAACCCGCTGCGTTGAAATTGCGCCACCAGCCGCCGCTGATGACGAAGCGCGGAAAGGTGACGAACTGCTCCGCGATCACCCGCCGCACATAATCGCGCGCATCGGCGAACGGCTGCGGCGGTGTGCCTTCCATCTCCTGGCCCTTGGCCTGCAGGAACAGCGAGGCCGCCATCAGGATGGCGCCGCCGAGCGCGTGCACCAGCCCGGCGAACACCAGCGGCACTACGAAGTTCACCGCGCCGATCCAGAACAGCGGCACCGCCACGATCTGGATCAGCAGGTGGTTGCGGTTGCGGTGCGTACCGTCGTAACGGCTCCACTGCCATTCCAGCAATTCGGAGAAAGTCATGGGATGGCTCAGACGCCCGGCGTCTGGCCGGCGCCGGTGGGGTCGACATGCCAGGCGGACGGCGGCAGCACCGTGCCGGCCTTCCAGCCGCGCCCGGCATGCTCAGCCACCACGTGGGTGTAGATGCCGCCGCGTACATTCCACACCGCGGTGAGGCGCATGAAGCGCGGCTTGGTCGCGGCGACGAGGTCGTCGAGGATCTTGTTGGTCACCGCCTCATGGAAGGCGCCCTCGTTGCGGAAGCTCCAGATGTAAAGCTTGAGCGACTTCAGCTCGACGCAGGTCTTCTCCGCCACGTACTCCAGGTACAGGGTGGCGAAATCCGGTTGGCCGGTCATCGGGCACAGGCAGGTGAATTCCGGCATGCGCATGCGGATGACGAAGTCGCGGCCCGGGTTCGGATTGGGGAAGGTATCGAGGACTTTGCTGGGTTTAGTCGCCATAAGGCGTATTTTGCCAATTTTGACCGGCCGAGGGGCGGCTGTTCACATGGCTGCAATCCTTTACACTAATATGCCTATCCAGAATTCATGACTCGGGTGGCTTTTTGTACCTCCCGGGCCCCAACAATCCAAAGCCGTAAATGCGCTTATCCGGAATCAAGCTCGCCGGGTTCAAATCCTTTGTTGACCCGAGCAGCCTGCCGTTGCCCAGCAGGCTCACGTCCGTCGTCGGCCCCAATGGCTGCGGCAAGTCCAACATCATCGACGCGGTGCGCTGGGTGCTGGGCGAAACCAGCATCAAGAACCTGCGCGGCACCGAGACCGAGGACGTCATCTTCAACGGCTCGCGCACGCGCAAGCCGGCCGGCCGCGCCAGCGTCGAGCTGCAGTTCGACAACAGCGATTTCCAGATCACCGGGCCCTATGCGGCCTACGCCGAAATCGCCGTAAAGCGCGAGCTGACCCGCGACGGCGGCTCGCAGTACTTCCTCAACGGCCAGAAGTGCCTGAAGCGCGACGTCACCGACCTGTTCCTCGGTACCGGCCTGGGTGGCAAGAACCAGTACGCCATCATCGAGCAGGGCATGGTCTCGCGCATGGTCGAGGCCAAGCCGGAAGAATTGCGGCAGTGGCTGGAAGAAGCCGCCGGCATCTCCAAGTACCGCGAGCGCCGCCGCGAAACCGAATCCCGCATCCGCCAGACCCGCGAAAACCTCTCGCGCCTCCAGGACTTGCAGGGCGAACTTACGGCAAGACTCGAAGTCTTGGCCAAACAGGCCTCCAACGCCGAAAAGTACAAGCAATTCAAGGAAGAAGAGCGCAGGCTTAAAGCGGAAGTGCTGTTGCTGCGCCTGCGCGCCCTGGATGCCCAGGCGGTGGTGCAGGAAAGCGCCATCACCGCACACGAGCAACAGCTGGAAGCCGCCCGTGCCGCCGTGGTCGCCGCCGAAGAAGCCCGCGGCGCCAGCGATGGCGGCTTGCGTGAAGCCGGCACCGCGCTGAACGCCGAGCAGGCGCAGGTGTACGAGGCCGAAGCCGCCCTGGCCCGCCAGGAACAGAATCTGGCCCACGCCCGCGAAATGAAGAACCTGCGGGTGCGCGAGCTGGAGCAGCTGGAAACGGCCCTGGCCGAACTGCAGCGCCGGCGCCAGCAGGAACTGCAGCGCCAGCAGGGCCTGACCGAGGCGGTTGGCGCGGCGCAGACCCGCGTTGCCGCCGCCGAGGAGCAGGAGCAGGAAGCGCAGTACCGCCTCGCCACGGCCGAACAGACCCTGGTCGACGAGCAGGGCCTGTGGGAAGAATTTTCGCAGCGTTCGCAGGCACCCTTGCTGGAGGCCGAAGGCGAACGCGTGCACGTGCAGGGCCTGGACCGCGCCCGCCAACAGATCGACGAGCGCCTGCGCCGCCTCCAGGGCGAGCACGGCGGCCTCGATGCCAGCCCGATCCAGGCTTCGCTGGCCGATGCGGAAGCCGAACTGGCCACGCTCGACCAGGAACTGGGCGAAGCCCAGGCCAAATTGCAGAACGCCGACCGTGACTTGCAGGCCCTGCGCGACCAGCGCGCCGCGGTGGAAACCGCGCTGCACGAATCACGGCAGGCATTGCAGAGCGCCCGCGGCCGCTTCGCCTCGCTGGAAACCTTGCAGCAAGCCGCCCTGCGCGAGGACGACGCCGAGCTGACCGGCTGGCTGCGTACCCATGACTGGGCCGCGCTGCCGCGCCTGGCGTCGGCGCTGCAGGTCGAGACGGGTTGGGAAGCCGCCGTCGAACACGTGCTCAGCGGCCTGCTGCAGGCGCCGCTGCTGCCGGACTGGAGCGAGATGCAGCGTGCCCAGCCGGTTGGCCCCAAGGCCGGCGCCCTGCTGCTCCACGGTGAAGCCGGCTTTGCCGAGGAGGCCGGTACCCTGGCGGCCAAGGTCACCGGCCCCGCCGCCGTGCTGGACTGGTTGTCCCATATCCGCATCGCCGACAACGCCGAAGAGGCGATGCGCTTTGCCGCCAACCTCACGCCTGGCGGCTCGGTCATCACGCCGGACGGCGTCTGGCGCGGTCGTTCCTGGTTGCGCTACCCGCGCCTGGACCCGGCCCATTCCGGCGTCATCGCCCGCGGCTTGCTGCTGAAGCAGCTCAAGACCCAGGTCGAGGAACACACCCAGTCGGTGCAGACGCGTGAGCAGGAGCTGAACGAGCTGCGCGCGCGCCAGACGCAGATGGAAAACGAGCGCCGCAGCCTGGTGGTGCGCACCGACCAGTCGCGCATGCGCCAGGCGCAGCGCATGGCCGAGCGCCAGGCCCAGGCCGTGCGCCTGGAGCAGACCGAATCACGCCTGCGCGCCCTGACCCAGGAAATCGACGCCCTGGCGGCCCAGGCCAGCCAGCAGACGCAGGAGCTGGAAAGCTCCCGCGCCCGCCTGGTCGGCCTGGAGGAAACCGCGCAGCGCCTGAACATCGAGCGCGGCGACCGCAACCGCGCCCTGGTGACGGCGCGCGAATCCCTGCAGCAGGCCCGTGGCGCGGCCCAGACCGTCGCGCAGCAACGCGGCCAGACCCAGGTGCAACTCGCCGGGCACAACAGCGCCCTGGCGGCGGTGGAGCAGGCCCTGCGCTCCCTGGCCGAGCAGGTCGAGGTGGCGGAGACGCAGCGCAGCGCGCGCCGCGCCGCCGGCGAGGAACTGGATACCCCGATCGCCGAGCAGACCGCCCAGGTCGAGGCCGCGCGCGACGCGGTGCAGACCGTGCGCGAGCGCCTGCGCCTGGCGCGCGATCGGCAGGTGGCGGCGGAAGCCGCCCTGGGCAATGCGGTGCGCGCAGTGCACGCCGCCGAAGCCGCCAAGGAAGCCGCGCAGGAAGTCCTGCAACGCCTGCGCCTGGAATTCGAGAACCTGCGCGCCCGCCGCGACGGCGTGGAAGCGCAGTTCGCCGAAACCGGCTACGGCCGCGCCGAACTGGCGCCGGAACTGGACGAGAACGCGACTGCCGGCGTGTGGGAAGAGAAGCTGGCCACGGTCGGCCGCCGCATCGACCGCCTCGGCGCCATCAACCTGGCGGCGATCCAGGAGCTGGACGAGGGACGCGAGCGCGAGGCCTACCTGATCGCCCAGCACGCCGACGTCAGCCAGGCCCTGACCACGCTGGAAGACGCCATGCGCAAGCTCGACAACGAGACGCAGGAGCGCTTCAAGACCACCTTCGACAAGGTCAACGAGATCTTCAAGGCGCGCTTCCCGCAGCTGTTCGGCGGCGGCGAGGCCTACCTGGAGCTGACCGGCGACGACCTGCTGGAAACCGGCGTGCGCGTCATGGCCCGTCCCCCCGGCAAGCGCAACAGCTCGATCCAGATGCTGTCCGGCGGCGAAAAGGCGATGGTGGCCGTGGCGCTGCTGCTGGGCCTGTTCCAGCTCAACCCGGCGCCGTTCTGCCTGATGGACGAAGTCGACGCGCCGATGGATGATGCGAACGTGGGCCGTTTCTGCGAAGTGGTGCGGGAAATGGCGCAAAACGTTCAATTCATTATCATTACGCACAACAAGATCACCATGGAGCTGGCCGAGCACCTGCACGGCGTCACCATGCAAGAGCCGGGCGTGTCGCGCTTGGTGAGCGTGGACGTACAGCAGGCGGTGCAATTGGCGGGCCAGAACGAGGCTAGGGCTGAGGCGTGACAAGAGCTGAGGCGTAAACAAATGAGTCCATTGCAGTGGGCGTTGCTGATTTTCGGAGTGGTGGCGGTCGTCGCCGTCTATCTCTATTCGCGCCGCGATCGCCGCGCCATGGAGGGCTCGAACGAGTCGGATGAGCCCTTGCTGCCGCCGGCCAGGGCCAAGGATCGCCAGCTCGACATCTTCAACAGCGAAAATCAGCAGTTCGACGAATTCGGTGTGGGCAAGCCGCGCCGGGTGGCGCCGACCTTCGATGCCGCCGGCAACGAGACTTCCCCGGCGGCTGAAGACGGCGCCGCGGCGCCCGTCGAGATCGGCGGCGCTTCGACCAGGAAAACCCCGACGGTGGCGCCCCGGGCGCCGGTCAGCGAGAAGATCGTGTCGCTGCTCATCGCCGAGCGCGAGGGCACCCATATCCTGGGCGGCCAGATTCACGATGCCCTGCGCGCCCAGCGCCTCGAGTTCGGCGCGCGCCAGATCTATCACCGCATGCTCGGCAGCGAGCCGGTCTTCAGCGTCGCCAGCCTGCTCAAGCCGGGACACCTGGACCCGGCCCAGGCCGGCAGCTTCTCCACCCCGGGCCTGACCCTGTTCATGGTATTGCCCGGCCCGCAGAAGCCGGCGGAAGCGATCAAGGACATGCTGACCACTGCCGAACGCCTGGCCCGCGCGCTCAACGCCGAGGTCTATGACTCCAAGCGCAAGCCTCTGTCGCCCGGTGCCGCGCGCAATCTCCAGCTCGAAGTGGAAGCCTGGGCTGCGAACGGGTAGGGCTTTTTGCGCTGGATGAATCACGCCAAAGGGTAATGACGTGACCGCTCCCGCCAAGCGCGCCGCCGAGCTGCGCCAGCAGCTGGACGAGGCGAACCACCGCTATTACGTCCTCGACGATCCGAGCCTGCCGGACGCCGAGTACGACCAGCTGTTCCGCGAGCTGCAGGAACTGGAAAGCCAGCATCCCGAATTGCGCACCGCGGATTCGCCGACGCAGCGCGTCGGCGGCGCGGCGCTGAAGGAATTCGCACCGGTCACGCACCGGCAGCCGATGCAGTCGCTCAACAACTGCTTCAGCGAGGAAGAGCTGGGCGAGTTCGACCGCCGCGTACGCGAAGGCCTGGGCCTGGAAGCGGTCGACTACGTGGCCGAGCCCAAGCTCGACGGGCTGGCGGTATCGCTCACCTACGAGGACGGCGTCTTCGTGCAGGGCGCCACCCGCGGCGACGGCGAGACCGGCGAGGACATCACCGCCAACCTGCGCACCATCCGCAGGCTGCCGCTGTCCCTGCGGCAGGGCAAGAAGCATCCCGTACCGAAGATCATCGAGGTGCGCGGCGAAGTGTATCTGCCCCGCGCCGGCTTCGACCGGATGAACGCCGACGCTGCCGCGAAAGGCGAGAAGCTGTACGTCAACCCGCGCAATGCCGCCGCCGGCTCGCTGCGCCAGCTCGATCCGAAGAACACCGCCGCGCGTCCTCTTGCACTGTATGCCTACGCGGTCGGATTTCAGCAGGGCTGGACGCGGCCGAAGACCCATCATGAAGTGCTGGCACTGCTGCGCGAATGGGGCTTTCCGGTCTCCGAGCTGATCCAGGTGGTGCAGGGGACTGCCGGTTGCCTGGTGTATTACCAGGACATGCAGGCGAAGCGCGCCGGCCTGGGTTTCGATATCGACGGCGTGGTCTACAAGCTCGACGACCTGGCCGGGCGCGATGAGCTGGGTTCGGTGTCGCGCGCGCCGCGCTGGGCGATCGCACATAAATTCCCCGCGGAAGAAGCGGTGACGCTGCTGGAGAATGTCGAATTCCAGGTCGGCCGCACCGGCACGTTGACGCCGGTGGCGCGCCTCAAGCCGGTGTTCGTCGGCGGCGCCAATGTTTCCAACGCCACCCTGCATAACATGGATGAGGTCGAGCGCAAGGACGTGCGCATCGGCGACACGGTGATCGTACGCCGCGCCGGCGACGTCATTCCCGAGGTCAAGGGTGTGGTGCTGGAACGGCGTCCCGACGACGCGCGCAAGGTCGAGCTGCCGCTGACCTGCCCGGTGTGCGGCGGCCACGTCGAACGCGCTGAAGGCGAGGTGGCGGCACGCTGCACCAACGGCCTGTCCTGCCGCGCCCAGCTCCACGGCGCGCTGCAGCACTACGTTTCGCGCAAGGCGATGGACATTGAAGGCCTCGGCGAGAAACTGCTGGCGCAGCTGATCGACCTCGGCCTGGTGCGGGCGCCCGCGGATATCTACCGCCTGAGTGCCGAGCAGCTTGCCGCACTGGAACGGATGGGCGAGAAGTCCGCCGAGAACGTGGTCGCGGCCGTCGAGAAGAGCAAGGACAGCCGCTTCGAGCGCTTCCTCTATGCCCTCGGCATTCCGGACATCGGCGAGACCACGGCGCGCGACCTGGCGCGGCATTTCGGCACGCTCGACGCGCTGATCGAAGCGACGCAGCGCGATCTCCTCACCGAGGGCGACGAGGCGGTCAAGCCCAAGGATCGCTATCCCGAGCTGCGCAAGGTGCCGGACGTGGGGCCGATTGTCGCCGCCCACCTCTGCCACTTCTTCGCCGAGCCAGGCAATCGCGAGGCGATCAAGGCCCTGCTCGATGCCGGCATCCACTGGCCGTCGCCGAAGGCCGCCGCCAGCGGCCCCCTCAGCGGCAAGACCCTGGTCATCACCGGCACCCTGCCGGGCATCAGCCGTGATGAGGCGGGTGCGCTGATCGAAGCCAACGGCGGCAAGGTCTCGGGCAGCATCTCAGCCAAGACCGATTACCTGCTGGCCGGCGAAGCCGCCGGCTCGAAGCTGGCCAAGGCCGAGAAGCTGGGAGTGACGGTGATCGATCTGGCCGGCTTGCGCGCCTTGATCGACGGTTGATTCGCTTTCGTAGGCGGGAAGTTTTTGTAGGCTGGGTTGAAACATAGTGAAACCCGGCGCCTCATGCATCCGCCGGGATTCGTTCCACTCATCCCGGCCTACGGAAACCGCGCCGCTCAACCGTTATCCGTGACTTCCTCAGGCGCCCGCGCCACGATCGACAGCGCGTGGATCTCCTCGCGCATCTGCTCGCTCAGCGCCTCGTACACCATGCGGTGGCGGGCGATCAGCGGCTTGCCGGCGAACGCTGTGCACACGATGAACACGCGGAAGTGGCCGCCGTCGGCATGGGCATGACCGACATGCTTGTGGCCCTCGTCCTCGATCTCCAGCCGCAGGGGCTTTAGTTCGTCCTGCAGCTTCTGGCGGATACGTTCAACGCGCATGGTCTTTTTCCGGATCGGACTCCAGGTAGCGCGCCAGGAACGGCGCCTGCATCAGCATGAATACCACCGGCAGGAATACCGAAGCAAGCTTGAACTTGACCCAGAACGCCTCGCTGAAATTCTGCGCGATGTACAGGTTCACCGCGGCCAGGACCAGGAAGTAGATCACCCAGGCCAGGCTGAGGCGCCGCCATACCGCGTCCGGCAATTTGATGACGTCCTGCGGGATGCGCGCCAGCAGCACCTTGTCGCCGATGAAATGGCTGGCCAGCAGGGCCGCGGCGAAGAGCACGTAGACCAGGCTGAACTTGAGCTTGATGAACTCCGGATTGTGCAGGTAGATGGTCATGCCGCCGAATACCGCCGCCATGATTGCCGTGACCAGTTGCATCTTCTGCACCTTGCGGGTGCGCAGCCAGGAAATCAGCACCACGGCAAAGCAGGCGACGATCAGCACGCCCGTGGCGACATAGATGCCGCGCAGAAAATAGGCGGCGCCGAACAGGACGATGGGCAGCAGGTCGATCAGTGCATTCATGGGCCGATTATATCTACCGTCAATGGAAAATCAGGCAAGTGCCGCTGGTCAGGCCGGTCTTGCGGTTACTTCAACCCGATAATCTGCGAAAATTACCGGATGTCCGCTGAATGGCTGGAACTTCACCCGATCGATCCGCAGAAGCGCTGGTTGCAGCGCGCGGCGGATCGCGTGCGCGCGGGTGATGTGATCGCCTATCCCACCGATTCCTGCTACGCCCTGGGCTGTCATCTGGGCGACAAGGATGCGGCGGAGCGCATCCGCAAGATCCGCCAGTTCGACAAGCACCACATGTTCACCCTGGTGTGCCGCGACCTGTCGGAGATCGCCACTTACGCGAGGGTGGACAATTGGCAATACCGCCTGCTCAAGGCGCTGACGCCGGGGCCATACACCTTCATCCTGGAAGGTTCGCGCGAGCTGCCGCGCCGCCTGGTCCACGAGAAGCGCAAGACTATCGGTATCCGCGTGCCGGAGCACAAGGTAACCCAGGCCCTGCTGGAACTGCTGGATGAGCCCCTGATGAGCTGCACCCTGCAGTTCCCGGACGCCGACGAGCCGGTGAGCGACCCGAACGATTACCGGGCCGAGCTGGAGCACCAGGTCGACCTGGTGCTGGACGGCGGCCTCTGCGGCCTGCAGCCGACCACGGTGATCGACCTGACCGGGGACGCCCCGGTGCTGGTCCGCCAGGGGCGGGGGGATGTATCGAGCCTGGGGCTGGCCGAGGCCTGACCCGGCTTGGCCGCAGCGCCCTTTATGCCGGATTTATGACCGCCTGGACGGTATAATCGGTCGATGGATGCTTCGCTGAATATTGTCCAGACCATTGCAGTCTGGGCGCTCCCCGTCATTTTCGCCATTACCTTGCACGAGGTCGCGCACGGCTGGGTGGCGCGCTCTCTGGGCGATGCCACGGCCTACAAGCTGGGGCGGCTGAGCCTGAATCCGCTGCGGCACGTCGATCCGGTGGGCACGGTGCTGGTGCCGGGGGTCCTGCTGGCGATGGGCGGGGGCTTCCTGTTCGGCTGGGCCAAGCCGGTGCCGGTGGACTGGCGCAATTTCCGCAAGCCGCGGACGGACATGGCGTTGGTGGCTGCGGCGGGGCCCTTGTCCAACCTGGTAATGGCCATCTGCTGGGGCCTGGTGTTCAAGCTCGCCGTCGATATCGGCGCCCAGGAAGGCGTGTGGTATGGCGTCCGCCTGATGGGGCGGGCCGGCATGATCATCAACATTTCGCTGATGGTGCTGAATCTGCTGCCGCTGCCGCCCCTGGATGGCGGACGCGTCCTGATGGGCGTGCTGCCGCCACGTGCCGCCTTCCGCTTTGCCAAGATCGAGCCCTACGGCATGCTGATCCTGATCCTGCTGGCGGTCAGCTCCATGCTGGGCAAGATCCTGTACTGGCCGTTCGTGCTGTCCCTGGTGGGCATTTCCCGGATGCTCGGCATCAATCCGTTTTAGGCCGTACTTTTCCCGATCCGCATACACGTGAACTCCACTCCACGCCCCGTCGTCCTCTCCGGCATCCAGCCCTCGGGCCGCCTGACCATCGGCAACTACCTGGGCGCGATCAAGAACTGGCTGCCGCTGCATGCGCAGTACGACTGCTATTACATGCTGGTGGACCTGCACGCCATCACCGTGCGCCAGGACCCGCAGGTGCTGCGCGAGCGCTGCTACGAATTCATGGCGCTGTACATCGCCTGCGGCCTGGACCCGGCGCAGAACGTGCTGTTCGTGCAGAGCCACGTGGCGGCGCACGCGCGCCTGAGCTGGGTGCTCAACTGCTACACGCAGATGGGCGAGCTGAACCGCATGACGCAGTTCAAGGACAAGTCGGCCAAACATGTCGACAACATCAACGCCGGCCTGTTCGACTACCCGGTGCTGATGGTGGCGGACATCCTGCTCTACGACACCGCGCAGGTACCGGTGGGCGACGACCAGAAGCAGCACCTGGAGCTGACCCGCGACGTGGCGATCCGCTTCAACAACATCTACCTGGAACAGAATGGCGGCCAGCCGGTGTTCCAGGTGCCGGAGCCGATGATCCCGCCGGTGGGCGCGCGCATCATGGGCTTGCAGGAACCGACGGCGAAGATGAGCAAGTCGGACGACGCGGAGACCAACGCCGTCTACCTGCTGGATACGCCCGACGTCATCACCCGCAAGATCAAGCGCGCCGTCACCGACATGGACGGCAGCATCCGTTACGCCCCGGCCGAGAAGCCGGGCGTGTCCAACCTGCTGTCGATCCTCTCTGCCACCGGCGGCGAGTCCATCGCCGCGCTGGAAGCGCGCTTCGCCGGACAGGGCTACGGCGCGCTGAAGGGCGCCACGGCCGAGGCGGTGGTGGAATGCCTGAAGCCGGTGCAGGCGCGCTACAACGAGCTGCGCGAAGATCGCGCCGGCCTGCAACGCGTGCTCAAGGACGGCGCCGAGCGCGCCGCCCTGCGCGCCGACGCCACGCTGAAGCGCGTGCATGACGTGCTGGGGTTCATTCCGCAATGAGCGAGAACGAGATCGAAGCCGTCGACAGCGAGGCTCCGGCCCCAGCCCCGGCCGATGCCGCCCCGCCGCCGCACGCCGTGGCACGCTGGCATGGCGAAGACCTGCTCAAGATGCCGGAGGATCTGTACATCCCACCGGATGCGCTGGAAGTCTTCCTCGAAGCCTTCGAAGGGCCGCTGGATTTGCTGCTGTACCTGATCCGCAAGCAGAACCTGGACATCCTCGATATCCCGGTGCTGAAGATCACCCAGCAGTACATGGACTACATCGCGCTGATGCGCGAGCTGCGCCTGGAGCTGGCGGCGGAATACCTGGTGATGGCGGCGTGGTTGGCGGAAATCAAATCCCGCATTCTGCTGCCGCGTCCGCCGGCGGTGGAAGAGGAATTGGGCGATCCGCGCATGGAACTGGTGCGCCGCTTGCAGCAGTACGAGCGCTTCAAGACCGCCGCCGAAAACCTGGACGCGATGCCGCGGGTCAGCCGCGAGATCTTCCTGGCCCAGGCGCGGCCGGACAAGGTGCAGAGCGATGCGCCGCTGCCGGTGCCGGGCATGCGCGAGTTGATGCTGGCGTTCCGCGAGGTGCTGCTGCGCGCCGACATGTTCAAGCACCACACGGTGGAAACCGAGCCGCTGTCGGTGCGCGAGCGCATGAGCCGCATCCTCGACCGCCTGCAGGCCGGGCCGGCGCGCTTCGACGAACTGGTGG
>JAQGNS010000389.1 GCA_028291705.1 Nevskia sp.
GCAAGCTCAAGGGTGAGGAGATGCGTGGCGGTTGTTTCTCGATTTCCAGCCTGGGCGGCATCGGCGGCAGTCATTTCACGCCGATCGTGAATGCGCCGGAGGTGGGAATCCTCGGAGTATCCAAATCGGCCATCAAGCCGGTGTGGGACGGCAAGGCCTTCCAGCCCAGGCTGATAGTGCCGCTGTCGCTGTCTTACGATCACCGGGTGATCGATGGGGCTTATGCCGCGCGCTTCATCGTGTTGCTGGTGAAGCTGTTGCAGGATTTGCGTAGGCTGGCGCTGTAGCGCTTCCGCTGTCGTCGTACACAAAAAAGGGGCCGCAGTGCGGCCCCTTTGCACAGCACCTGCCGATCGATCTGCTCAGAACTTCACGTTCATCTGCGCATAAATGAAACGCCCCGGCAGATCGTAGTTGGAAGCGTCATAACCATTCAGCGAGCAGCTGTAGCACACCGGCGGATTGGCGGCGAATAGGTTATTGACGCCGGCGCTGAGCACCGGCTTGAGCGGGATCGGCAGGGTCCATCCCAACTGCACGTCGTCGTACAGCATGTAGTGCAGATGATGGGTGGTGCCGCACACGGCGGAGTCCGCCGCGGCGGCGCATTGCTCGGTCAGCGCCGAGATGTAGCGGAAGGCCCAGCTGGCGGTGAAGGGTTCCATCCCCCAGTTCAGACGCAAGGTCGAGCGCCAGCGCGGAATGCCGCTGTCGGCCACCTCGACACCCACGATCTTGGGATCGGCGAGACCGCTGTCGGTGGCGACGGCCTTGTAGTTCTCGGTGTAGGTGGTCTGCCAGTTGGAGCTGAAGCGGCCGATGGCGTACCGCGGACCGTACCAGTTAACGCCCAGGTCGTAGCCTTCGGTATCGATGCGGCCGAAGTTGCGCAGAGTATTGGTGAAGAGGTTGATGTCGCCGGTACGGCTACGCGTGATGCCGTTGCAGAAGATCGAGGTGCTGCTGCCGCTGGCGACGCAGCGATCGAGTTGGGTTTGCGCGTCCGGCGACTGGATGCCGTTGTCGATGCGGTGCTTGAAGAAGGTCAGATCGAAATCCAGGCGATCCGACCAGCCCTTGCGTTCCGCCCAGGACGGGCTATAGATCAAACCCACGGTAGTGCTCTTCGAGGTTTCGGGCCGCAGCGCATTATTGCCGCCTGTGCGAACGGAGATCTGCGTGTTTGCTTGCTCGAATGTGGGATTGGTGACACCTAACGATTTGCAATTGGCGAGGGTCGCCGCATCCGGATTCGACGACTGAGAACAGGGATCCTGGATCTGCGCATCGAAACGCGCCGGCGAACCGAACAACTCGCCGATCGACGGCGCGCGGAAGCCCTGGGCAAAGGTGGCACGCACGGTCAGATCGCGGATCGGCTCCCAACGCAGACCGAACTTGTTTTTCACCGTACTGCCGAAGGTCGAATAGTGCGAGTAGCGCGTGGCCAGGCTCAGGTCCAGATGCTCGGCCAGGAACTGCTTGGCCAGCAGCGGCACCGCCAACTCCAGGTAGGCTTCGTCCACGGTGTAGGCACCGTTGCTGGGCAGCGAGGGCACGCCGTTGGACTCGCCCGCGACGACAATCGAATCGGGCGAATAGCTGCCCTCCAGCCGGCGATGCTCGTAGCCGGTGGCGAAGTCCAGGGTGCCCGCCGGCAGCTTGAAGGCGCTGCCGGAAAGATTCGCCGTGAAGTCGTCCAGCGTCTGCGTGCTCTTGTCGTTCTCGGTGTAGAGGATGTAGTTCAGCATGTCCTGGGTGATGCTGCCCGGACCACCGAAGATGTCCAGCGGCACGCAGGGGGCCAGGCACGCCCCGACTGGACCCAGCGCGTTGGCGATATGGCGGATGTTGTAGGTGCCGTTGACCGTCTGCGTCGCATCGTTGGTGGCGCTGACGTAGTTCACATCCCAGGCGAAGAAGCGGTCGAACAGGTGAAATTCACCCTGGAAGCCGGTGCCGATGTAACGCGTGTCCACGTCCTGCGCGAACACGCGCGGACCGCCTTCCACCGGGCGCCGGCCGATCAGCGCGAGGTTGGTGCTGGAATCGAGTGTGTATCCGAGCGGGTTGTAGGGATTGGACGCATCTACACCCACCGTATCGGCGAGGCCGCCGGTGCCGGCGCCGGGTCCGAGGAAGATCGGTTCCGGCGCGGCCTGGTTGACCGAGTGACGCGCCTGGTACAGGCCTTTCAGATAGAAGCGGATATCGTCGGTGACCTTGTAACGGCCCTGGCCGAAAATCGCGGTGCGCCGCGACGGCGTCAGCAACAGGTTGTAGGGCGCATAGTTGAAACGGTCGTCGTCGCCGAACTGGTGGAAGCCGGAAGGGAAATTCGGCGCGCCGCTGACCGTGCCGTTGGGCGTGACATCGCATTGCGAGTGCCCGGTCGTATCCGCCGGACACAATGCGCTGTTGTTGTTGTTCGGCGGGGTAAAGACGAAGCGGCCGTTGGTGGTGGCGGAACTGCCCTGGCTCAGCCCCAGGCCCGGCACCGGGTAGAACGACTGGTCCCACACCGAGGCGCTGATCTGGTTCTGCTGGTAATGGCTGATGTCGATGAAATAGTCGGCGCGCTCGGTCTTGCCGCCGAGCGAGATGTTGCCGT
>JAQGNS010000417.1 GCA_028291705.1 Nevskia sp.
CGCCTACGGACTTGTGGCCCTTCAGCTGCAGCAGGCCGCGCGCTTTTGCGCCGGCCAGGAACGCTTCATTCAGTGTTTCGTCGCGCAGGAAAAACGGCACGTTCATGCGCGAGCGGTCTTCCTTCGCCACCGGGTTGCGGTAGAAATCGTCGGCGTCGAGCGCGGCGTACAGCAGCCGCGCCTTCTCGATATTACGCTGCTCGATCGCAGCCACTCCGCCCTGGCGCTTCAGGTGGGCGAACACCAGGCCGGCGATGTAGATGCCGTAGGTGGGCGGCGTGTTGTACATCGAGTCGTGGTCGGCCACGATCTTCCAGTCGAACGCCGACGGGCAGATCGGCAGCGCGTGGCCGAGCAGGTCCTCGCGCACGATCACCAGGGTCAGGCCGGCCGGGCCGATGTTCTTTTGGGCACCGGCGAAGATCACGCCGTACTTCGACACGTCGATCTCACGCGACAGGATGTGCGAGGACATGTCGGCCACGATCGGCGTCGCGCCCTGCACGGTCGGCACGAAGCCGTATTCGACGCCGTCGATGGTTTCGTTGGTGCAGATGTGCAGGTAGGCTGCGTCGGGGGTCAGCTTCCACGATTGCTGTGGCGGCACGCTGGTGAAGCGGCCGCCCTCCGGCGCCGCGGCGACGTTGACATTGAGGTAGCGCGCCGCTTCCTTGATCGACTTGCCCGACCAGGAGCCGGTGTGGACGAAATCGGCTGTGGCCGGCTGCCCCTTTCGGCCGGCCAGGTTGAGCGGGACGATGGCATTTTCGCCAAGGCCGCCGCCCTGCAGGAACAGTATCTTGTAATTAGCGGGGACCGCCAGCAGCTCGCGCAGGTCGGCCACGGCCTGCTGGTAGATCGAGACGAATTCGGGACCACGGTGGCTCATTTCCATCACCGACATGCCGCTGCCGTGCCAGTCGAGCAGCTCGGACTGGACTTGCTCAAGCACGCTCAAAGGCAGCGTGGCGGGACCGGCACTGAAGTTAAATACTCTGCTCATTATCAATTACTTGCGAGATAAACTTAAAGTGATTTACAGCGCGGGATCACCGCTCTCCGGAGGCGTTTCTGACGGACCTTCGGCTGGTCCGTCAGACGGACCCTCGCCTGGCTCGGCTGCCTCGACTTCCGGTGTCATGCGATCCAGGCTGACCAGGCGATCGCCATCGGTCGGACGGGCCACGCGCACGCCCTGGGTGTTGCGGCCCAGGGTCTTGATCTCCTTGGCCGCGACACGGATCAGGCGCCCGCCGTCGGAGATCAGCATGATGTCGTGGGTATCGTCCACTTCCACCGCGCCGATCAGGTTGCCGGTCTTGTCCGACAGCGCCTGGGCGATGACGCCCTGGCCGCCGCGGCCGCGCAACGGGAAGCCGTCGATCGGGGTGCGCTTGCCGTAGCCCTGTTCGGACACGGTGAGGATGTCGCCCTGCCGCGCCACGATCAGCGCGATGACGCGCGCGCTGGTCGCCGTGGTAGCGGGGCTCTCGGCTTCGGCCTCGGTCTCACCCTCGGCTTCGCCCTCGACCGCGGCGGCTTCTTCCTCTTCCGCCGCGCCGGCCTTGATCAGGCGCATGCCGCGCACGCCGGTGGCGCCGCGACCCATCGAACGCACGTCGGTTTCATTGAAGCGGATGACCCGGCCGCCGTCCGAGAACAGCAGCACATCGCTCTCGCCGGAAGTCAGCGCCACACCGACCAGGGCATCGTCCACGCGCAGGTCCACGGCGATGATGCCGGCGGAGCGCGGGCGCGAGAAATCCACCAGCGGCGTCTTCTTCACCGTGCCGCGGCGCGTCGCCATGAACACATACTGGCCGGTGTCGAAGGTCTTGACCGGCAGCACCGTGGTGATGCGCTCGCCCTCCTCCAGCGGCAGCAGGTTGACGAACGGCTTGCCGCGCGAGCCGGAACTGCCGGCCGGCAGCTCGAACACGCGCAGCCAGTACAGCCGGCCGTTGCTGGAGAAGCACAGCAGCCAGTCGTGCGTATGCGCCGACCACAGGCCCTGCACGTAATCGTCGTCCTTGGTCGTCGCCGCGGTCTTGCCGCGACCACCGCGATGCTGCACCTGGTACTCGGACTGCGGCTGCGATTTGACGTAGCCCTGGTGCGACAGGGTCACGATCATTTCCTGCGGCGCGATCAGGTCCTCGCGGTTGATGTTGAGGGCGAATTCGCTGATCTCGGTGCGGCGGGCATCGCCGTACTGCTCCTTGATCGCCAGCAGCTCCTCGCGGATCACTTCCAGCAGGCGCGTCTCGGAGCCGAGGATTTCCAGGTAGCCGAGGATCGATTCCAGCAGCTCGCGGAATTCCTCGTGGATCTTGTCCTGTTCCAGGCCGGTCAGGCGCTGTAGGCGCAGTTCCAGGATGGCCTGGGCCTGGGCCTCGGACAGGCGGTAGCCGCCTTCCACCATGCCGAAGCCGGCCGGCAGGTCGAGCGGGCGCGAGGCGTCGGCGCTGGCGCGCTCGAGCATGACGCTGACCTGGCCGGACAGCCAGACGCGTCCCATCAACCCCGCCTTGGCCTCGGCCGGGCCGGGCGAACGACGGATCAGGGCGATGATTTCATCGATGTTGGCCAGGGCCACCGACAGGCCTTCCAACACATGGGCGCGTTCACGCGCCTTGCGCAGCAGGTACTGGGTGCGCCGCGTCACCACCTCACGGCGATGGCGCAGGAAGATTTCCAGCAGGGCCTTGAGGCCCAGGGTCTTGGGCTGGCCGCCGTCCAGCGCGACCATGTTCATGCTGAACGAGGTCTGCAGCTGGGTGTGCTGGTACAGGTTGTTGAGCAGCACCTCGGCGTTCTCGCCGCGGCGCAGCTCGATCACCACGCGCATGCCTTCCTTGTCGGACTCGTCGCGCAGGCCATCGGAGGCGATGCCCTCGACGCGCTTGTCCTTCACCAGGTCGACGATCTGCTGCAGCAGGCGCGCCTTGTTCACCTGGTACGGCAGCTCGGTGACGATGATCGCCTCGCGCTCGCCGCCGCCCCGCTCGAATTCCTCGATATGGGTGCGCGCGCGCAGCACTACACGGCCGCGGCCGTGGGCGTAGGCATCGACCAACCCGCTGGCATCGACGATCAGGCCGGCGGTGGGGAAATCCGGCGCCGGCACCAGCTTCATCAACGCGGCCAGGTCCAGGTCCGGGTTGTCGATCAGCGCGATACAGGCGTCCAGCACCTCGCTCAGGTTATGCGGCGGGATGTTGGTGGCCATGCCCACGGCGATGCCGGAGGAGCCGTTGACCAGCAGCTGCGGAATGCGCGTCGGCAGGACCGAGGGCTCGGTCTCTTTCTCGTCGTAGTTGGGGACGAAGTCGACCGTTTCGGAGTCGATGTCGGCCAGCATTTCCGAGGTCAGCCGCGCCATGCGGCACTCGGTGTAACGCATCGCCGCCGCCATGTCGCCGTCGACCGAGCCGAAATTGCCTTGGCCGTCGATCAGCGGGTAGCGCATGGAGAATTCCTGCGCCATGCGCACCAGCGCATCGTAGGCGGCGGTATCGCCATGCGGATGGTATTTACCGATGACGTCGCCGACCACGCGCGCGCACTTGATGTACGAGCGATTCCAGTGGTTATTCAGCTGCTGCTGAGCGAATAGGATGCGGCGGTGGACGGGCTTGAGGCCGTCGCGGGCATCGGGGAGGGCACGCCCCACGATCACGCTCATGGCGTAATCGAGATAGGAGCGTTTCATCTCGTCTTCGAGATTGACTGAGAGTACTTCTTTGGCGAATTCGGTCATGCGCAATCAGTGGGCCGCAGCAAGCGCAGCGGTATGCGGACGCGGGATTTTTTTGATCCCGCGATTTTAACACAGCAGCAACAATTAACCCGGTTTAACGGATACCCGGAAACGGGCCCGCGATCCCGCCAATACTCGCTGCCGCCGTGTCAATAGGGACCCCCTATCCGTGATGGGAGCAGGGCCCGATCGCAGCCGCTCCGCCCTACCCTCGATGCAGCGCCGCAGCCGTCACCTCACCGGCCCGCAAGCCCCAGTGATACGCCTCCTCGAACACCGAGTAAGCCGACAGGTCGGAATGGGCATGCGCCACCCGCCCCCGCGGCTCGCGCAAGGCCGCCAGCCAGGCGCTGCCGCGCACGCCGGGCGCCGGGATGGCCATGGCATGCCCGTAACGCATCAGCTCGATCTGCCGCACCTTGCGGCGGATGTCCGGATGCGCCTGCTCCAGGTCGGCCAGCACCGTCTCGCACCACTGCGCCCAGGATCGCTCCAGCAGGGCGTGCCGCCCGGCCGAGGGATCGTTGCCCAGCGCCGTGTAGTAGGTCAGCACCGTGGCGTCCGCATACGGCCGGGTGCTTTGGTGCATGGCGTCGACATAGCCCAGGCCTGGACTGTCGTAGAGCACGTTGTCCCAGGATAGCGGCGCATTGCCCTGATGCTCGATCAGCGGGCTGTCGATGTGCAGGTTGGCCACCAGCCAGGGCGCGTGCGGCAGGCCCCTGGCGGCCTCCTGCAGGGCCGGCGAGGGGTTGGCCAGCAGTCGCGCCGCGACGAACAGCGGTGTGGCCAGGATCACCCGTTGCGCGCTCCAGCGCACCAGGCGGCGGCTGGGCAGGTCGAGCACGTCGAGTTCGACCTGCTGCCGGCCCTCCTCGACCCGCAGCACCAGCGCACCGGTCTGCGTGCGCTCGCGCTGCGGCGCCGCCAGCCGGCGCGCCAGCCAGGCATTGCCTTCCGGCCAGGTCAGCAGGTCGTCGCGGTCCAACTCGTTGCTGCTGGCGCTGTCCTGCCCCGGCGCGGTGAAGCCGTGGCGGCTGGCGAAGTAGTGAAGCCCGGCCCAGGCCGAAACGTGGTCGATCCCCGCGCCGTAATCGTCGCGGCAGCAGTAGTCCAGGTACCAGCGCAGCGCCGGCGCGCCGAGCTGCTGCGCGTCCAGCCATCGCCGGAAACTCTGCCCGTCCAGCGCCGCCAGGGTCTCGTCCCAGCGGCTGCTCGCGGTGGGAATGGTGAAGGCCCGCGGCCGGTTCGCCGCCGTAACCAGTTCGGCGAAACGGCGATAGTCGGCGAAGGCCGCCGCATCCTGCCCGCGCACCGGCAGCAGCCCGTCCTGCCAGCCGCCCGCGATATACAGGCGCTCCTGCGGGCTGTGGCACAGCTGCATCTCGTCGTATTCGACCTTGCCGCCGACTTCACGCCGCAGCCGGTACTCGGTCAGCAACTCGGCCACGTCCTCCGCATACGGCCCCGGCGTCGGCAGATAGTGCGCCCCCCAGGGGCAGGCGAAGCCGCCCACCACGCCGCCGCGGCTGTTGCCGCCAGCCTCGTCTTCCAGCTCGAACAACTGGTAGTCCTCGATACCGGCGCGCTGCAAGGCGCGTGCGGCAGCAAGCCCGGCGATGCCGCTGCCGACGATGGCGACGCCGGTGCTGCGCGTTTCGGTCGGGACCGGTGTGCCGCGATAGTCACGCAACAGATGCCCGCGCTCGACCTGCTGGCCGACGAAGCCGCCGCTGAAGTCCGCCTTCGGATGAATGCCGAGCCGATCCAGCAGCCCCTGCCAGACGCCCTGCCCGTCATCCTCCTGCAAGCTGCCACGCCCGGGGAAGCGCGGCAGTCCGGCCGCGGCGGCACTGCCGCTGAGGGTGCCGAGCGCGCCTTGCAGGAAGCGCCGCCGGCTGCGGCCCTTCAAGGCAGCTGCCCCCACTCGGCATCGAAGGTCTGCACCAGCACCTGGTTGGACAGGCGGTTCGGCTCGGCGGGCACGCGCGACATGTCCGGCGGGAAGTCGAACAGCAGCGGCAGCGTCGGCGCCGAGAGGAAGCGCAGCCCCTCCGGCAGCGTTTCCGGGAAGTGATAAGGGCGATGCCCGGCGATGATGAAACCCCATTCGCCGAAGCTCGGCACATGCGCGTGGTAGGGCGCGATGCGCAGGCCCACCGCCTCCAGCGTCGCCGCCACCGTCCAGTAACTCTTGCGCGCGATCAGCGGCGAGGTGGTCTGCACCACCGCGTAGCCGCTGGCGGAGAGGTTGCGGTCCACCAACGCGTAGAAGCTGGTGGTGTAGAGCTTGCCGATGGAGAAATTGCTCGGGTCCGGGAAGTCGATGACGATGATGTCGTACGGCTCCGCCCCCGGATCGTCGAGCCGCTTCTGCAACCACTGGAAGGCGTCCTTGTTGATCACCTTCAGCTTGGGCGAAAGCAGCGAGTCGTGGTTGAGCCGGCGCAGCAGCGGCTGCTGCGAGAACAGCCGCGTCATGTTGGCGTCCAGCTCCACCTCGGTGATGCTCTCCACGCTCGGATATTTCAGCACCTCGCGCGCCGCCATGCCGTCGCCGCCGCCGAGAATCAGCACCCGCCGGGGCGCGCCGAAGCCGGCCATCGCCGGATGCACCAGCGACTCGTGGTAGCGGTATTCGTCGTGGGCGTAGAACTGCAGGTTGCCGTTGAGAAACAGGCGCACGCTGTCGTCATGCCCCGCATGGCCCTGGGTGATGATGATGCGCTGGTACGGCGTGGTCGCCGCGTAGATCACATGGTCCGCATAGAAGCGGTCCTCGGCCCAGGAGGTGATGCGATCGGAACCGGCAAAGGCCGCCAGCAGCACCACAGCCGTACCCGCCGCCGCCAGTACATGCGCTCGCAGGTGGATCAGCTGCCCGCGATACAGCCACAGCGCCAGCACCGCCACCGCCGTATTGAGCAGGCCGAACAGCAGCCCGGTGCGGATCAGTCCCAGGTAAGGCACCAGCAGCAGCGGAAAGGCGATGGCCACCACCAGCGCGCCGAGATAGTCGAAAGTCAGCACCTGCGACACCAGGTCCTTCAGCGCGTACTGCCGCGTCAGCAGCCGCATCACCAGCGGAATCTCCAGCCCCACCAGCACGCCCACGCCCCACACCATTCCATACAATACCCAGCGGAACGGCGACGGCGCATAGGCGCTGAGCAGGAACAACGCCGCCGGCATCAGGCCGCCGACACCGCCGACCAGCAACTCGATGCGCAGGAAATGCGCCGGCAACTGGTAATCGAGGAAGCGCGACAGCCAGGAGCCTACACCCATCGCGAATAGGTAGGTGCCGATGATGGTGGAGAACTGCAACACCGAATCGCCGAGCAGATAGGAAGCCAGCGTGCCCGCCGCCAGCTCGTAGATCAGCCCGCAGGCCGCGACCACGAACACCGAAGCCAGCAGCACTAGTTCCATCGGATGAGGCACGGGCGCCTGCCCTTCACCGTCCATGCCGTCCCTCATGCCTCCGCCGCTGTCATCCTGAGCGGGGCGAAGGATCTGGCCCGATCCCTCGCCCCCCTCACGATCACCGGTATTCATTTCGAACCAGGCTCGCAGTCGGCACGCGCAAGCTATTTATGGCCGCCACCACTGCTGTAACCGCCGTAAGCGCCACCCGCCGTACCGTAGTAACCACCGCCGTAGCCGCCGCAGCGCGGCAACAGGAACAGCACCAACAGAATCAGCACGATCACGATCACGGTGCTCAGCGAGATATTGCTGCCCGAGGTCGGCGCCACGTCCGGGCGGATCAGCTGGCGCAGTTCCGGCGGCAGCGCAAAGGCATCCGCGATACTGCTGGCCGGGATCAGCCCGCCCTGCGACCACACCACCTCGTTATCGCTTTCCTCGCGCGACAGGCGCTTGCCGGAGGCCGCGCCGGTCCCGCTGTAGTCGGCATTGCGCAGGCGCTGCCCCTGCTGCACCTTCCAGTAGAATTCGCCTTCCACATAAAGGGCTTCCGCCAGGTAGCTGTCGGTGAGGCGGTAACGCACGCCATTCCACCCCACCACATTGGCGCCGCGCTCGCCACCGCCTTCAGGCACACCGGTCATGGTGCGCCAGCCCACCCAGCCGTCGTTGGTGTCGTTGAGGAAAGCGAAGCCCTCGGCAGTGTTGTAAAGCAGGTAATCGGCCCAGGTGAAGGTGCCGTTGCCGACGCCCCGGCGCTGGGCGAAGCCCACCACCTGCCAGCTCAGCGGCGGCAGGCCGGCGATGGCCAGCACGCCCGACTTGCCCAGCGGAATCTTCGGCTTGAAGCGTTGCCGCTGCTGGAAAGCCTGTAACTCGCCGCCGACACCTTGCGACAGGTCAATGACACTGTGACAGGCATCGCAGCTGATGCTCAGCGTGCCCGAGAGCTTCGGCGCCACCGGCGCGCCACAATTCGGGCAGGGAAAGCCGCGGCTGGTCAGCACCTTCGTATCGGCGCCCGGCTCCTCGCGCAGCCCGCGCAGGCGTAGATCGGCCAAGCGCACGGACAAGCCCACCGACAGCACCGGATGCGCCGCATCGGCATAGTCGATGGTGGCAACCTGGTTCTGCGCATTGCGCAGATCCGCCACCGTGTACACCTGGCCCAGCGCCGGCGGCGCCGGCAACTCGCCTTGCGCCGCAAGCAGTTTGGTGCGAACCAGCGAGGCCACCTGCCACTGCTTGGCGATCAGCGCCAGGCGCATGCCCGGTCGCAGCGAGT
Source organism: Nevskia sp. (assembly GCA_028291705.1). Classification (GTDB taxonomy): domain Bacteria; phylum Pseudomonadota; class Gammaproteobacteria; order Nevskiales; family Nevskiaceae; genus Nevskia. The sequence continues at coordinate 8,475 of JAQGNS010000417.1, forward strand.
CCGCCGGCGGCAGCGGCACATCCGGCCGCACGTCGAAGGCCATCACATACTGGTCGTTGTCCTCCGACAGCCAGCCGCTGGCGCCGTCCGCGAACAGCGCATGCCATTCGTTCCAGCTCCCATCGACCTTGCCGTCCCCGGCCCGCTCGATGCCGGCGCCATAGCCGTATTGCAGCCGTCCCACCAGGGTGAAAGCCCGATCCTGCAACTGCCCGGAAGCGCCGAGCTGCAGCGGCGTGTGATCATCGAACAGTTCGGCGCTCTCGCCGATCTTGCGCAGCGATTCGCCGTCGCGCACCACCGTGCTGCGGCAGAACGAGCACACCGCCACCGGTGAGGCAGCGGACTGGAATTCCACCGGCGCGCCGCAATTGGGGCACGGCGCCTGCCAGTGGCGTTGCGGTCCGGCGGGATTGGTCGGGCCGGAGCCTGGGGGTGGAGCCACGGTCTGGTTCTGGTTGCTTGCTGCGGTCTACTTGTCTTTAGTCTGTCATCATGAGCGCAGCGAAGGATCTGGCCGATCCTTCCGCCGCGCTCAGGATGCGCGCTATTGCTTGTTCGGCGAAAAAGCGACCTCAGGTCAGCTTCTTCAGCAACTCCGCCTTCTTCGCATCGAACTCGGCATCGCTGAGGATGCCCTTGGTCTTCAGGTCGTGCAGCTTCTCGATGGTGGCGACCACATCGTCCGCCTTCACCGACTCCACCGCCGCCGCGGCCGGCGCAGCGGCGCCGCTCAGCCCTTTCTGCAGGTTCTGCGCCAGCACCTGGCCCAGCGCCACGCCGGCGCCCAGCCCCATCGCATCGCCGGCAATGCCGCCGCCACCACCGGCCACGCCGTCGGCCATCTTCGGAATCGCCTGCCCGGTCTGGTACTGGATGAACTTGCCCATGTCGTTGCCGACCATGCCCATGCCGATGCGTTGGTCGAGGATCTTCTGCAACTCGTCCGGCAGCGACAGGCTCTGCACCGTCAGCGTGTCCAGCTTCAGGCCGAGCGCCATGAACGAAGGCGCCAGTGCATCCGTCAGCACCTTGGCGAACATGTTCTGGTTCGCGGCGAGGTCGAGGAAGGCAATGCCCGAAGCGGCGACGCCGTTGGCCATCTCCTGCACCACCAGCCCGCGCAGCTGGCCGTCGAGGTCGGCCATGCGGTACACATCACGCGTGCCCGAAACCTGTGAGTGGAACACTTTCGGATCGGCGATCTGGAAGGCGAAGTTGCCGAAGGCGCGCACCCGCACCGCGCCGAACTCCTTGTCGCGCAGCGTTACCGGCTGGCTGGTACCCCAGCGCTGGTCCAGCCGCTGGCGGCTGCTGAAGAAATACACATCGCTCTTGAAGGGCGACTGGAACAGCTTGTCCCAGTTGCGCAGATTGGTCAGCAGCGGCAGCGTATTGGTATTGAGCGTGTAACGGCCTGGCCCGAAGGCGTCGGCGATCTTGCCCTCGTTGACGAACACCGCGAACTGCGACTCGCGCACTGTCAACGAACCGCCGTTCTGGATTTCGCGGTCCTGCATCGGGTAACGCCAGGCCAGCACCTCGTCGCCGTCCTCGGTCCACTCGATGACGTCGATGAATTGTTTCTTGAGGAAGTCCATTAAGGCCATGTGTCATTCCTGAAGGGCGCGGAAATTCCGCATCGGGGCGATGAAGATAGCATAGCGCCGCCGCCGCCCCACGGACGCACGGCAATACCGCCGCTCCGAAGGTGAATTGGTTCACAGATCAAGATGTTGCGGAGTCGTTTCAAGGCGCGGTGGGAAGTCCGCAACGGCCTGCCAGGCCGGTGCCGCCGTTCTGCGGACCGGAACTAAATAGGGACGCGCAGGTTCTGATTTGCACAAGGGCGCAAGGAGGCTAACCCATGGATCGCAAGCTCGGGCCTGCATCATCCGGCTGTCCGCCGACATCGCGCGCCTTGTCGCACATCTTGTATGGACTGGTCTGACACCGGCGCCCAGCCGGCCGCACGGCCGGCGGCGATCGAGCACCGACTCGCCAGCGCCTTCCCGGACCGCTGTGGACAAGACGCCGGCTGGTTCGTCAGAACCGTTTCCTGCGACAAGGGCGTGAGCGTCTTCGTCGTCGGCCGCAGCGGCAA
>JAQGNS010000434.1 GCA_028291705.1 Nevskia sp.
TCGGCGGTGAAAATGTTACAACACAGTTTTCGGCTGTCCAGGGCGAGAACCTGGGAATTGCCGTGAGCAATCTTCAGATGCAAAACGACGGCTGTATTGTCTACTACCTTTACGGGCCTTCCGGTAACGCGCTGCAGCAGAACCAGATCTGCGGGCCGACCTCATTCGGGGTAAATCTAAGCAATGCACCTGTAACGGGCACCTACAGATTTGTGCTTGTCCCTCGAAGCTGGGCGGTAACTTTTAGTGCTCAAGTAGCGGTGACACAGCAGTGAGCGCGCTAGTCAGTGTGTTGGTGATCAGGCCGATACGTTTGGATGAGCCTCTCAAGATCATTGCAGTGAAACATATGAATCGATATGGATGGGCAGCGAGAATTGGGGAGTGACATGAGACATCAAGCATATATATTTTGTCTGCTTATCGGCATGGGTTCTGTGCTCGGTGCCGTCGGGGTGCGAGTAGCGTATTTCCAGCACATCCTGGAAAGGAAGGCCGATAGCTCGGTTCTTCAACATGCCAACGGAACGACACGGACCGCTCTCATAGACGGGCACACGATGACGATTGGCGAAGATGCCAGCGGAAGGCTCATGCCCGCGGCTGAAATTCTCGCTGTAGATGGTCACTCGGTAGACCAAGTGGTTCCCCTTCTCGCTCCCCGCCATTTTCATACCGTAACAGCGGTGCCTGATGGCCGCATTCTTATTTTTGGCGGCATCGATTCAAAAGGCCAGCTCATTCCAAATAGCGAATGGTTCGATCCCCAGTCGAGAATAGTAACGTCCGCCAAGAATTTGTCTCTGACACCGCGTGCAGGTCACACCGCTACGGTTTTGACCGACGGCCGGCTGCTAATTGCAGGCGGTTGGACTCCCAAAGAAGGCGTCTTGCGTTCCGCAGAATTGGTAGACCTCAGTAACAGCAAGATAGAGGAAATCAAGAGTCCTGCAGGTGTTGGTCGAACCGCAACCTTGATGGCCGACGGCCGTGTCGCTTTTGAGGGTGGATATGATGGAGCCGGACATCGCATCGCAGGCGGAGCCATTTTTGATCCACACACCAATCGTGCTGTGGAAATGGGGTTAACACAACTGCTCGCCGCGATGCAGCCTCCTGCAACGGCAGGCGCGCAGATTGTTGAGAGCACTCCGGGCCCCGGCGTCCAGTCGGTCGCCCTCAATCAGCCGTTGGCGGTTCGTTTTTCGGCGCCAATGGACCTGACCACTCTTAATGACAAGACGCTGACGCTTCTGGGGCCGCAGGGCGCGGTCGCCATCAAGATTCATCCGGCCGAGGAAGGGCGGTTGGCATTCATCGTCCCGGTCAATGATCTGCTTCCGGATTCTTTTTATGCGCTTTACGTCAATTCGCCACGCTCGAAGAATGGCGACAAAGTGCCGTTGGCCGCCATCAGCTTCGACACTGAGAAGCTGACCGCCGGCAGTGCTGTCGCCACTACGAGGCTCGCGACCTCAGCCGATTTCGCGCCGCCGCTGGACCTGCTCACTTCCAGTGCAATAGATGTCGAGCACGGTGTCTCCTCAAGTGAAGCAGCCAGGAAGGCCAGCTCCGAGCCTCTCCGCAAGGCGGGGTATACCGAAGATGGTGCCTGGTATCCGGGTAGAGATGGTTTAAATGGGCACTGGCGTGTCAATCGCCCTCTGCCGCCGCAGCCAACTCTCGCCGTCTTTAATCAGAAGCTACCCGCGCATACCACAGCGTTTTACGGCCAGATACTCCAGATCGACGACAAACCTGTCGCCAATGTGGAAATCACCATCGGTGCCAAGATTACGCGCACCGATGCCAATGGCTTGTTTCTACTGGTTGATCCGCCGGTAGGGCGGCAGGAAATGTTTATCGACGGTACTACGGCCGGCCGCGGGTCTTTCGAATATGGCCAGCTTGTCATGGGCGTGGATGTGCTGGAAGGCAAGGCCAATACCCCCTCACAGCAGATTTTCATACCAAAGATCAATCCCGGTGATCGCATCGCCATCGATTCACCGACTGCCAAGGAAATCACCATCACTCACCCGGAACTGCCGGGGCTGGAAATTCACATCCCTGCCGGCAGCGTGATCCGGGACCACAAGGGGCGCATCGTCAAGGAAATGGCCCTGGTGCCTACTCCGGTGGACCGCGCGCCGTATCCGGTGCCGACCAATTTTCCGGTCTATTTCACGCTTCAGCCGGGCGGAGCCATGGTGTTGGGCATCACGCAGGAGGCCTCGAAAGGTATACGCGTGATTTACCCCAATTACACGCACGCTGCTCCAGACACCCAGACCAGCTTCTGGGTCTATGACCCGCAGGTGGGCTGGAAGATCTATGGCAAGGGCCGAATCAGCAAAGATGGTCGGCAGGTAATTCCGGACTCCGGCGTCGCGTTGTACGTAGAAATGGGCGCTGGCTATGGATTCGATGGCGGGTCAGGTGGATCTGGACCCGGTAGCAGTGGCGGTGGCAGCAGTGGCAGCGGATGCGGTGGAAGCAGCACCAGCAGTAGCAGTAGTAGCAGTAGTGGTAGTAGCAGCAGCAGTGGTAGCGGAGGGGATGGCAGTGGCAGCTTCGGCACGGGGAGTGCGGCGACTGGCGGCGACCCTGGGGACCTGGCAACAGGGCGCTTCGACAATACAACCACAGACATTTCCATCAATGATGTAATGCCTATTGACTTGACCCGAAGCTACAGCCAGCAGGATTCCGCGAGCCACGCGTTTGGCATTGGAACGAATTTCAAATACGGCATGCACCTGGTTGCTCCAGACGGCAGCAACGGGGCCAACAATGTCATTCAGTTGATTCTTCCAAACGGCATCGGCATTCCTTTCACTCGCGTGTCGGGCGCTGGAGCTGGCGGTACATGGAAGAACACAACCGGAATGACCGATTACTTCGGATCGGTGCTCGCGTCAGGTGGCTCGACTCCAGAAAGCTATACGATCACCAAACCAGATGGCACCACGTACGTTTTCTATTCCTACTATCACAACTACCTGACGGCGATTCGCGATCGTTTTGGTAATACGTTGAATCTCGCCTATTCGAATGTTGCTACTGGCCAGCTGTCCAAGATCACATCGCCGAGTGGCCGATATATAAGCTTCACCTACGATGGTAGTAATCGCGTGACTCAGGTAACCGACCATACCGGGCGCACGGTGGGCTACGCCTACAATCCATCGGGGACGCTGAAAACGGTGACCTATACCGATGGAACGACCATCCAGTACGGCTATGACCCGGTTACGAACTATATGACCACGGTGCAGGATCGCCGTGGCAATACCATCATCACCAATCAATACGACAGCTATGCTCGGCTGTCACATCAGACATTGGCTGATGGCGCCCAGTACACCTTCACGTACACCACGGACGGCAACAACAAAATCACGGCTGCCGACGTTATCGATCCGCTAGGAATCGACAGGCATGTAACGATGGATGCGGCTGGCTATCCGCTGACGGACACCTATGGTTACGGCCAACCAGACGCGCGGGTTTATATCTTCCAGCGGGAGCCGAATACCGAACTGATCAGTCAGATCACCGACCCATTGGGGCGTGTCACTCATTATACCCATGATGTGAGCGGCTATATTCTGAGCAAAACGTTCCTTGCCGGGACATCAGCCGCCGTAACTTATAACTACACCTATACACCCGATTATCATCAAATTAATTCCGTTACGGATCCGCTTGGACATAGCAAGACCGGCGCTTACACCGGTGGATGTTTGACGCAGATCACGGATGCGCTTGGACATACGACGACAAAGACCTGTAATGGGGCCGGTCAGGTGACATCAGTGACGAATCCACTTGGCCACACGACCCAGTATGGGTATAGCGGTTACGACCTGGCTAGCATCACTGATGCTCTGAGCCGTACCACCATCTACAATCGTGATGATCTCGGTCGCGTCATCAGCACGATCGATCCACTGGGTAATCTGAACTTGATGGGTTACGACACAAACGATCGTGTCGTCAGTTATACCGATCCGAACGGGTTTGCGACGGCCTACGGTTACGATGGCAATAGCAATCTCACCGCTGTCACCGATCCGGTCGGCGGCGTTACTGGCTTTGCTTACGATAGTCGAAACCGAAATACCAGTAAAACGGATCCGCTTATCCATAGCGAGAGCTGGACCTATGATGGCCTTGGAAACTGGCTGACCTACACCGACAGAAATAGCCAGCAGGCCACTGCAAACTATGACGATCTAGGCCGCCTGTCCAAGGTGACCTACTCGGATAGTACCAGTCTGCTATACGGATACGATGCGGCGAACCGTGTCACGTCCGTTGCCGATTCCGTATCGGGAACCATAAATCGCAACTACGATGGCTTGAATCGCTTGACGCTGGAGCAATCTCCGCAGGGTGGTATTAGCTATGGTTACGACACCGCCAACCGTCGCACGTCGATGCAGGTTACAGGCCAAACAGCGACGGGCTACACCTATGACGCCGCCGATCGGCTTACAAACATTACCGCCGGGGCGGAATCCATTGCATATGCCTACGATGCGGCCAATCGTACGACCAGCCTGACTTTGCCAAACGGCGTGCAGACCGCCTACGGCTATGACACTGCTGACGAACTCACTGCATTGAACTACACGGATGCCGCCAGTACCGCATTGGGTGCCGTTGCCTACGGCTACGACAATGCCGGGCGTCGCATTAGCGCGACGGGGTCCTGGTCATCGGATCAGCTGCCTACGGCCACGACCACTGCTTATCAATATAACGCTGGCAATCGGATTGCTTCTGGAAATGGTTATACACCACTTTTCGACAGCAGCGGGCAGTTGATGCAAGATGGAAAAGGCAACAGCTACATCTGGAATGCCCGGCATCAACTGCTTCGGATTGTGAATGGCCCCTCCATTGTCGCCAGTTTTCAGTACGACGGCATCGGCAGGAGAATCGGCAAAACCGTAAGCGCCGGAACGACGAATTATCTCTATGATGGACAGACCGCCGCGCAGGAACAGCAGGGTGGTACGTTGAACAATCTACTGAGCGGGCTCGGAATCGATCAGGTTTATGCGAGAACAGATGCGCCGGGCCGGCTCTACTTCTTGAAGGATGCCATCAACAGCACCATCGCGCTCACTGATTCCAGTGGCGCCGTGCAACAGCAATACCATTACGATCCCTACGGTAATTACATCATCCAGAACTCTGGGGCCGGTATCACTAATCCTTATACGTACACCGGACGGGAAGATGATGGAACAGGGTTGTATTATTATCGGGCGAGGTACTACAGTTCGGCCTTGCAGAGATTTATCTCAGAAGACCCCATAGGGCTGGATGGCGGGCCCAACGTCTATGCCTACTCACTGAATGATCCGGTTGACTTGACTGATCCATTAGGGCTGGATAGCACCCCTCCGGGGACCATTCCGGGAGGAGGTGGCATCTGGGGGCCACCAATTAAGCGATACGACCCACACAGTCCTGCTTGCAACAGCACGTGCAGCAACGAACAGATGCAAACCTGCATGGCCCCGAGCGCTGTCTGCGCGATAGGGTGCGCAATCGGAACTGGCGGGTTAGGCAGTCAAGGCTGCACGGCCGGGTGCGCTGCGGTTTGGGCGGGCTACTGTGGCAACACGATTCCGAATATGTGCAAGAATGTTTGTAGCAAGTGAACTACTATGAGAAAGCCAGTGATAGCCCCCAAGGACTTCGTTGCCAATATGGTAGTGGTGGCAGTGGTTCTTAACTTTGTCGATGGATATTTTTCCATTCAGCTTGGTGCGACCGGCATCCTCACGGGGCTGCTGCGATGGGCCTTGGCCTTGGCTCTAGTGTTAAGTGGCAGTCTGCTTTTCGTGCGAAAGAAGAAGGCGGCGATAGCCAGTACCGCGATCTTGCTTCTGGGTTGCTTCGTATATGAGTCTTGGAACTTTATCGCATCTGGTGCCTTGCACACTGAGTTTGATCGCCAACACGTTATTTTTGCGGCGGGCTTGGCGCTGTACGCAGCATGCCTAGTTATCAGCGTGGTCTTGACCCTAAATCCCAGGGCGCGGGATCAGTTGCTGAGTAAAGCTGCCGGGCCAAAGTAGACTGCTGTTGGTCCCACTACAGCACAAGCTTCAGCAGTTCATCTCAGAAGACTCCATAGGGCTCAATGGCGGGCCGAACGTCTATGCCTACGTAGAAGATGATCCATTGGATTATCTCGATGCCCTGGGCCTAGATCCGGTTCACTCGTGGGACAATTCGTTTTATAGCCCGGCCCACAACTGTAGTTGTACATTTAATTGCGAAGGCCACGATTGGGGGAAGATTAATAGTAAAGGAATAGGATGGGCATGTAAGGCACTTGCAGGCAAAGCGGGTTGGTTGGGAACGACAACCTGCGATCAGGTGATTAAGGGAATGATTTGTGAAACACAGTGCGACCATTGGTGTGGCTAGCCAAACAAGTATCCAAATCCTTATCCCAATCCGCCCCCCACCACCTGGTATGCCACGATGACACCTTCGTACTTGAACTATCTCGTCAGCGCCTTCATTGGGACGATTGTGTGGCTTACCGTACGTCTATTTGGAGCATTGACGTTAAATGAGTCGCTTGATATTCCTCATTTCGAGTACTTCTTTACCGAATCGATAGTGCTGCCAACCTTTTTCCTAAAAGTCCTGCTTGTATATTTGCTTGTCGGAACTCCAGTTTTCCTCGTCGCTAGAAGAAATCACCTAATTTCTCCTATGGCATTTGCTGTTGTAGGTGCGGGAGTTGGCTACTTGGCTGGATTTCCAGAATGGTCAATTTTACCCTGGACTCCACTGCATATACTTTGCGGACTGCTTTCCGCGTTATCTGCGTACGGTGCTTTGTGGGTGCAAAATACAAGGCGTTCTTCTCAAGAAGATCGATCGAACTAAAGCTCCTCGCGTGAGTTGCGTTAATCGTCCCGCGGCCGGTACGTGGTTCATCTCTTCGATGCCTGTGACGTGCTCTCACTGTCGGCAAATCCGTGCCAAGCCTTAGGGAGTCCCGCTCGCCTGCGGTGAAATTGCGTCGGGCCGATGTTTTATCGCAGAAGACCCGATCGGGCTTGAAGGTGGCATCAACTCATACGCTTATGCCGATGAAAACCCCATCAGCGAGGTCGATCCTCTTGGGTTCTCGGGGCACGCCCCTGGTGGTGCGCCGAGTGGTCAGCAGTGTTAATTGCAGTATTCAAGCAGCTATAAACAATACAGTTGAGTTGTCTGGCTGCGGTACGCAGACATCTCAGTGCTTAACAGGCTGTCAGTAGGAGAAGTCATGAAGACGCAAGTTGTTACCTCCACAGGTTGTTGCAAACCTGGAGGTTTCCACCTCACCTGACCGGATCAATACCTTTGTTGCACTCTATAATTGAAAGGGCGTAGTAAATGTTCTGCACAGTTCCTACACAGATAAAAATTCTCTAGGATATGCCAATAAAATCAATTTACTAGAATTTGTTTATTCTCTCGCCGGAATGACGATGCTCGGGGAGTGTGGAAGAGCGCTTACGCCGACTCATCCCCGGCAATATGCAGCGCATGCTCATGCCCATACTTCTGCCGAAGCCAGCGCAGCTGAAAGGTGTATTGCGCCGACCGCGCCAGATCCCGCAGGTACCAGGCGTTGACTGAGCCGCCGACGAGAGCGCCGACCACCGGCAGGGACTCGCCGGCTTTGCGCCAGCCCAGGTTGCGGGCCAGGCTCTTGCCGAGGTTGTTGAGGCTGAAGGCGACGCTGTCCTTGGCCAGTTCGCGCTGGGCGGCGCGGCTGACGCCGTCCATGCCGGCTTCATGGTCGATGGTGTCATCGACTTCACCGACGGAGTCGATCGCGGCCAAGGCGTCGGCTTTTTCCTCCATCGAATTGGCCGAAGCCAGGGCGAACACCGCCACCGGCAGGCGGCGGCGTTCCGGCGCGGCGAGGTCTTCGCCGTAGCACAGGCCGACGCGGTGGATGGTGCGGAAAGTCAGGGTCAGCAGGGTCGGCAGGTCGGCGATCAGGCCGAGGCCGCCGGCGAGGCCGAATACGGCGCCGCTGCCGCCGGCCATCATGGCCGCGCGGCGGCCGACCTGCTGCGCCAGTCGGTCGCAGGTTTCAAGCTCCACATGGCGCAGGTCTTCGATGTGGGCAACGCCGGCGCGCTTGAGGATGGAGCGCTGGTCGGTGAAGCGCACGGCGGTGGCATGCACCGCGTCCAGCGCCAGCCGCAGCGCCAGGGTCGGCACCATCTTCTCGGCGGCGTTGGCCAGGGGGCCGGTGGCCTGGCCGATGGTACGGGTGGCGATGCCCGGCTGCTGGCCGCGCCAGGCGCGGATCAGCGCCAACTGCTGGTGTTCGTAGTCGTTGAGAGGGCTCATCGTGAAGTCCTTTTCTTCAATGCAGCATACCCTTTGACCGTGACAATCATAAAATGACGTATGTGCCTCATTTCTTTCGCCTGGAACACCCACCCCGACTACGTGCTGGCGCTCGCCGCCAACCGCGACGAGTTCCACGGCCGGCCGACCGCGCCGCTGGCGCAGTGGGCGGATGCGCCTGACGTAGTCGGCGGCCGCGACCTGCGCGAGGGTGGTAGCTGGCTGGCGTTGTCCCGCAACGCACGCCTGGCGGCGGTGACCAATGTGCGCGAACCGCATCTGGCGGCGGCGCCCCGTTCGCGCGGGGCGCTGGTCAAGGATTTCGTCATCGGCAACAGCCCGGCAACCGAAGAGGCGGCGCGGATCCATGCCGCCGGCGACGCCTACGGACCGCACAACCTGCTGCTGTGGGACGGCGCGCAACTGGTCTTCGTCAGCAACCGCAACGAAGTGCAGCCGCGGCCGGTGCAGCCCGGCATCCACGGCATCTCCAACGGCCCCTACGACGCGCCCTGGCCGAAGACACTGAAGCTGAGCGCGCGTCTCGGCGACTGGCTGTCGGCGCAAGGCGGTACAGGCGATGCGGACATCACCCCCCTGCTGGAAGCCCTGGCCGACGAGCGCCAAGCGGCCGACACCGAACTGCCGCAAACCGGCGTCGGCCTGGAAATGGAGCGCCTGCTGGCCCCGGCCTTCATCCGCAGCGAACGCTACGGCACTCGCGCCAGCACCGTGCTGCTGATCCGGCGCGATGGTCGCGCCACGCTGTTCGAGCGTAGCTTTGGCCCGGACAAGCAGCCGCTGGGCGATGTGCGCCTGGAGCTGACGCTGGCCGCACCCGGCACGTTTCCGCAATGAACAAAAAGAAGAGGAGAGACAGGCAATGAGCGACTTGCGCGACAGGCTGCCGCCGGACGATTACATCTGCGCGCGCTTGCAGCGGATCGAAGTGGAGGTGCAGGTCGGCCTGCACTCCTGGGAACTGCATCCGGAAAAGCCGACACGGCTCTGGGTGGATGTGGAGCTGTACGCACTCAATCCGCCGCGCCGCCCGGCCGGGCTCTACGAAGTGATCGACTACGACCGCGTGCGCAACTACGTCCGCGCCTGGGAGCGCAAGGCGCATACGCCGCTGCTGGAAACGCTGGCGGAGGAGCTGGTGGAATTCGGCTTCGAGGACGACCGCGTCGACGCGGTACGCGTGTCCCTGCTCAAGCCGGATATCTTCAACGAGACACGCGGCGCCGGTGTCGAGTTGTTCCGGCGGCGCTACACGCGTGGTGTCGAAGCAGCGGCGGTCAAGAAGAAGTCCGCTGCGCAGAAAGGCAAAGGCGCGAAGAAAGGCAAGTAGCCGCGGCGGCAGCTTCTAAACGCCCGCCGGATCAGGGCTCGTAGCGCAGGAAGACCAGCGAGGAAAGGTGTTCCATTTCCGAACGCTCCTCGACCACCAGGAATTCCTCTTCGATCCGGTAGGACTCGGAAAACTCGCCGATCAGTTCCGTACCGGCTTCGCCCAGCAGGCCTTTTTCATCCTCGGTACCCGTATCATCGAAAATGTAACGGACACGGACCACGTCGTAGTCGAGTTCGACCGACACCGCGATCAGCGAGTGCGGCACACGCGACAGCAGCGCGCGTTGCATGGCAAGCATGAGACCTGCTTCTTCCTGCGTCATTTGCCTTGCGCTCCGTCAAACCGGGGATGTTACGTGAGATTGCGGTTCGTGGAGTGGCCGGCAAGCGTGATGAGAAAGTAGGGCGGGCCGTGCCCGCCGGCTTTTCGACCCAGCGACGGCGCAGCGGCGGGCACGGCCCCGACTCACAGCATCCAACGCGGGCGTCTGCGGCCCCTCCCGCACCCATTGCTTCGCAAGCACCGTGTCGGGGCCGCCCTACAAAAGCCCCTCGCCGCCATCCACCGCCAGCGTGGTGCCGGTGACGAAGGCCGCGCCGGAACTCACCAGGTAGCGCACCGCCTCGGCGATGGACGCCGCGCCGCCGAGCCGGCCGGCGGGGATCCGCGCCAGATGTTCGCGCTGGGCGACCTCGTCAACGCTGTCGTCGATCGGCCACAGAATGCTGCTGGGCGCCACCGCGTTGACCCGCACCTCCGGTGCCAGCTCCAGCGCCAGCACCCGGGTGATCGCCTCCAGCCCGGCCTTGGCAGCGCAGTACGGCGCGCGCGCGACGAGCGGCTTGCGCGCGTACAGGTCGCTGATGTTGACGATGGCGCCCTGCGCCAAGCGCAAGGCCTCGGCGCAGGCCTGGGACAGGAACAGGGGCGCCTTCAGGTTGGTGCCGACCAGATCGTCGAAAGCGTGCTCGGTGATGCTGCCCAGCGGCGTTTCGTAATAAGTGGAGGCGTTGTTGACCAGCACGTCGAGCCGGCCCCACTGCGCCTCGGCCTGCTCCGCCAGCCGCTCGAGTTGCTCCACCACCAGCAGGTCGGCGCCCAGGCTTACGGCGGAGTCGGGCCGCAGCAGGTTCAGCTCGGCGGCCAGGACGCGGGCATCGTCGTCCGAAGCGCGGTGGTGGATCACCACGTTCATGCCGGCGCCGTGCAGGGTGCGGACGATGGCCGCGCCGACCCGGCGGCCCCCGCCGGTCACCAGGGCCGTGCCGCTCAAAGCCGTGCCGCCGTCCTGATCCTCGCGCAAATCCATGGCTGCTCCTTTATCCTGTTATAGCGCGTTGCCGCCGCACCCACCTCATCCATTCTACGGACCTTATCGTGAGCGACCTGCTGCAAGTCATCCTGCTGGGCCTGATCGAAGGCATTACCGAATTCCTGCCCATTTCCAGCACGGGCCACCTGCTCATCGCCGAGCACCTGGGCCTGGGGGCGCGCAGCGACGTGTTCAACGTGGTGATCCAGGCCGGCGCCATCCTGGCGGTGATGCTGATCTATCGCGCCCGCCTGTGGGAGCTGACGCGCGGCTTCCACAAGCCGGACAACCGCGACTACTCGCTCAAGCTGATCGCCGCCTTCCTCATCACCTCGGTGTTCGGCTTCCTCCTGGTCAGCAAGCTGCACTTCAAGCTGCCCGAGGAACTGGGGCCGGTGGCCTGGGCCCTGGTCATCGGCGGCGTGTGGATGCTGGTGGCCGAATGGCTGGCGGCGAAGAAGGCCGACAGCGCGCGCATCACCTGGACCGTGGCCATCGCGGTGGGCCTGGCACAGGTGGTGGCGGGCATGTTCCCCGGCACCTCGCGCTCGGCCGCGACCATCTTCATCGCCATGCTGCTGGGCACCAGCAACCGCCCCGCCGCCACCGAATTCGCCTTCCTGGTCGGCATTCCGACCATGTTCGCGGCCAGCGGCTACGAGTTGCTCAAGGCCTTCAAGCACGGCGGCGCCGGCGGCGAGAACTGGACCGACCTGGGCATCGCCTTCGTCGTCTCCACCATCACGGCCTTTGTCGCGGTGAAGTGGCTGCTCGGCTACATCCGCAGTCACCGCTTCACGGCTTTCGCCATCTATCGCATCGTCGCCGGCGTGGCCCTGCTGGTGTATCTGGCCCGGGTGCCGTCGGCGATTTGATCCTTCCCTTCCGGGAGGTCGCGCCCCTCACCCCTGCCCTTTCCCGGGGGGAGGGGTTCTCTCAGTAGACCATTGCCGCGGCGTTGAGGATGCCGCCGCAGATGGAGATGGTGGCGGAGAAGATCGCCACCGAGACGCGGTCGGCTTCGATGTGGTGGGTCAGGTCGCGGATCAGCAGGCGCATCATCAGGTAGACCAGCAGCTGCACCACCAGGGCCACCAGGCCCCACAGGAAGAAGTCGAGCAGGTTGTCGCCGTGGGCCAGGGCACTGCCGACCGGCAGCACGTAACCGATCAGCGCGCCGCAGAAGCACACGGCGGCACTGACATTGCCCTCGCGGATCAGCTTGATCTCATGCTGCGGCGTGATCAGCACGTAGACGGTGGCGAAGGCGAAGCACAGCAGCGCGGCCAGGCTCCACCACTCGATGAAGGCCGGCAGGTTGCTCAGATATTTGTCCATCGATGCTCTCTTCTCCGCTGATCTTCAGTTGGTGCGTGCCCGCGAACTCTCGCGGCTGCCGCTTTCATCCCAGCCACTCGTCAAATAACCGCCTGCCCCAGTAGAGTCCCACACCGCTGCCGATGGCGCCGAGTATCACCGCGGCGGGGAGCGCCCACAACGCGCCCAGCCACCAGCCGAACCAGCCCGCCGCGGTGGTGCCTATCAAGGCGAACAGGGTGCGCATGGCGTGGAACCTGGAGTGGCGGCGCGACGCTAGAGCGACATGCAGGCGGCGGCGCGCACGCGCAGCACCGCCTCCTGCTCGAACCGCGTCTTGTAGCG
>JAQGNS010000438.1 GCA_028291705.1 Nevskia sp.
GTGATGCACCGGCACCTCGCCGAGCAGGGTGTAGAACTCGTCCGCGCCGGTACCCGTCTGTGCCCGCGCCTGCGCCAGGACGCGGCCGCGATTGTCGCTGAGGCTCAGCAAGCCGTCCTTGGAAGAACGCGCCAGGCTGAAGCCGCTTTCCACCCCGCGCATCACCGCCATACGGTCGTGCAGCCAGGCGTCGGCAACGAAATCCCAGGCGGAGACCACCAGCAGGCCGATGCCGTCGTTGCCGTATTCGCGGCTGAGCTGGGGGAAATCCAGGTCCTTGCAGATCGCCACGCCCCATTTGCCGGAAGGCTGGTCGAACACGGTGCGGGTGGTGCCGACCAGCATGTCGCCCTCGAAGGCCGGCAACATGTGGTGCTTCTCGTAGGTGGTCCACAGCGTGCCCTGCGGCCCGTAGATGCGCGACTCGTTGAGCTTGTTGCCCGTGCTCCAGCGCTCCAGGCCAACCGCGATCACGGCGCCCTGGGCCGCCGCCTGCTGGAACGGCAGGTCCACGTCGGCGATATCGGCATCCGGCACCTGGGCGAGCTTCTCCGGCACGATGACGAGTTGCGCGCCCTGGGCGATCAGTTCGCCGGCCTTGGCGGAGTAGCCTGCGAACAGCGCTTTCTTCCGCTCCGGATCCTTCGGCGAGAGGTTCTGCACCAGATCCGAGGCGATCAATCCGACTTTCACCTGCTGGCCCGGCGTTTCGCCCAGACGCAGGGCGCCCCAGCCCACCGCCAATGCCAGCAGCAGCACGGCGCCACCGGCGACCGCCCGGCGATGCCGCGACGTGCCAGGACCGCACCAGGCCGCCGCGAGCGAAGCCGGCAGGAACAGAAGCAGGAACGCGACGCCGGCCACGCCCGCCAGAGAGGCGGTCTGCAGCAGCGGCAGGAAATCCATCTGAGAATAGGCGATGTCGCCCCAGGTGGAATGCGGCGACAGGCGCTGCTGGGCAAAACCGAAACTCACGATCACCCCGGCGAAGGCCAGCGCCGCTTGGAGCAAGGCGCCGCGCAACAGCAGCCAGCGCCATAAGCAGACCGCCACACCAAACACCAGCGATGGCGCGAGCACCATCAGCGCGATGACCGACAGGGGCATTTCCAGCAGCCGGTGGGCGTAATTCCATTCGTTCGCGGCGCCGGCGATCCAGGCCAGCGTTGCCAGGGCAAAGGCCACGGGCGCGGACAGGCGCGGCGCTAGCCACAGCACCGGCAGCGGCGCCAGCCAGGTCAACCACCACACCGGCTGCAGGCCGGTGCCGAACCACAGCATCACCGCGGAGGCGGCACAGGCCGCGAGCATCGACACGATCCGGTTCATCACTTCACCTTCCTCAAGCCTTCGATGAGACGTTCCATCGCACGTTCGCAGAAGGCGCGAAATTCCTTTTCCGTGTAGCTGAAGCGACCGCCGCGATACAGCACCAAGTAGCCGTGCAGCAGGCCCGATAGCTGCATGGTCACCTCCCACACGTCATCCTTTTTCAGCCAGCCCGACTCCATGCCGGCGGCCACGCAGTCCGCCAGCGGCGTCATGGTGGGCGAACGGCGCGCGCGGAAGTCCTCCGGGAAGCGGCGGGCGCCCGGGCGCTCCTTCGAGAACACATAATCGAACAGCAGCGGCCGCGCCACCGCGTAGTCGATGTAGCCGTGCATCAGTTCGAACATCACCGTTTTCAGCGCGGCCCTGGCCGACAGCTTGGCGCGACGCGCCTCGACGAAGCCGGCCAGGCGTTCGAACTCGCGGTCGGTGACCGCCTGCAGCAGGGCTTCGCGGTTGGAGAAATGGTGATAGATCGCCATCGGCGTGATCCCCACCGCCTGCGCCACCGCGCGCATGGTCACCGCCTCGGGGCCCTGGTTCTGCAACAGCGCCAGGGCGATTTCGGAAATACGTTCAACGGTGGTTTGTGGAGGGGTCTTTTTCATTGGTTATACGATGTATAGCCAAAACTATACATCGTATAGTTTGAACGACGCAAGCCGATTGCCCGGGTCATCACCGGCATCGATGTACCCGCTCGTCCGGGCGCAGGTAATCCCCGGAATGTGTACTACCGCTGCGGCTTCGGCGGCGGCAGTTGCGCGAAATAGGCCGAGACCGCGGCGATGTCGGTTGCGCTCAGCTTCCTGGCCAGCGACGACATTTGCGCATCGCTGTCATTGCGGCGCGCACCCTCCCGCCAGGCATCCAGCTGCGCCGTAATGTATTCCGCATGCTGGCCGGCGAGGTAGGGAAACACGGGCGGCTGGCCGCGACCGTCCGGGCCGTGGCAACTGGCGCAAGCCGGAATACCGGCCGCGGTATCGCCGACGCTGGCCAGCTTGTGGCCCGCATCCAGCAGCTTTGCATCGGTCCTGTCCGGCGTAACCGTGGGAGCGGTCAGCGAGGCGTAGTAGGCGGCGATATCGGCCATGTCCTGTGCCGACATGGCCTTGGCGAAACTCACCATCACGGCGTTGTCTCGGGTACCGGCGGCATAGTCGCCCAGTTGCTTGGCGAGATAGGCCGCGGACTGCCCGGCAAGGCGGGGGAAGCGACTTACCGCGAGGCCCTCACCTTGTTGGCCGTGGCAATGGGAACAGGTGCTCACCAATTGCCCCCCGTGCGGGGCATTGCCGGCCGCAGTGGAAACACGGTCAGCCGCCGCTGCGAATTGCAACAGCGTGGCGGCGGCAAGACCGGCCAGGACGACAAGACTACGGTTCATGACTGCACCCGTCCGCTCGCGGCGCTGTCGATCTTCATCGTCTTGCAAGGCGATCCACACACAAGCGTCTTCATCAAGGTAGTCCGGTGCATCCATGCAGGTGGGTCAGTCTGCCTTTGCCGGATCAGGCAAGGCAAGCACGGTGGTACACGGGAGACTTGAACGCGGCTCGCGATGTTCAAACGGCCCGTGACTGCTCGCGCTCTGCCAGCAACAGGACCGAATCCAGCTGCACCTCGTCCAACGCCACGCTGCGGGCATCGCCGAAGGCCTCCCGCGCCAGGCGGCTCAGCACCTGCCCCGGGGGCGGCTCGATGAACAGCCGCGCGCCCAACTCGTACAGCACCACCGTCGCATCGTGCCAGCGCACGGTATGGGCAACGTTGTTGATCAGGTCCTCGGCCACGCCCGCCGCGTCACGCGCCACCCGGGCGCGGCAATTGCCGACGTAGGGAATTCGCGGCGTCTTGAGCTCGATCTTCGTCATGGCCTGCGCCAACTCGCGGGAGACCTCATCCAGCAAGGGACAATGCGAGGGCACACTCACCGCCAGGCGCTTGGCCTTGCGCGCCCCGGCCTGTCGCGCAGCCGCAATGGCGGCCTCGAGCGCGGCATCCGGCCCGGCCAGCACCATCTGCGCGGGCGCGTTGACGTTGGCCAGGTAGAGTTGGGCATTCGCGCCGCCGGCGCGCTCGACCAGCGCGGTGACGCGGCGCTCGTCCAGACCGATGATCGCGGCCATGCCGTAGCCCTGCGGGTAGGTGCGTTCCATACCCTGGGCGCGTAGCTTCACCAGCGGCAGGGCATCGGCGAAAGACAGTGTGTCGCAGGCGACGGCGGCGGCGAAAGCGCCGACCGACAGCCCCGCGACGGCAGCGGCATTCACCCCCTCCTCGACCAGGCAGCGCCAGACGGCGACACCGGCAACCAGGGTGGTCAACTGCACCGCGATGGTGGAAGACAAGGCCTCGGCGCTGTCCAGGGCGAGGATGTCCTCACCCAGTATTTGACTGGCCTGATCCAGCGTGGCGCGCACCAGCGGGTGTTCGGGCAGGCGATGCAGGAAGCCCGGGCTCTGCGCCCCCTGGCCGGGAAACAGCAGGGCGATGCTCACGCGCCCACTGCGCTGCTCGCGCTTGCCGCACTGGGCGTGCCAGCAAGCCAGGGATCGGCCACCAGCCGCGAGCCCTGCGTGGTGCGCAACATCATCACACTCTTGCCCTTGGCGTACTCGGCCAGCGCCACCGCACCTAGCGGTGTTTCCAGCAACACGTCGACGCGCAGCGGCAGTTTCGACAGGGCCGTCCACAATGCAGCCGCATCGCGCACGCCGACCGGCTCCGACACCTTCAGCACCAGGTCGAGATCACTAGCCGGAGAGACGCAGGGCAAGGTACTGGCGAGTTCGAAGCCGACACTGCCGCCGGGCCCCCAGCGGCCGGCGTAACCGTGCGCCTGCAGGATGGCTTCCACCTGGTCGAGCAGGGCCAGTGCGGGAATCGCGTCGGCACAGGGACGCTGGCGCCAGGCGCGCGCCGTGGCCAGCATTTCCGGCGTGACGAAATCCTCCACCGCGGCGTCCGGCAGCCAGGCGGCGCAACGTTGCAGCCGCAGGCCGCCGCGGATGCCGACCGGCCATAGCCGCGGACGCGGCTCGGCGCGGCGCACCACCACCCAGGGCGCAAGTTGAAGGGCGGTGATAGCCCAGTCGGGGCGTCCCTCTTCCCAGATCAGTTCATCGACATGCCGCAGCCGCAGCAACGTGTGCACCGCCGGCCGCGGCTCAGAGCTAGTCCGTGAATAAATCACGGATGAGCCCTCAAGCGACATCCCACTGCTCCGCCAGGCGCCGGCGCACTTCGATGGAAGCGGCGCGTGTCGCATGCGCCGCCGGCGAAGACAATCGTGAAGACAGGTCGCTCGGGCCGGCTCGCGTATCGGCGATTGCCGCCAGCAGCGCTTCACGCACGCGCTGCACGTCGGCCGCGCCGGGCGCATCGGCATCGACGCCTTCGATCAACTGGTGCAGCAAGCCGAGCTTGGCGTAGGCGCGGATGTCGTAGGCCATGGGCGCGATGCGCTCGCCCAGTTTTTCCAGGTCCGCCACCGAGCGCCGGGTGACCCGCGCCGCTGCTTGCTTGCCCATGGCGTGCACCATCACCTCGGGCGAGTCGAGAGCCAGTAGGCGGTTGGCCTGGTAACCGTGCGCGAGGAAGGCGCCGGACATGGCCTTGCCGACCAGCAGCGCGATCACCGGATGACCGGCGAGGCGCGCGGAGGCATAGGCATCGGCCGCGGCGGCGCAAGCCAGGTGAACGCCGAGCAATTCCTCGCGCCGGCCATAGGCCTGGCTGCTGACGTCGACCAGGGCGATGATCGGTCGGCGCACGCCGTCCTTGCCGGCGGCGATGATCTTTCGTACCTGCCGCGCCAGCGTCCAGCCTTCTTCGAGGCCGACTTCGCCGTTGCGCGCGCGCGGAAAGCGGTTGTGCGGATCCGGCACCACCGCGATGAAGCTGGCGGGCTCGTCGCCCAGCGCGGCTTCGGCCACACGCACCGTGGCCGGGGCGCCCTGGATCACGCCGTCCTGCGCAGTGAGCGCGCGCAGCCAGGTGATGCCGCGGGCCGATACTTCCGTCTGTGTACTCATGACTGTGCCGCTCCATGCCAGATGGCGCGCAGTGCAGGACCATCCAACGGCTGCTGCGGGTCAATTGCGGCGAGGCGCTCCAGGTAAAGCTCCACCTGGGCACTGCGCTCCTGCCGCGGCAGACCCTGTGCGAATGCGGCGCGCACGGACGCGGCAATGGCCACCGCGTCGTCTTCAAGCAGATCGTCGACCAGGCCGACCGCATGGCGCTGCTCGCCGCCGATCAGGCTCCACACTAGGGCGCGATCGGAAGCATCGAGCTCGGCGATGCCCGCTTCCTGCTCGATCACCTCGGGGCCGTTCATGCCCAGGCGCGCCTGGCGCGTGAGGATCAGGCGGCTGCACAGCGCCGCCGCCAGCGACATGCCGCCGAAGCAGCCGACCATGCCGCTGATCACGCCGATCACCGGCACGTGCCGGCGCAGGGCGACGATGGCGGCATGGATTTCCGCGATGACGGCGAGGCCGAGGTTGGCTTCCTGCAGGCGCACACCGCCGGTTTCCAACAGCAGCACTGGCAGCACCGGTTTGCCCTGCTCGCAGTCGCGCAGCGCCAGCTCCAGCGCGCCGGCGATCTTGGCGCCGGAGACTTCGCCCATGCTGCCGCCCTGGTAGATGCTTTCGATCGCCGCCACCAACGCAGGCTTGCCGTCGAGTGTGCCGCGCGCCAGCACCACGCCGTCGTCAGCTTGCGCCACG
Source organism: Nevskia sp. (assembly GCA_028291705.1). GTDB lineage: Bacteria > Pseudomonadota > Gammaproteobacteria > Nevskiales > Nevskiaceae > Nevskia. Next base: position 6,069 of record JAQGNS010000438.1, read on the forward strand.
ATGCCCTGCAGAGGCAGCCAGGGCGACTTGAGGCGGTCGAACGGGCCGAGCAGTTCGCGGAAGCTGCCCTCGTCGAGGATGGAACGGGCGCGTTCGCGCGCGCCCATTTCGATGAAGCTGGTCCGGCCGAGGAACTGCCGGTGGTTGCGTACGGCGGCGACGGCGCTCATGCGCGCACCGCTTCCGCCGCCTGCTCCAGGCGCAGCATCACGGTGCCGGGGGTGGCGCCGAAATCGTTGATTTCGATCGAAGCCGCGCCTCCGAAGCGCTCGAAGAAACGGTCCAGCACGCTCTTCCACACCACGCCGAAACCATCGACGCTGGTGTTGACCAGTACGTGCGCACGCTGATCCGGGGAGGGCTCCAGCAGTACTTCGAGATCGCCGGAGCCGACCACGCCGACATGCACGCGGCGCGGCACGGCGTGCCGGGCGGGATAATCGAGTTCGATCTTTTCCATGCGGATTACCTCGTAGAGGAATGTGGAACGCGCGTAGCGGCCAACGGCTGCGCGCGGTCGAGAAACAGGCAGGCGGCGAGCAGGTCGGCGCAGCCGCCCGGCGAGGCGTTCAGCGCCAGCAGCTCCGCGTCCAGGCGCAGCAGCGCGCGCCAGCCTTCGGCAGCGGAAGTGCCGCCCTCGGCCAGCACGGCGGCGGCGCCGGACTGCGCGGTGCGCAGCGCCGGCCAGCCGCCGCGATGCAGCAGGCAGGTGTCGTCGAGGCTGCTCATGATTGCCATCAGGGCGTCGAGCCGCGCGCAGGTTTCATCCGCGCCGCGTTCGCGTGCGGCCCGCAGCGCAGGCAGCCCGATATCAACGACGTGCGGGAACCCGGCATAAGCTTCGCCGCGCGCGCCGGCCACGCCGTAGCGCTCGCACACGCGCAGTCCGTTCGAATCCAGGCGCGGCGCATGGCGGTCTTCGAACTGCGCGATGCGCGCGGCAATCGCGGCAACTTCATGCGGCGTAGCCGCCGTACCGCCGCTGGCGCGCGCGGCAATCAGCAAACCAAGAACCCAGATGGCGCCGCGATGCGCATTGCTGCCCTCGGTGGCGGCGAGCATGTCGGCTTCGCCGGCGCGGCCGATGGCGGCAAGCTCTTCACGTAGCGCCTGACCCGGCGCGCGGCCGGCGGCGACCGTCGCCATGTCCAGGAAGGCGCCACGCAAGGAACGGGCGGAACGCAGCAGACGGCCAAGATCGAGATCACGGTGCGCGCCGGGACCGCGCTGGTCGACCAGCGCCGGCTTGGGTGTGAGCATCGCTTCGGCGATCAGCGCTTCCACCGCGAGGTCGGCCAGTTGCCGGGCGTGGAACTGCGGACGCTCGCGCCAGCGCGTCAGCCGCCGGCTGACGGAGGCGCGCAAGGCGGTGCCGATGGCGCTCATGGAAACCCCTACCAGCTACGGAAACGTGCCGGCGGCCGGTATAGCCCGCCGGACCAGGCCGCGAGATCTTCGATGCTGCGCGCGGCCAGCAACGAACGCTTCGCCGCCATGGGCGAGACACCGAGGTCTTCGGGATAAGCGATGACGCCGCGGGCGCGCAGCGCGGCGCAGCGCGCGGCATCGGCGCGCAGGCCAATGGGCGTGGCGCCGGCGATGGCGGCAACGGCCGCGCGGCGCTCTTCGCCGCTGTCGGTCTTGTACAGGTAGGCAATGCCTTCCTCGGTGACGACATGGCTGACGTCATCGCCGTAGATCATCACCGGCGCGATCGGCATGCCGCTCTTTTTTCCGACCTCGATCGCGTCGAGCGATTCGACGATGGTGGGCGTGCCGCCTTTCTTGAAGGTTTCCGCCAGCTGCACCACCAGCTTGCGGCCGCGCACCACCGGCGCGTCGGCGGTGATCATGTTGAGCCAGGGCGCGCTGCTGTGGCGGCGGCCCTTGGGATCGTGGCCCATATTGGGCGCGCCGCCGAAGCCGGCGAGCCGGCCCAGGGTGACAGTCGAGGAATTGGCGTCGGCATCCATCTGCAGGGTCGAGCCGATGAACAAATCCACGCCGTACTGCCCCGCGAGCTGGCACAGCACGCGGTTGGAACGCAGGCTGCCGTCGGCGCCGACGAAGAAGATGTCCGGCCGCGCGCGGATGTAGTCCTCCATGCCGACCTCGCTGCCGAAGCAGTGCACACTTTCCACCCAGCCGCTCTCGATGGCGGGAATCAGCGTCGGATGCGGATTGAGCGCCCAGTTGCGACAGATCTTGCCCTTGAGGCCGAGCGATTCACCGTAGGTCGGCAGCAGCAGCTCGATGGCGGCAGTGTCGAAGCCGATGCCGTGGTTGAGCGAGGTGACGCCGTGGCGCTCGTAGATGCCGCGAATCACCATCATGCCCATCAGCACCTGCAGCTCGGTGATGTGGCGCGGATCGCGGGTGAACAGCGGCTCGACCGCGAACGGCTTGTCGGCGATCACGACGAAGTCGACCCAGGAGCCGGGGATATCCACGCGCGGTAACCCGTCCACCAACTCGTTGACCTGGGCGATGACGATGCCGTGGCGAAACGCCGTCGCCTCGACGATGGTCGGCGTGTCCTCGGTGTTCGGGCCCGTATAGAGATTGCCCTGTGCATCGGCCTTCTCGGCGCAGACCAGCGCGATGTGCGGCGTCAGGTCGATGAACATGCGCGCGTACAGTTCGACGTAGGTGTAGATCGAGCCGATCTCCAGCTTGCCGTCTTCCAGCAGCTGCGCCACGCGCAGGCTCTGCGGGCCGGCGAAGGAGAAATCCAGCTTGCGCGCGATGCCTCGCTCGAACAGCGTCAGGTGTTCGGGACGGCTGATGGTGGAGATGAGCAGGTGCAGGTCATGGATCTTCTGCGGATCGACCTGCACCAGCGCGCGCGACAGGAAGTCCGCCTGCTTCTGGTTGTTGCCTTCCAGCGCCACGCGGTCGCCGGGCTGGAGCAGCTTCTGCAGCGTCTCTACCATGGCGCGCGGTTCGAGCACCTTGTTGCCGGCCGGCGCGCCGAGGGCGGCGAGGCGCCGCGCCTTGGCGTCGCGCAAGGTTGTCCATGAGCGCCCGACGACTGCAGCTTCGCCTGCGGTTTGATTCATGCCCATCGCTGCTCCTTCATTGCGGCCCGGCGATTATGCGCCGGCCGCTGCACCGGTCTTCCTGACCCCATTGCGCCGCTTGCCGCTACCCGGCGCCTTGTCCGCAAGATGCTCGGCAAGGTAGCGCGCCACCATCTCGCCGGTTTGCAGCAGGTGCGGTTCGAGAATCCTCACCGCGGTTTCGATCTCGCCGCTGCGCACCGCCGCGAGAATCCGTTCATGCTCGTCGTCCGACTGCTGCTTGTACGCCGGCAGGTCCAGCTTCAGACGCAGGTAACGCTCGCCCTGGCTGTGCAGAGAATCGATCAGCGCGGACAGTCGCGGACGCCCGGCCGGCGCATACAGCGCCAGATGGAATTCTCGGTTGTGCTGCACGTGCAGGGAGCGGTCCGCCTCGCCATGCGCGGCGCGCAGGATCGCAGCCGCGCGATCCAGGCTTTGCGGCGTATGCCGCGGCGCGGCCAGGCGCAGGGCGGTGACTTCGAGCGAGGCGCGGATCTCGTAGATCTCGCGCACCTCGTCGGCACTCAACGCGCTGACGCGAGCGCCACGATTGCGCTCGAGCACGATCCAGCCCTCGCTCTCCAGCTGGCGCAGCGCTTCACGCACGGGGATGCGGCTGACCGAGAAGTGCTGCGCCAGGTTTTCCTGTCGCAAGGACTCGCCCGGCCCCAGCTGGCCTTCGATGATCGCCTGCCGCAGGGACTCGGCGATCACCTCCGGCGAACTCAGCCGGCCGAGCAGCGGATTGCCGAAGCGGTAGCTTGTGTTCGTCATTTGCATAATGTATACAATATTCGAAATTGCAGCAAGCAAGACGGCGATCGCCCCGGCGGCCAGTCCGATCAATAGCAAACGCGGCCCAGCCGCGAGACGATGGAGGAGAAGATCATGAGCGGTATTTCCAATCCGGCTGCGGCGACTGCCGCCCCCGGCAAACGCAGCAAGCTGTCGCGCAACCAGATCACCGGCTTCTGGGCAGCCTGGACCGGCTGGACCCTGGACGGCATGGATTCATTCATCTACGCCCTGGTGCTGAGCCCGGCGCTGACCGAGCTGTTGCCCAAGTCGGGCATGGACGGCTCCCCCGCCAACGTCGGCCTGGTCGGCTCGATCCTGTTCGCCCTGTTCCTGGTGGGCTGGGGCCTGGCCTTCATCTGGGGGCCGATCGCCGACCGCTTCGGCCGCACCCGCGTGCTCGCCGCCTCGGTGGTGGTCTACGCCGTCTTCACCGGCGCCGCCGCGCTGTCACAGAACGTGTGGCAGCTCGGCCTGTTCCGCCTGCTCGCCGGCATCGGCATCGGCGGCGAATGGGCCCTGGCCGGCACCTACGTGGCCGAAGCGTGGCCGGAGGATCGCCGCAAGATGGGTGCGGGCTACCTGCAGACCGGCTACTACACCGGCTTCTTCCTCGCCGCCGCGCTGAACTTCACCGTGGGCGCGTACTTCGGCTGGCGCGCCATGTTCCTGTGCGGACTGGCGCCGGTGCTGCTGTCGCTCTACATCATGTTCAAGGTAAAGGAGCCGGAGAAATGGGCCAAGGCCGCCACCACCATCGCGACCAAGGCCGCCAGCCCGCTGGCGCAGATCTTCAATGCGCAGTATCGCCGCCGCACCATCGTCAACGCCGCGCTGCTCACCGTGGCCATCATCGGCCTGTGGGCTGGCGCGGTGTATGAGCCCAGCGCCATCATCAGCCTGGCGAAGAAGCAGGGCATGGACACCGTCACGGCAGTGCGCACCGCATCCCTCGGCACCGGGCTGCTGTCGATCGGCACCATCCTCGGCTGCCTGGCGGTACCGCTGCTGGCCGAGCGCTTCGGCCGGCGCAAGACCCTGGGCCTGTTCTTCGTTGGCATGGCCTGCTGCATCTGGCTCAGTTTCGGCTGGGCCTTCTACCTGCCGAACGGCCTGGTGCCTTTTATCTCGGTGCTGTTCTTCCTCGGCTTCTTCGGCGGCAACTTCGCCGTGTTCAGCCTGTGGCTGCCGGAACAGTACGGCACCGCGGTACGCGCTACCGCCTTCGCCTTCGCCACCTCCTTCGGTCGCCTGATCGGCGCCGGCGTCAACTTCCTGCTCGGCACGGCGATTCACAACTACGGCAGCATGGGCATCCCGGTGGCGACCACCGCCCTCGCCTTCCTGCTGGGACTGCTGATCATTCCGTTCGCGATGGAGACGAAGGGATTGCGGCTGCCGGACTGAACCCGCGGTTCAAATACGGCTTGTAGGTGCACTGGCCGCAGTCAACGCTGCGGCCAGTGCCAGGATGGAGCATCCATCTCATGGAGTCCCACCACGCCGGTTTCGCCCAACTGCTTCTCCAGCACGAGCGACTGGCATTCCGGATTCTGCTCCAGCGCCGCGATCAGGCGCGAGGCATGCGACACCACCCACACCTGGGTACGCTTTGACGCCACGCCGATCAGGCGTGCCAGTGCCGGCAACAAATCCGGATGCAGACTGGTCTCCGGTTCGTTCAACACCATCAACCGCGGCGGCCTGGGCGTGAGCAGGGCGGCGATCCACAACAGATAGCGCAGCGTTCCGTCCGAAAACTCGGTCGCGCTGAGCGGCCGCAGCAAGCCATGCTGCTGCAACTCCACGGCGAAGCGCCCTTCGGCAATGTTGATGGCCAGTTCAGTGCCCGGAAACGCATCGCCGATGGCTTCGTCCAGGGCGGCGCCATCGCCGATCTCGCGAATGGTCTGCAAGGCCGCCGCGAGGTCGCGCCCGTCATGCCCCAGCACCGGCGTTCGCGTGCCGATCTGCGGCTGGCGCGCGGGTGCATCGGCATCGGTACGAAAATGATCATAGAAACGCCAGGAGCGGATCTGCTCGCGGAGCATCAGCACTTCCGGCGCACGTTGCGGGTCGGCCAGTTGCGCCAGCATGCTGTCGTAAGACGGAAGGTGTTCGGAGACCGTATCCCACTCGCCGTCCTCCCCGCGCACCCGCACCACGGAGTTGTGCCGGTCGACCAGCAGGGCCGCGGGGCGCAGCTTGGGCCCGTTCCAGATGCATTCGCGTTTGATCTCGGGATCGCCACCAAAAGCCGAACGGCTCGGCTGCGGCAACCCCAGGTCGATGGCGTAGCCGTATTCCTCGCCGGCGAACCCAAGCCGCAGGCTGACCGGTTCACGCCGCGGGCCACCCTGTATCGGTAGCTCGCCGCGCTTCATCCCCCGTGAAAACGCCTCGGGGCCGGCCCACAGCGTCGAGTCCAGCCCACCCTCGCGCGACAGCGAAGCCACCACCCCGCCCTGCGCCGTATCCGCCAGCAAGCGCAGCGCCCGATAGACGTTGGACTTGCCGCTGCCGTTGGCGCCCGTCACCAGGTTGAGACGGCCCAGCGGCACCACTAGGTTACGCAGTGAACGGTAGCCGGAAACTGCCAGGATATTGAGCATATGCGGGCTCGCAGAGTGATGTGCTTATTCTCAATGATTCCATCAGCGGGCTCACGCGATACTTGAAAGCGTCATCCCGCCCAGCTAACATCGGACCATCTGCATCACCTTTGACCGCTGACAACATGCTGAACCAGACCCACACCATCGCTGCACAGGCCATGCGCTCCGGCGCCGCCTATGCCTGCGTGCGTGCGCACGGGCTCTGGCGCATGTCCACCAGCCTTGCCGTGCCGATGTCGCAGCAGTTTGGCAGCAACAAACAGCCGCAGAACATTGTCATTAACGGCAAAGCGCGAGCTCATCGCGTCCAGTAATACCTGACCGGTCCCCTCCCGTCAGGTTCGCCAGACGGGAAACGAAGACCCAGGTTTACCAGCTTCAAGCAGCACCAAACCTCTTCCGAACCCGCCCGGCACCAGCAGCAGGGGCGCATGCGTGCGCGCAGCACGCGAAGGAAGAGAAGTCGTGAAGAAGATCGTGTTGACGCGGGGAACCGCGGAAGAATTGAGAAGGATCGTGGACGGGGCGGACAAGCCGATGTCGCTGCTTGCCGATTTCGAACAGGCCCTGATCGAACTGGTGCCGAACGGCGCGCCGTTCTGCGTGCGGCTGGGCCGCGCGCAGCGCCGCGATACCGGCGTGCGCCTGTCGGCCTGGCTGGTCGAGCGTCCGGCTGCGGACGACGAGCATCAGTTCACCTCGGTGCCTGATGCTGTGGCCTTCCTGCGCAATCAGTGCAGGTAATGGACATCGTGGACGTCCTGTCCAAGCTACCCGACGTCCTGTCGGGACTGTTCAAACAAGCAAAAGCCCGCGCCGGCAGTCGTGCCGGCGCGGGCTTGGTGATGCAGCTCAGTTCGCGGACTGGGCCTGGGCGTGCTTGGCCTGCCAGGCGGCGACCTTTGCCTGGTGCTGCGCCTGCAGCGTCGCCAGCTGCGACTTCTGCGCATCGGTGAGCAGGCCGTAGATCTGCGTGCGCAGGGTGGCTTCTTCCTGCACGCGGGCGCTGGCGGCGGAGGACGCGGCCTGGGCCAGGCTGGTGGCGGCGTTCTGGAAGGCGGGCGAGCCCGGGGTGGCCGCGTTGAGCGCCTGACGCTGTGTCATCAGTGCCTGGAACTGCGGCTTGAGCTGCTGATGGCTGGTCTTGAACAAGGCCTTGACGCTGGCCTTCTGCGCATCGCTCAGGTTCAGCTCTTTCAGCTCGTGCATCATGGCGCCGCCGCGATGGTGGTGCCAGCCATGATGGCCGCCGGGACCAGGGCCCTGGTCCTGCGCACTAACGGCGGTGGAGAGCATGGCCGCGGCCAGTACGACAGCGGGAAGAAAGATCAATTTACGCATGGATGTTCCTGGGAGGCGCGTGGGAGTACGCAAACATTGGACGCCGCCCCCGGGTTTATAAGCGTTGCCGTGGCGTAAAGATCGGTAAACCCTGCAAAAATGGGCGATCTGCCGCACAGTTCACCGCGCCCCTCGGGGTTCACGCCCTGACGGCGCCGACTTGATCCGGAGCACGCCATGCACAAAGCCGTCGAATTCCAATGGGCCGACCCGCTGCGGCTCGACGAGCAGCTGGAAGCGGAAGAGCGCATGGCGCGCGACAGCGCCGCCGCCTATGCGCGCGACCGCCTGATGCCGCGCGTGCTGGAGTCCTTCCGCCATGAGCGCACCGACCTCGCCATCTTCCGCGAGATGGGCGAACTCGGCCTGCTCGGCGCGACCATCCCGCAGGAATACGGCGGCGCCGGCCTCAACTACGTCAGCTACGGCCTGATCGCGCGCGAGGTCGAGCGCGTCGACTCCGGCTACCGCTCGATGATGAGCGTGCAGTCCTCGCTGGTGATGGTGCCGATCCACGCATTCGGCAGCGAGGCGCAGCGGCAGAAGTATTTGCCGCGGCTGGCGCGCGGCGAGTGGATCGGCTGCTTCGGCCTGACCGAGCCGGACCATGGCTCCGATCCGGGCTCGATGGTCACGCGCGCCCGCGCCGCGCCCGGCGGCTACAAGCTGAGCGGCGCCAAGACCTGGATCACCAACAGCCCCGTCGCCGACGTCTTCGTGGTGTGGGCCAAGACCGATGACGACAGGATCCGCGGCTTCATCCTCGACAAGGGCATGCAGGGCCTGAGCGCTCCGGTCATCCACGGCAAGGTCGGCCTGCGCACCTCCATCACCGGCGGCATCGTCATGGACGAGGTGTTCGTGCCGGAGGAAAACCTGCTGCCCGGCGTCAGCGGCCTGAAGGGCCCCTTCACCTGCCTCGATGCCGCGCGCTACGGCATCTCCTGGGGCGCGCTCGGCGCGGCGGAGTTCTGCTGGCACAGCGCGCGGCAATACACGCTGGACCGCAAGCAGTTCGGCCGCCCGCTCGCCGCCAACCAGCTGATCCAGAAAAAACTGGCTGACATGCAGACCGAAATCACCATGGCCCTGCAAGGCTGCCTGCGACTGGGCCGCATGAAGGACGCCGGCACCGCCGCCGTGGAAATCACCTCGATCATGAAGCGCAATTCCTGCGGCAAGGCGCTGGACATCGCCCGCACCGCGCGCGACATGCTTGGCGGCAACGGCATCTCCGACGAGTACGGCGTGATCCGCCACCTGGTCAACCTGGAAGTGGTGAACACCTACGAGGGCACGCACGATGTGCACGCCCTGATCCTGGGGCGCGCGCAAACCGGCATCCAGGCGTTCAGCTAGGGCCCAAGCTGTACCGCTTGCCGACCTCCATCGCGAGGTTTGCCAGTGATCCGGAAACGCGAAAGGGCGGCCGAGGCCGCCCTTTCGATTCAGCTTGTTTCCAGTGATTCCGCGCCGGCTCGACGAAGCGAGCCGGGTTCTGGCTACTTCGGCGCCGTCGCATCCGCCGGGGCGGGAGCAGCGTCTGCCGGAGCAGGCGTGGCATCAGCCGGAGCCGAAGTATCGGCGGGTGCCGCATCGGACGACGGCGCGGGAGCGCTTTCGGCGGTCGACCCGAAGCCGAAGTCGTAGCGCAAGCCGAAGTGGAAGCCATACTCACGCGCATCGCTGCGCTGGTAATAGACCATGCCGCCGCCGGTCAGGCGCACGTCCGGCAGCGCCCGCCACAGCACCCGCACCGGTATTTCCAGGTTGGCGCCATAGGCGATGCTGTTGAGGTGCTTCTCCACCACGGCGCTGGTGCCGGCGGAAGTCTGGCCGTTCACAGTGATGCCGGAGTTGGTGTAGCCCACCGGGAAGCCGATTTCGAACAGGTCGAAGACGTTGGCCGTGGGCACGGCGAAGATGCCGTAGTAATTGCGCTTCTTGTAGCGGCCGGGATCGCCATCATCCTGGTCGGGAACGCCGTAGTGGACCTCGACGCCAACCACCTTGAACAGGCGGTAACCGGCACGGACGTCCCAGAACTTGCTGTCGTAGCTGCTGGAATTGAGGCCGCTGAAGCTGTCCGAGTTGGAGATCGACAGCTTGGTGTTCTGCAGGTCGGCGCCGACGTAGAAATTGTACTTGCGGTCGTCGTCGAAGGAGTCGGCCGAGGCCTGCGAATCGGAGCTGCTACTGGAACCTCCGCCCACGCTCTTCATCAAACCCTGCGCATGCACGGTCGCGGTTGCGGAAAGCAGCAGTATCGACGCCAAAACCTTTTTCATGACTCCCCCTGCCTGGTGGTGCGGAGCCGGATCGCGCGACGGCCTGCGCTCCGGCATTAGTTCTGCAGCGATGATGTCCGATTTTTTCGTCTAAATCCAGCCTTTTGCCACTTACTCTGCTACCCTTCGGCAGCAGTATTTCCAGCCCGCAACCAGCGCTCATGTCCCCTGCAAACCTGATGAAGTTCTGCAGCGCCTGCGGTCATCCGGTCGAATTCAGGATTCCGCCGGGCGACCAGCTGCCGCGCCATGTCTGCGACCACTGTGGAACGATTCATTACCACAACCCCCGTATCATCGCCGGCTGCGTGCCGGAAGCCGCCGACGGCCGCGTCCTCATGTGCCGCCGCGCCATCGAGCCGCGCCTGGGTTTCTGGACCTTTCCGGCCGGCTTCCTGGAACTGGGCGAAACCAGCGCCCAGGGCGCGGCACGGGAGACGCTGGAGGAATCGCAGGCGCTGGTGGAGATCGACGACCTGTTCGCGGTGATCGCCGTGCCTTACGTCAGCCAGGTCTACATGCTGCATCGCGGCCGTATGCTGAACAACCACCACGGCGTCACCCACGAAAGCTCCGAAACCCGTCTGATGCGCGAGGACGAGATCCCGTGGGAGGAGATCGCCTTCCCCACCATCTACCACGGCCTCAAGTTCTTCTTCGAGGACCGGGCGCGGGGCGTCAGAGGCTTTCACGAACTGGACCTCACCGTGCGCCTGCCGGTAAAGGAACACGTCAAGCTCGGCGGCGATCAGGCCGGTTAGAATCTGACCCGTTCCGGGGACCGGTCGAAGACCGGAGCGGAACTACAACAGGGAGCTTCCATGCGTCGTCTAGCACTACTCGCTTTGGCCATCTGCCCGATCGCATTCGCCGATGACCCGCCCCCCGTGGAAATGGGCGCGCTGGCACGCGGCTTCGCCCTGCCCGCTCTGGGCCGGACCGAAGTGCTGCCCAGCGGCGGCCTCAAGCTGCGCCTCTACCTCAACGACACCAACGAATACGTGGCCCGCTCCAACGACGCGGAAACCATCCTCATCGACGGCGAGGTGACCCAGCTCTCCTACGACCTGCACTACGGCATCACCGACCGCTGGGAAGCCGGCCTGTTCGTGCCGGTGCTGTCGCAGGGCGGCGGCATCCTCGACTCCATCATCCAGGGCTGGCACAACCTCTGGGGCCTGCCCAACGGCGGTCGCGAGGACGTGCCGAAAAACGCCTACCACTACCAGTACACCCGCAACGGCCAGCAGCTCCTGAATGTCGACCAGGGCAGCGTCACCTTCGGCGACATCCGCCTGGGCACCGGCTACCAGATCGCCGACCACCTCGTGGCCCGCGCCATGCTGCAGCTGCCGACCGGCGACGCCAGCCACCTCTCCGGCAGCGGCGCCTTCGGCGGCGCCGCCTGGCTCGACGGCGGCCTGCCGCTGCGCGGCTTCTTCCACTGGCTGACGCTGTACGGGTCCGCCGGCTACAGCTACACCGGCAGCGGCGACGTGCTGCCGGAACTGCAGAAGCACGCCCTGCCCTTCGGCGCCGCCGGCCTGGG
>JAQGNS010000472.1 GCA_028291705.1 Nevskia sp.
AAAAGCAGGATGAACGATATGGCAACCCAACCCCAGGACATCCAGGAACTGATGCGGCGGCGCGAGTACAGCGCCGGCTTCATCACCTCGATCGAATCCGAAACCATCGCGCCGGGCCTGTCGGAAGACGTGGTGCGCATGATCTCGGCGCGCAAGCAGGAGCCGGAATGGCTGCTGGACTTCCGCCTCAAGGCCTACCGCCGCTGGCTGAAGATGGAGCAGCCCAAGTGGGCGCACGTCCACTATCCGCAGATCGACTACCAGGCTATCTCCTATTACTCGCAGCCGAAGTCGCACAAGGATGGTCCGAAGTCGCTGGACGAGGTCGATCCCAAGCTGCTGGAGACCTACAAGAAGCTGGGCATTCCCCTGAAGGAGCAGGAGATGCTGGCCGGCGTGGCGATGGACGTGGTGTTCGACAGCGTCTCGGTGGCCACCACCTTCCGCAAGAAGCTGGGTGAAGCCGGCGTGATCTTCTGCTCCATCTCCGAGGCGGTGCGCGAGTACCCCGAACTGGTGCGCAAGTACATGGGCAGCGTAGTGCCCTTCGGCGACAACTTCTACGCCGCGCTGAATTCGGCGGTGTTCACCGACGGCTCCTTCGTCTTCATTCCCAAGGGCGTGCGCTGCCCGATGGAGCTGTCCACCTATTTCCGCATCAATGAGCGCAACACCGGCCAGTTCGAGCGCACCCTGATCATCGCCGAGGAAGGCGCCTACGTCAGCTACCTCGAAGGCTGCACCGCGCCGCAGCGCGACGAGAACCAGCTGCACGCCGCAGTGGTGGAGCTGGTGGCGCTGGACGACGCGCAGATCAAGTATTCGACGGTGCAGAACTGGTACCCGGGCGACGAGGAAGGCCGCGGCGGCATCTACAACTTCGTCACCAAGCGTGCGGATTGCCGCGGGCGGCGCAGCAAGGTGTCCTGGACCCAGGTGGAGACCGGCTCGGCCATCACCTGGAAGTATCCGAGCTGCATTCTGCGCGGCGACGATTCGGTCGGCGAGTTCTACTCGGTGGCGCTGACCCATCACCGCCAGCAGGCTGACACCGGCACCAAGATGATCCACGTCGGCAAGAACACGCGCTCGACCATCGTCTCCAAGGGCATTTCCGCCGGCCACGGCCAGCAGTCCTACCGCGGCCTGGTGCGCGTGCTGGAAAGCGCCGAGAACGCGCGCAACCACACCCAGTGCGATTCGCTGCTGATCGGTGACCAGTGCGGCGCGCACACCTTTCCTTATACGGAAGTGCGCAATCCCAGCGCCCGGCTGGAGCACGAGGCCACCACCTCGAAGATCGCCGAGGACCAGCTGTATTACTGCCGGGCCCGCGGCATCAGCGAGGAAGAGGCCGTGTCGATGATCGTCAACGGCTTCTGCAAGGAAGTGTTCAAGGAACTGCCGATGGAGTTCGCGGTGGAAGCCGGCAAGCTGCTGGCGGTTTCTCTGGAAGGGTCCGTGGGCTGAAGCCCCGACCGTCATTCAACGGATTTACAGGAATACACGATGCTCGAAGTCAAAGGTCTGCATGCCAGGGTCGAAGGCAAGGACATTCTCAAGGGGCTGGACCTGAGCGTCCGCGCCGGTGAAGTGCACGCCATCATGGGGCCGAACGGCTCCGGCAAGTCCACCACCGCCCATGTCCTGGCCGGCCGCGAAGGCTATGAGGTCACCGCAGGATCGGTGCTGTTCGACGGCAAGAATCTGCTCGACCTGGAGCCGGAAAAGCGCGCCTGCGAGGGCATCTTCCTCGGCTTCCAGTACCCGGTAGAAATTCCCGGCGTCAGCAACCTGACCCTGCTCAAGGCTGCGCTCAACGCGCGCCGCAAGTACCGCGGCCAGCCGGAGATCGAGGCGACGGACTTCCTCGCCTGGGTGCGCGATCGCGCCAAGCTGGTGAAGATCGATCCGAAGATGCTGTCACGCGGCGTCAACGAAGGCTTCTCCGGCGGCGAGAAGAAGCGCAACGAGATCCTGCAGATGCTGATTCTCGAACCGCGCCTGATGATCCTGGACGAGACCGACTCCGGCCTGGACATCGACGCGCTGAAGATCGTTGCCGACGGCATCAACGCCCTGCGCTCGCCCGAACGAGCCACCATCCTGGTGACCCATTACCAGCGCCTGCTCGACTACGTGCAGCCAGACTACGTGCACGTGCTGGCCGGCGGCCGCATGGTGCGCAGCGGAGGCCCCGAGCTGGCGCGGGAGCTGGAAGAAAAAGGCTACGGCTGGCTGGAGGCGGCTTGATGTCACTCGCTGCTTATACCGAAGGCTTCGAGCAGTTCGCCGCCGGCCTGCCCGCCGGGCAACGCGCCGCGCGCCGTGAGCAATATGAACGTTTCCTCAAGGCCGGCTTCCCCACGCCGAAGATCGAGGAATGGCATTACACCGACCTGGCTCCGCTAAGCGAGCGTCGCTTCTCGCCTGTGGTTGAAGGTGGGGCGGTTCCCACGGCCGAGCTGCTGGCCGATGCCGACCGCCTGGTTTACCTCAACGGCCAACTCGATCAGGCGCACAGCACGGCCACTGCACTGCACGGTGAAAACCCCCTGCTCGCAGATGGCGACAGCGTCACTGCCCTCAACGCCGCATTCGCGACCGGTGGCCTGTCCCTGCGCATGGCCCGCAACGAGCGCCTACCCCGCCCGCTCCAGGTGCTGGCCGTCGGCAGTGCCGGCGCCGCGCCGGCCATGGTGCACCAGCGCCATCGCATCGAGCTGGGCGAGAACGCCGAGGCGACGGTGCTGTTCCAGTTCCTGGGCCAAGGCACGGAACGCCTCACCACTCATGTCATCGAAGTCGAGCTGGCGCCCGGCGCCCGCCTGACCCTGTACCGCATCCAGGACGAGCACGCCGACGCCACCCTGCTGACCCGCATCGACGCCAATCTGCGTCGCGACAGCCGGCTCGAAGCCGTCGCCATCGACTGCGGTACCGGCCTGGTGCGTCATGATTTCAACGTGGTACTGGCCGAGGCCGGTGCCGAAGTCGCACTGGCCGGTTTGTACCAGCCGGCACCTGGCGGTCATATCGATAACCAGACCCGCATCATCCACGCCGCCCCGCATTGCCGCAGCCGCGAGCAGTTCAAGGGCATCATCGACGCCAAGGCCAAGGCGATCTTCGTCGGCAAGGTCATCGTGCAGCCCGGCGCGCAGAAAACCGATTCGGAACAGCGTGTCGCCAACCTGCTGCTGTCGCGCAAGGCCGAGGTCAACGCCAAGCCTGAACTGGAAATCTACGCCGACGACGTCAAGTGCGCCCACGGCGCCACCGTCGGCCAGCTCGACGACAAGGCCCTGGAATACCTGCGCAGCCGCGGCATCGCCGCCGACGCCGCCCGCGCCCTGCTGCTGCGCGCCTTCGGTGCGGAAGTACTGGACCAGCTCGCCATTCCGGCCTTGCGCGACCGCTTGGCCGCCCGCATGGGCCTGGCCGTGGAGGAAATTTTCGAAGCGACCATCGAGGAGACCGCGGAATGAATGTCGCAGTACCGCGGCCCATGATTCCGCTGCCCTTCGACCTGGAACGCATCCGGGCCGACTTCCCGATTCTTTCGGAGCCAGTCCGCGGCGGCCGCCTCGCCTACCTGGACAACGGCGCCACCACGCAAAAGCCCGAATCGGTCCTGCGCGCGATGGATCATTACTATCGCCACCAGAACTCCAACGTGCACCGCGCCGTGCACGATCTGGCCGAACGCGCGACCACCGCCTACGAAGCTGCCCGCGACCGCATCGCCCGCTTCTTCGGCGCGGCGCGGGAGGAAATCGTCTTTACCCGCGGTACCACCGAGGCCATCAACCTCGTCGCCTACAGTTACCTAATGCCCCGCCTCAAGGCCGGCGACGAGATCCTGGTCACCGGCATGGAGCACCATTCCAATATCGTGCCCTGGCAGTTGGTAGCGGCGCAGGTCGGCGCCAAGGTGGTGGCGGCGCCGGTCACCGATAGCGGCGAACTGGATTTCGAAGCCTGGCGCGGACTGCTGAACGACCGCACCCGCCTGGTTGCCGTGGTGCATATCTCCAACACCCTCGGCACCATCAACCCGGTCGAGGACATGATTCGCGAGGCTCACGCCCGCGGCATTCCGGTGCTGGTGGACGGCGCCCAGGCCATCGCCCACCTGGCAGTGGACGTGAAGACGCTCGACGTCGATTTCTACGCCTGCTCCGCTCACAAGGCCTATGGCCCCACTGGCTTTGGGACCCTCTATGCCAAGCGCGAGCACCTGGAAGCGATGCAGCCCTGGCACGGCGGCGGCGACATGATCCGCACCGTCTCGTTCGAGGGCAGCACCTGGAACGACATCCCCTACAAGTTCGAAGCCGGCACCCCCGATATGGCCGGCGCCATCGGCTTCGCCGCTGCCCTGGATTACATCGAAGCCCAGGGCCTGGACACCATCGCCGCCCACGAACACGCCCTGCTCGAAGAAGGCACCGCCCGCCTGACCGCGACCCCGGGCCTGCGCCTGATCGGCACCGCCCGGCGCAAGGGCGGCATCCTGTCCTTCGTCATGGATTGCGCTCACCCCCAGGACATCGGCACCATCCTGGACCAGTCCGGCGTTGCCGTACGGACCGGCCACCACTGCACCATGCCGCTGATGCAGCGCTTCGGAATTCCGGCGACGGTGAGGGCTTCACTGGGGATCTACAACGGTTCGGACGACTTGGCCCAACTTGAGGCAGCGCTGCACAAGGTCAACAGGTTGTTTACGTGAACTGTTATTGCTAACGTTAGACAGTAAAAGAACAACTGCTGGAAAAAAGCCCCTCGTTCGACCTCGAAGGGGCACAAGGATGTACCAACAAGGGACTGGGAGTACCGGGGGAAGCAATGCCGGGTTGCCGTGTTTTTTTTCGCACGTCGGGGAAATCATGCCGCCCAGCGGGTGGCTGTGAGCGCCTGTCGAGTATCGCCACCCTCTGGTCACACTGGAACGCGGGGTTACCGCCGGTCCGGCTAAGCTCCGGCACCATGAAGCGGAACGCCGGATTCACCTTGCTCGAACTGATTGTCGCGATCACCATCGCCGCCATCCTGGCTTCCTTGACGATTCCTTCATTCCTCAAAAGCATACGGCTCAACCGCGGCGTTTCCGACGCCAATGGCATATTGAGCGTGGTGACATTGGCTCGCAACGAAGCCATCCGGCGGGACGCCACTATTTCCATGTGCGTATCCAGCGACGGTTCGAGTTGTGCCAGCAGCGGCACCTGGGATGTGGGTTACCTGGTGTTCGTCGATGTCAACGGCGACGCGAGTTTCAGCACCGGCGACACCCTGATTCGCACCGAAGTGCCGCTGAGTAGCGCCAGCACCATCAGCCTGTGCAAGGGTACCCCGACCGCCACCAACACCGTGATCAGGACCTTGTCTTTCAACGGCGCCGGACAACTCAACTCGCAGGCCTATTTCGACGTCAATCCGACCACCAAGTCGGGCACCGCCTGTCCTTCTTTGGCAACCGCCAAGGTAAAAGGCGAGCGCTACGTGGTGGTAAGACAGATCGGCCGCGCCAACGTCTGCGACCCAACCAATTCCCTGTGCGGACAATGAAACGACAATCGGGCATCACGCTGATCGAAGTGCTGATCACCGTTCTAGTTCTGGCGATCGGCCTGCTCGGCATCGCCGCCCTGCAAACCACGGCGATGACCGGCAACTACACGTCCTACCAATACACCCAGGCCGCATTCCTGGCGCAAAGCATGCTGGAGCGGATACGCGCCAACCGCAATGCCTACGCCAATGGCAACAGCTTCTACAATCTTGCTGCCGGCACCGCTCCTGCTGTCGCGGGAACCTGCTATAGCACCGCCTGCACGCCGCAGCAACAGGCCCTCTGGGATATGGGCATCTTCTACGCGCAAGTCACGGGGGCCAACACCCTCACCGGGGTCAAAACCCTGACCCCGAAAGATTCGAGCGGCAACTATATCGGCGCCCTGCCGGGCGGCCAGGTATCAATCGCCTGCGACACCCCGTTCCCGATCAACACGCCGGGAAAATGCCTGGTCACCGTCTACTGGGATCCGGGCCGCAGCGGCGCCTCCGGCACCAGTTGCGCTGCCAGCGACCCCACCGCCCTGAAATGCTATCGCCTTGCCGCCGTCCTTCCATGAACCGCAATCGAGGCTATTCGCTGATCGAACTGATGGTCGCCATCACCCTGGGCTTGGTGTTGCTCGCCGGTATCGTCCAGGTATTCGTCAACAGCAAGCAGGGTTACCAGGTGCAGCAGAGCACCGGGCGCGCGCAGGAAAATACGCGCTTCGCCGTCGAATATCTCAATCGCTACATCACCCTCGCGGACTTCTGGAGCACGCTGAAACCTTCGGTCGTCAGCGGTTCGATCACCTTCAATACCGCCCCTACCGGCAGCGGCGTCTGCAAGGCGGCAAGCTGGATCGTCGACCCGACAACGGGCATCAAGGGCTATGACGGCAAGTCCGCGAGTAGCGGCTTCTCCGATGCGGCGCTGGCAAGTTGCGTCGGCAGCCTGACCAATTCCGCCGGTTCCGAGGCCTACGTACCGAACAGCGATGTGTTGGTGATCCGCTACGTAAATCCCGACTGCTATTTGCCCACCACGTCCGGGAGCTCTTCCAGTTCCGGCGGATCGTCCGGTGGTTCGTCCTCCGGCTCCGCAATCGCCACCATCTCCGCCCCTCCGGCTGCACCCGCCGCCTGTTCGACCGCATCGGGGATTTACTGGCTGCGCACGCAGATCGGTGTCAACGGCGTGTTGTTCAACATCAACAGCGCCACCGACGTAACCGCCGCCACAGGTTCCATCGGCGGCGGCGGCGGCGACGCGCCGAACGGCATACTCAACTACCAATACCAGGCCAACATCTTCTTCCTGGCCAACGTCGACAACGGCCAGGGGCAGACCCCCACACTATATATGGCCACCCTGCAGAATCCCGCCGGTACCGCACAGACCAGCGTGCAACTATATCTGCAACCGCTGATCGACGGCGTCGAAATGCTCAAGTTCGAATACGGCATCGATCCGACCTACGGCCAGGCCAACGACAACCTGTCGATCTCCCAGTACCTGCCGGCAGGCTCGGTCACCAACTGGGCGCAGGTATTGAGCGTGCGCGCCAGCATGATCGTGCGCGGCGACACCCTGGACAACTTCCAGGACAGCCAGAGCTACCAGATGACGAATGCCTTCAGCTACGCCGCGACCGCGGGATCGAGCTCCGGTTCGGCCAGCTATGCCGGCTCGGAAAAATATCAGCGCAGGTTGATCGTCAAGGAATTCCTGCTGCGCAACAAGGTACGTGGACCATGAACCCGATCATGAACTCGATTCCGAATCTCCGGCGCCAGCAGGGCTACGTGCTGATCACTTCCATCATTTTCATGGTGCTGCTGACCATGGTAGCGCTCGTCGCATTGAAAAACAGCGGAATGGAAGCGCGGATGGGCGCGAACAACGCCCTGCACACGCAGGCGTTCGAAGCCTCCGAAACCAGCCGCAGGCTGCTGAGCATCCTGGTCGACACCAATGTCTTCAACCGCGGCTGGCCTTCCACGGCGGCCGGCGGCTCGGTCAACGACAGCGAATTCGATTCGGTGTCGGTGGGGCTGCTGACGGCGCCGCACACTTCATGCGGCACCTCCACAGCACCCACCACCTACGGCGTCTGCCTGTATCCGCTGGGCAGCGCGCCGATCGACTGGTTTTTCCAGAACACTGAATGCAGCGGCGCGTTCCCCTGCGCGAAATTCCCCGGCAGTCTCGACATCGATGCGCAGTACAAGGTTCCGCTGACATTCGGCAGCAGCAGCGGGGGCAGCAGTAGCAGCGGCGGCACCCCGCCGATGATTTCCGGCACCATCGCCGTCTTCAAGCTCAATGCGGCGCTCGCTCCCGGCTCCGGCGCGCAGATGAACGCAGGCTACCTCGGCGCCGGACACGGCACAGCCAGCAACGGCAGCTATCTGTATTTTTTCATCAATGGCCACGGAGTCGACCAGAGCGTCACGCCGCAAGCGGGCGCGGACACCTCAACGATTTTCCGCGACGTCATCAGGAACTAGGGGAATGGCGATGTTGAGCAGATTGAATGGATTCTGGACGCGATGCGCAGCCCTCACCGCGGTTGCCGCCACAGCCGCTCTGACCGTGTTCTTCATCACACACCCTGCGCTGGCGGTCACCGCCTCCCCCATCAGCACGCCGTTGTCCACGGCAGCCCCCATCAGCGAGAACGAAACCACCTATAATTTGTTACCGGTGCTGAACTCTGTCACCTCGCCGCCACTGGTCATGCTGCTGTTGTCGCGCGACGAGCAGCTATCGTTCAAGGCCTATACCGACTATACCGACCTCAGCCTCACCAGCGACGGTACTATCGAGACCACGTACACCGACACGATCGATTACAGCGGCTATTTCGACACTAAGCTCTGTTACAACTACTCCTCGTCAAACAACTATTTCATTGCTGGCACTCAGGTCGCCACCGGCACTCATCAGTGCAGCACCACCGGCAACCCCTGGAGCGGCAACTTTCTCAACTGGTTGACCATGACGCGCCTCGATATGGTCCGCTGGGTACTTTACGGCGGCCTCCGCTCGACTGACACAGCCGGCGCGAGCTCAGGGTCCACGGCGGCAACGCAGAAGACAGTGCTGAAGCGCGCCTTCATTCCCAATGACATTCATTCTTTCGCCAAAGTCTATACAGGCACCGACGCCAACAAATACACACCTTACAGCGTCACCAGCGGCAACGCGATCACCTTCTGCAACACTTCCAACGTCAACAGCGCCACCGCTTACAGCAGCACCGGTTACAAACCTTATCTTATTGAGGCTTCTGGTTCATGGCCAAACTGGGCTTCCACTGAAAACAGCCAATGTCAGTTTTCCGACGGTACGGGCAACGGGGATGCTCCCACGACAAGCAGTGCCACGACTTATCAAGTATTTGTCGATGTTTGCGATAACGGCTCGTCAACACTACGTGAAGCATTTTGCGAAAAGTACACCACAGGAACGGATATCTTTTACAAACCTGCTGGGCTGTTGCAACAGTACGGAGAGTCCGGCCAGTTACGTTTCGGATTGATCACAGGCAGCTACGATCAGCCACGCAGCGGCGGCGTGCTTCGACGCAATATTGGCCAGATCGCCGGTAACGGTGGACAAGGCACAGCCTGCACCACCGGCGATGAAATCGACCTGCGCTTCGGTACATTCTGCAATCAGACTACGAAAACCGAAGGAATTATCAATACCCTCAATCGCTTTCAGGTCACTCAGTGGCGCGGCAAGCCTGGAGGTGACACTACTAACTTTCCCAACAGCTACAACGATTGCAACAACTTCGACATCGTCAATCGCGACACTCCCGGCGCCAATGGCTTTCTGAACAATCCTGGTACCGACGTGTCAACCTTCTCCGGCGGTTCGGCACAAAACTGCTCCGACTGGGGCAATCCGCTAGCAGAAATGTACGCGGAGGCGTTGCGCTATATCGTCAACCAGTCCACCTCATCGACTGCGCGCACCGCCGGGTTCCAACCCAGTACCAGTGGCATGGACAACACCTTAGGTCTGCCCTATGGCTTGGCTTGGACTCCGCCGTACAACAGCACCAATACATGCGCCTCCTGCAGCATCGTAATTCTTTCGACCGGACAGACGTCTTTCGACACTGACGAAATCCCAGCCATCACCGGCTTTCCGACTGAAGGCGCGGACGGCGCTACTATTCGAGTCGGTACCAATGAAGGAATATCCAGTACTAGCAGCACCTATGTCATCGGCTTTTACGGACAAACACCGACGCAAACGGCTGCGAACTCCGGCAGCAGCAGTGCCCCATCCGCCTTGGTCAACATTTACCAGGCGCTCTGTACCGCCAAGACTTCTGTCACTGATCTGAGCCAGGTGCGCGGCATCTGCCCCGAAGTCCCGACACTCGAAGGCGGATATCAGCTTGCCGGGCTGGCATTCGACGCTTGGACCAATGACTTGATTCCGACTACAGGCATCGCCGGCACTCAGCGTGTGCAGACCTTCGCCGTATCGCTCGCAGAAAGCCTGCCCAGCCTGACTATCCCCGTTGGCAGCGGCAATATCATTCTCTCCCCTCTGTGCCAGTCCAACAATAGCGGCACTGCGGCGATCGCTGATACTGGCTGGCGCTCCTGTGGTTCGAGCAATGTGCAGGTTGGCCAGCAAATCGGTGTCGTTACTACCTCCAACACGCCAGGAAAATTCGGGCTGCCTAATGTGAGCGGCTCCCCCATCGGTCCGAACAATTCCTCCGGCAGCATCTCCATCACCTGGGACGACACCACCTGGGGCAACGACCACGATCTGGATATGAAGGCGACGATATCCTGGTGTGTCGGTGCAACCTGCGCCAATTTTCTGGACTCGGGCAATAAATATCTGATCTGCAATGGCGCTGACGCCAGTTCGAGCTCGACTTGCGGCACCAGCGGCACACCCACCCTGACCAGCAACGACATGCTGGTGCGCGTGGAATGCATCTACTGCTTTGCCGGCAACTCCCTTATTGCCGGCTTTACCGTCAGCGGCAGCAGCAGCACTACAACGGAAGGCGCGCAGCGCCTGTTCCTGCGGCCAGGTTGTGCCCCCCCCGTTTCCGGTAACGGCTGTCCGGGAAATAATGCAAATCTTCTGACGACGGCAAGGCCCACTAACTGGTCCAAGCCCCAAGTGATCAAAGTTAGTAACAACGGCACCAATGCCGTAAGCACGCTGCAGAATCCCTTGTTTTACGCCGCGAAATACGGCGGCTTCTCCTACGTCAAAGGTACGTCCAATCCCATGCCGTCGCGGGCCGTGGCCACCGACTGGAGCACCGGTGTATCCGGTCCGGGGCTGCCCGACAACTATTTCCCGGTACACAATCCGGGATTGCTGTTGACCCAGCTGAAGAAAGTGTTCGATGCGCTTTCCGCCAGCACCGGCTCCGGCACCGCGGCGGCGGTGGTGGCCAACCAGCGCCAGGGCGACGGCGCCACTTACCAGGCGCTGTACATACCCAGCAAGACCGACACCAGCAACAATACTGCCTACTGGCTGGGTGAATTGCAGGCCCTGTTCGTCGACAGCGAGGGCAATCTGCGCGAGGACACCAGCACCAATTCCGCGACCCTGAACGAATCCAACTTCACCACGAACCCCGCGGTCAAGCTGGTCTTCGACACGGTCAGCAACACCACCAAGGTGCAGCGCTACAACTGCGATCCCAGCGGCGCCGCGGCCTGCTCGCCCAATGGAGCGGCCGATACGCTCGACAACCTCAACAGCCTGTGGAACGCCCGTGATGCACTGGCGACGCAGAACAACGGCGCGGAGACCACCCAGCGTCTCTACAGCACTGCCGCCGGCGCCGGTTCGGGACGTTACATCTTCACCTATATCGACAAGAACCTTGATGGCGTGACGGGCTCGGACGAACAAGTGGAATTCGTGCCCGGCTCATTCACCGGGGTCGCAAGCAGCACCTACTACGGCATCCTCAACGTTCCGGATACCGCGTCGGCCACCAGCCTGATCAACTATGTACGCGGCAAGGACCAGGCCGGCCTGCGCAACCGCACCATCGTCTACGCCAGCGCCAAGAACAGCAGCAATACCCAGTACACCTACCCTCTCGGCGACATCGTCAACTCCACGCCGACCGTGGTCGGCACTCCTGCCGAGGCATTCGACCTGCTGTACAACGACGCGACCTACAGTGCTTTCCGGGCCGACTTCCAGCGGCGGCGCAATGTCGTTTATGTTGGCGCCAACGACGGCATGCTGCACGCTTTCAACGCCGGCTTCTACAATTCCAGCCTGAAGAAATTCGAAACCACCGGCATCCACAGCGAAATCACCCACGCATTGGGCAGCGAGTTGTGGGCCTACGTGCCCTTCAACCTGCTGCCGCACCTGGTCTGGCTGGCCGATGCTACCTATACCAACAACAAGCACGTGTTCTATTTCGACGGCACGCCGCGCGCCTTCGACGCGCACGTGTTCGCCGGAACCGCGGACTGCACGCCCTCGGTCACGGCTGCCTCACAGGATTGCCATCCCTACGGCTGGGGCACCATTCTGGTTGTGGGCATGCGCTTCGGCGGCGGCGACTTGAGCCTGCCGGCATGTTCCACAGGCACAGCGGCCGCGCTCAAGACCCAGTTCACCGGCTTCACCGGGATCACCTGCGCCCAGTCAGCAACCGCAACCACCATCACCACGCATTCGGCCTACGTCGTGCTGGACGTAACCAACCCGGAAGCGCCGCCAACGGTGCTCGGCGAGGTGAACGGCACAACGCCCCTCGGGGCCAACGTGATGGGTTACACCACGTCCGGACCTACCGGCATATCGTTCAGCGCGGTCAACAATACGACCACCGCGGTTCCGACCACCGATAAATGGTATTTCCTGGTCGGCAGCGGTCCTACCGCCGAATCCAGCACCCCCGTTCTGGTGAACTCCACCAGTTCGCAGAACGCCAAGCTGTACGTCTACAGGCTGGCCAACAACAGCGGCACCACGACGGTGAGTTCCAGCCAGGTGTTCGACTTCGGCAGCGCCGTCAGTACGACCACCGGCGGCGGTGTAGGTACCGCCGGCGCGAATGCCTTTAGCGGAGACCCGATATCCGTAGACTGGAATCTGGACTTCTTCGCCGACGCCGCCTACGTGGGAATTGCCGGCGGCACGCCAGCCAGCCCCACCGGCCAGCTGCTCAAGATCGACACCAAAGGATCTGCGTCGCCGGCGAACTGGCTCGTTTCCAGCCTGACCAATCCCGCCGCCCCGGTGCTGCAACCGCCTTCGGTAACCACCGATCTCAAGGGCAACAAGTGGGTATACGACGGCACTGGTCGGCTCTTCATCTCCAACGATCTGGGTAGTGCCGCGCAGCAGTACCTGTTCGGCGTGATCGACCAGGGCGGCACCACCGCCTCGACCTTCGGCACCGCCACGACCACCGGACTGCTGGATGTCACCAGCGGCAAGGTCAAGGTCAGCGACGGCAGCATCACCGGTCTGGCCAGCACCATCACCAACGAAGCGCAGCTCGAATCAGCGGTGCAGACGGCCCACGGCTGGAAGATCCTGCTGACCACGTTCCCGAGCACCGACACGGTCGATGGCGCGCAGCGCGTACTGAGCTCGACGTCGGTGCTTGGCGGCACGCTGTTCGCCTCGGCGTTCACGCCGAACACCAGCCTGTGCCTCGGCACCGGCCTGACCTCGCTCTTTGCCGGCAACTACATCACGGGACTTGCCAATCCGTTCAATGCGGCACTCGGAAAGGACACGACCTCGACCTACTTCGTCAATTTCCTGTCTCTTGGCGTGGGCCTGGGCGCCGAGCCGGCGCTGCATGTCAACGGCAACGCCAGCGGTCAGGTCACCGTGGTGACCCAGACCTCCACCGGCTCCATCGTCACCACCAATGCGTCGGTCGCAACTTCGATTTCGCCGGGAGAAGTCGATTGGCGGCAGACCCACCCGAACACGGGGCCATGATGAGCGCCGTTACGCAGCGAGGGTATACCTTAAAGGAATTGGTCATCGTCGTCCTGATCATTTCGATACTGTCGGCCATTGCGGTGCGCAGCTACCGCAAGTCAGTACTGAAGAACAATCGGCAAAACGGCGTCGCCTGCTTGATCGAATTGCAAAAGCGGATGGAGGACTACTACTCCCGCAACGCCGGAACCACCGCCAGCAACAGTACCAGCAGCAGCAATACCGGCTATCCGCTGCTCGCCCAGATCGGTTATGGCTCAGGCAATTGTCCGGTCGCGGAAGGGAACACCACGCTCTATACCGTCGCACTTGTTCTGCCTAATACCGTGATCGCCAATTGCTCCAATTGCTATAAGTTGACCGCAACGGGCGTAAGTGCCCAGGCTAGGGATGGCGCACTCCTGCTCAGCGTGGATCCTCGCAGCACCGCCGCCAGCACCGACATCTACCACAAACAACACATCACTCCAGGCGGCGTGACGCTGGAGGGCTGGATTTTCCAGCCGGGGCAGTAATGAGAAAGAAATCTTCGGGCTTCACCCTGATCGAGCTGCTGGTCGCCGTGCTCATCGCCGCCATTCTGGCGCGCATCGGCTTCGACGTTTACAGAAAATACATCACTCGCGCCAACCGCAGCGTGGCCAAAACAGCGTTGATGAGTCTCGCGGCCAAACAGGAAGTACAGGCGCTGCAGAACCCGACCACGGGCTATGCGGTCGACTTCGTCGCGCTCAACGGCATTACCAGCACGACAACGCCGCCGTCTTTCTATATCGATCAGGGGGGAACCGCCTCCACTAATGCATCGGGCAGCCTTTACCAGATTTCCTTTGCTTCTACCCCGACGGCCAGCGCCACGGCATACGCCTTCCAGGCGGTCGCCCAAGGCGTCCAGGCAACGCGGGATGCGGCCTGCAAGACCTTGATCCTCAACGCCACTGGACTCAAACAAGCCCAGAATTCCAGCGGTACCACGGTAGACCCCAGCAGTTGTTGGGACAAGTAACGCGACCAGGACAGCAACGGGCAATCCCGCGGCTTCCGCCAACCACCTCACGTTTCCGCCCTGCCGGGTGGACGCTGGTCCTTGGGTAACCACGTATAATCAATCGTGTCGAAGCGTGTGGGATCCGGGGCAGCACACCAAACTGTCCGCGCCCATGAACTCCCACGGAATATCGATTTCAAGGGCCAACAATCCGATCAATATGGAACCAAGCGATCCATAGCATGGCTCAGCGCTCCTCATCCTCCGGTCGCTTCCGCCGCCATTGCACCGGCGAATCCGCCCCCCTGACCCTGCTGGTCCTGTTCCTGCTCGCCGGAATCCTCACGGCCACCCTGCTGCCCGCGTACCGCGACTACACCATCCACGAACACAGCAAACTCGCCAAAAACGTGCTGATGGACGCATCCCAGCACTACAGCGAGTGGCAGACACTCCATCCCGCGGTACGCCTCCTGTCGCTGGAAAGCCTGGGCTATGAGACCCCCGCCGTTTACGTCTCCTCCGACGGCACTGTCGGCGGCAGCGCCAACATCAACTCCATCTATCGCATCA
The DNA here is from genome assembly GCA_028291705.1 of Nevskia sp. Classification (GTDB taxonomy): domain Bacteria; phylum Pseudomonadota; class Gammaproteobacteria; order Nevskiales; family Nevskiaceae; genus Nevskia. The sequence goes on from JAQGNS010000472.1 coordinate 15,114, forward strand.
GCCTGTCTTATCCGTCCGAACCATCCGCGCAGAGCTGCGGTCTGGTCGCCGATGATGCGCAGACCGGCTTCATCCTGGTGGCCGAGCCGATCCAGACCCAGCGCATCGACATCCAATGTGCACGGCTGTGCCTGAGTTCATCAGGACAAAAAGGCATAAGCGGGGGCTCCAGCGTTGAAAAATGTTGGGGACCGGCACCGAAGGCGCGCCGCCGCCCCTGACCCGCGCTTTCCGGGCGCGGCTGGTATAGCCTATGCTCCATAAAAGCAGGCTCTCAGGGATTTCAGAATGAATTTGCATCAGGCTAGGCGGTATTCCCGGCTGCGCGGCTTCACCTTGACCGAAATACTCATCGTCCTGGTGATTCTCGCCCTGCTGGCTGCTTTCGGGTTACCGGCTTTCCTCAAATACGGCAGGCAGGGCAAGCTGGTGATCGCGCAGGCTTCCCTGAAGCGGATTGCACACCAGGAATCGCAGTGGTTCGCGGAACATAAGACCTACGCCACATTGAGCCAACTCGGCTACCCGGTGGACTCGGCCCTCTCGGCAATCTACCTGACCAAGGATGGCGCCATCGCCCCAAGCGCCGCCCGGGATTCGATTTACCGTGTCAGCGTCAAGCTGGGCGCCCCCATGGGCGCTCCGTCTTCCGCTTCCGGCGGCCCAAGCGATACCGGCGCCTATTACCTGATCACCGCCGAACCCGTGAACGAACAGGCCAAGGAAGCAGGCTGCGGCACCCTCAGCCTCGCTTCCACCGGCCAAGTCGGCGCCACCGGTCTGCAAGGCGAGGCCGGTTGTTGGGATAAGAAGTAACGGTTGCCCGCTATTCCCCCGGTAGCCGGTCCCCTAACCTGCCTTATCGGGCCCAGGCTCCACGTGCTTACGGCCGCGGAATTGCTCCAGCAGCATATCCAGGATCAGCAGGCCGGCACCCAGCGTGATAGCGCTGTCCGCCAGATTGAACGCGGCGAAGTGCCAGTTACCGACATAGAAGTCGATGAAGTCGACCACCGAGCCGCGCATGGCCCGGTCGGTCGCATTGCCCAGCGCGCCACCCAGGATCAGGGTAAAAGCCGCCGCCACCAACGACTGGTCGTGCGGATGCCGCCGCAGCCAGATCAGGATCGCCACGCTCACTACCGCGCAAAGCAGGATGAACACGGCTGCGGGGGCTGTGTTGAACATCGAAAACGCCGCCCCGGTATTCTGCATATGCTTGAAATTGAGGTGCGGCAACAGCGGCACCTCCTGCAGGTAGGCCAGCTTGCGCACCACCACCAGCTTGCTCAGCTGATCCACCAGAATCACCCCGGCGGACAGCCACAACCAGTGAATATTGTTCGAACGCATTTCGATCGTTCCTAGATGTACAGGCGCCGCTCGCCGGCGCCCGAGATGTTTTCGACACAGCGACCGCACAGCTGCGAGTGACCGGCATGCTGGCCTACGTCCGGACGCCGCTGCCAGCAGCGGCCGCACTTCTCCGCCGTGGTCGCCTGCGCCGCAATCCAGACCACCTCGCCGGCGGAACCCACCGTATCCAGCTTCACCTCCACGGCATCCGCGGTCTTCTGCGCCAGCGGTGCCACCCGGGCATCCGAGGTGATGAACCAGAAGCGCAACTCCGATCCGACTGCCGCCAGCGCTTCATGGACCTGCCCGTCGGCGTACAGGGTCAATTCGGCATCCAGCGCCGAGCCGATCAATTCCCGCGCGCGCAAATCCTCCAGTACCTTCTTTACCGCCTCACGCACCGCCAGCAGCTGCGGCCAGTGGGCATCCGCCACCGCCGGTGCCGCGGCCATCCCGGGAAACGCGTGCCAGGTCTGCGCGAATACCGAAGCGCCGGCGGCCGCACGCTCGCCCGGCAGCAGCCGCCAGATCTCGTCCGCGGTGAACGACAGAATCGGCGCGATCCAGCGCACCAGCGCTTCGACGATGTGGTACATCGCCGTCTGCGCGGACCGCCGCGCCGGGCTTTTCGCCGGCATGGTGTAGAGCCGGTCCTTCAGCACATCCAGATATAGGCCGCCCAGATCGACCACGCAGTAATTGTGCAGCTTCTGGTAGACCTGATGGAACTGCGCATCGCGATACGCCACCGCGATCTCATCCTGCAGCTTGCGCGCACTGTCCAGCGCCCACAGGTCGAGCGCCACCATCTGCTCCACCGGCACCGCATCCCGCGCCGGATCGAAGCCGTCAAGATTGCTCAGCAGGAAACGCGCCGTGTTGCGGATACGCCGGTAGGCATCGGCGATGCGCTTGAGCAGGTTGTCGGACAGGGTGATCTCGCCGCTGTAGTCGCTGGCTGAAACCCACAGGCGCAGCACGTCCGCACCCAGCGTCTTGGAAATCTGCTGCGGCTCGATGCCGTTGCCCATCGACTTCGACATCTTGCGGCCCTGCTCGTCCACGGTGAAGCCGTGGGTCAGCACCGCCTTGTACGGCGCGCGCCCGCGCATCGCCACCGAGGTCAGCAGGCTCGACTGGAACCAGCCGCGATGCTGGTCCGAGCCTTCCAGGTACATGTCCGCCTGCGGCGCCAGGCCATCCGGCCCCAGGGCCTGCGGATTGGTCGACACGAAAGCGCACTGGTGCGCGGAGCCGGAATCGAACCATACGTCCAGCGTATCCGGGCACTTGTCGTATTCGCCCGCTTCCGCGCCCAGCCAGTCGGTCACGCTGGAGCCGAACCAGGCTTCCAGGCCTTCCTGCTCCACCTTTGCGGCCACGCGCTGCAGCAGCGCCGGCGTCTGCGGATGCAGGGTCTGCGTCTGCCGGTGCACGAACACCGCCAGCGGCACGCCCCAGAAACGCTGGCGCGAGATGCACCAGTCCGGGCGCCCCGCCACCATCTCGCGGATGCGCTCCTCGCCCCAGCCGGGAATCCAGCGGGTGCGGCCGATCTCTTCCACCGTCCGCGCGCGCAGCCCCTTCTCGTCCATCGACACGAACCACTGCGGCGTAGCGCGGAAGATCAGCGGCGTCTTGTGGCGCCAGCAGTGCGGATAGCTATGGGTGATCTTCGCCAAGTGCACCAGCGCGCCGCAGCCGCGCAGGGCCTCGATGATCGGCTCTTCCGCCTTGCGCACATGCATGCCCGCCACCACCGGCGTGCCATCGACGAACTTGCCGTCGGAGGCGACCGGGTTGTCTACCGGCAGGCCGTACTTCTTGCCCACCACATAATCGTCCACGCCGTGCGCCGGCGCGGTGTGCACCAGCCCGGTACCGGCCTCGAGCGTGACGTGGTCGCCCAGGATCACCGGCACCTGCCGCTCGGCAAACGGATGCTGCGCCTTCAACCCTTCCAGCGCGGCGCCCTTGGCCCGGCCCAGGATTTTCGGGCTCACGCCATAACGCTGCGCGACCGCTTCCAGCAGCCCTTCAGCCAACACCAGCCGCCCGAACTCACCCATCTCCACCAAGACGTAGTCCAGCTCGGGATTCGCGCTGATCGCCTGGTTCGCCGGTAGCGTCCACGGTGTGGTGGTCCAGATCACCAGGCCCGCAGGCACCATATCGTTCAATCCAAAGCGCTTCGACAGCTCCGCGGGATCGACCGCCATGAAGCGCACATCGATCGCCAGCGATTGCTTGTCCTGATACTCCACCTCGGCCTCGGCCAGCGAAGAGCCACAGTCCAGACACCAGTGCACCGGCTTGAAGCCGCGCACCACATGTCCGTTCTCGACGATACGCGCCAACACCCGCAGCTGCTCCGCCTCGTAGGCCGGCTGCATTGTCAGGTACGGCTTGTCCCAGTCGGCCAGCACGCCCAAGCGCTTGAAATCCTTGCGCTGGCGGTCGATCTGCTCCAGCGCGTATTCGCGGCACTTGGCGCGGAACGCGGCGGCGTCGAGTTTCTGCCCTACCTTGCCGAACTTCTTCTCCACCTGCAGCTCGATCGGCAGGCCATGGCAATCCCAGCCGGGAACGAACGCGGCATCGTGGCCATCCAGGCGCGCCGCCTTCACCACCATGTCCTTCAGCGTCTTGTTGACCGCATGACCCAGGTGAATATCGCCATTGGCATACGGCGGTCCATCGACGAACCAGTACAGCTTGCGCCCGCGGCTGGCCGCCTGCACCTGCTCGTACAGCTTCTCGGACTCCCAGCGCGCCAGCATCTGCGGCTCGCGCTGCGCCAGGTTGGCCTGCATCGGGAATGCCGTCTGCGGCAGGTTGAGGGTCTTCTTGTAGTCGACCGCCTCGTCCTTGGTCTTCGCTTCGTCGTTCACATCACGATCCGTTATGAACAGCCAAAAATTTGCGCGCTTCCTCGCC
>JAQGNS010000518.1 GCA_028291705.1 Nevskia sp.
TGGCCCATCACCTGATCGGCCGGCGCGCCGCCATCACCGGCATCGCCGACGGCGTGCTGCTGATCCAGCTCGGCCGGCGCGTGCTGCTGCGCTCCAGCCTGGTCTGCGGCGCCCTGCTGGTGATCACTACCGACCTCGACATCCAGGCGCCGCGCTTCCAGCCGGTGCTGGAGACCTACCTGCCGTTCGTGCTGGCGATCCCCTTCGTCAGCCTCTCCACCTTCATCGGCGAAACCCTGCGCGCCGCCAATCGCACCCTGTTCGGCATGATGGTGGCGGCCTATGCCCTCAACCTGTCGATCCTGCTGGCCGTGGCGCTGGCGCCGCCGGATGCGCCGCTGATGCTCTACACCTGGGCCTTCCTCGCCGGCAGCATCGCCGCAGCGCTGCTCGCGGCGGCCCTGGCCTGGCGCGCCTTCCCGACCAGGCTGGCCGATGCCGCGCAGCCGATCTGCCGCGAGGTGCTGGAGGCGGTGGACGAACGGGCGCTGATCGGCCTGGCCCGCGGCCTGCTGGTGTGGGGGCCGCTGGGCGTGCTGGCGGTATGGGCGCCTGCGGTGCAGATGGCCACCTATGCCGTGGCGGCGCGCACCGCGCTGATCGTCGATTTCTTCCTGCCGGCGCTGAACCTGGCCGGCACCCCCGACATCCTGCCCGCTTCCACGCCGGTGCAGTGCCAGCGCAAGGCCCTGCTGCGGCAGCTCGGCGCGGCGTTGCTGTACAGCTCGATTCTCGTCGCCGCGATGCTGCTGGCGGCGCCGCTGACCCTGGCCCTGTATGGCCAGCCGTACACCGCGCAGCTCACGGTCTACGCCCTGCTGCTGAGTGTGCAGTGGGCCAACGGCGTCGGCCGTCCCGGCGTGCGGCACGCGGTGGTGGAATGGGATAGCCGGCGCATCAGCGTCGCCGTCGTCTCGGGGGCTGTGGTCGCCGTGCTGGTCTGCGCTTTCGGTGTCAGCAGCTATGGCGCCCTGGCGGCGGCCGGCGGTGCCCTGCTCGGCGCGCTGATCGTCAACGCGCGCGCCATCACCTCGGCCCTGTCGCAGGTCAACCGCGGGTTTGCGTAAAACTTCAGCCGACCGCTGTCGCGGCATCGAAATGATGCCATTCGACTTCGACCGGCGATGGCCCTGAAGACGGATAATCAGGCATCGATTCCGCATCTTCCGAAGGCCCATGCCCCTGATCTATCTCGTGCGCCACGGGCGCATCGCCGACGTCCCCGCCGATCCGCTGGACCCCGAGTTGGGCGTGCAAGGCCTGGAGCAGGCCAGGGCGGCGGCGCGGGAGTTGCAGGCGCGGCTGCCGGGGCCGTTGCCTATCCTGACCAGCCCGATGCGGCGCTGCCGGCAAACGGCCGCGCCGCTGGCGGAGCTGTGGCGGGTCACGCCGGTGGTGGAGCCCCGCGTCATCGAGGTGCCGGCGCCGCGGCAGCCGGGACTGCAACGGGAACAATGGCTGAAGCGTTTGCTCGCCGCCGACTGGACGCAGGCGGATGAAGGGGACAACGGCGCGGCGGTCGCGGCCTGGCGGCAAGGCGTGCGCGAGGCGGTTCTGGCTTGCGGCGGCGATACGGTGATCTTCACCCACTTCGTGCCGATCAACGTCATCGTCGGGCTGGCACTGGGGCAGGACAGTGTCTGTTGTTTCCGGCCCGACAACGGCTCGGTGACGGTGGTGGAAACCTCGGCCGATGGTGTCCGGCTGGTCGAGCGTGGGCGCGAGGTGCAGACCCGCGTGCTTTGAAGAATCAAGTGTTCCGGCGGCTTTCCTCAATCCGTCACGGGGCGGTTTCATCATTGGAAATCCAACGGGGAGGCGGATCATGAAATTCGAATCGCGGAAAGTCGCGTTGTGTCTTGCAGCCGTGGCGTGCTCGCTGCCCGGCCTCGCCTTCGCGGACAACACTCCGCACAACGTCATCCTGTTCGTGCCGGACGGCCTGCGCGCGGCCATCGTCAGCAAGGAGACGGCGCCGGCGATGGCCGCGCTGCGCGACGAGGGCGTGAACTTCCGCAACAGCCATTCGCTGTTCCCCACCTTCACCACCGCCAATGCTTCGGCCTTCGCCACCGGGCACCTGCTGGGCGATACCGGCGACTTCAGCAACGTGGTCAATGTCGGCTTTCCGGTGAAGGCTGCCGGCGACAGCCTGGCGCCGTTCCTGGAAAGCAATGCGGTATTGCAGGAGATCGACGGCGACGAGCGTTACGCCGGCAACTATCTCAACGAGGAGTCGGTACTGGCGGCGGCGCAGAAGCTGGGTTACTCGACGGCGGCGATCGGCAAGGTGGGGCCGGCGGCGATCCAGAATCTCGGCGCGATGAAGGACGGCGGCACGCTGATCCTCGACGACAGCACCGGCCCCAAGGGCGTACTGACGCTGCCGCAGGAATGGCAGGATGCCATCGCTGCCGCCAAGCTCAAGGCCGAGACGCCGGGGCGTGGCGATAACGGCAGCAGCGGCAACAGCAAGACGCCGGGCACCTGGATTCCGAATTACGCGCAGCAGCAATATTTCCTGGAGGTCGCCATCAAGGTGGTGCTGCCGCGCTTCAAGGCGGCGCAGAAGC
>JAQGNS010000527.1 GCA_028291705.1 Nevskia sp.
GTGGGATCTGCGGCAGCACCGTCTTCAGGACTTGGTCGTTCTTGGTCAGGGCCGAGGCGAACTTGGTATCGGTCAGACCCGGCAGTACCGCATTGACCCGCACCTTCCATGGCGCGCATTCCTTGGCAAAGGCCAGGGTCATGTTGATCACCGCCGCCTTGGTGATGGAGTAGATGCCCTGCATATTGCCGGGCTTGACGCCGTTGATCGAAGCGATGTTGACGATGGCGCCCCCGCCGCCCTTTTTCATCAGCTTGCTGGCCAGGGCCGACAGCTCGAAGTAACCCTTGATGTTGACCTGCAGGGTCTTGTCGATCATGCCCGCGTCGGTATCCGAGATATGCCCGAAGTAGGGATTGGTGGCCGCGTTGTTGACCAGGATGTCGAGCCGGCCGAACTGCCCGGTAATCTCCTCCATCAGGTTCTTCAGCGCCGCGGATTCGCCCTGGTGCGCGGCGATGGCCGTGGCCTTGCCGCCGGCCGCCGTGATCGAAGCCGCCACCTTGTCCAGATCCTCTTGTTTGCGCGAGGAGACGATGACGTGGGCGCCCTGTTCCGCCAGCAGCCGCGCCGTGGCCTCGCCGATGCCGCGCGAAGCGCCGGTGACCAGGGCGACGCGGCCGCTGAGATCGAACAATTTGGTGGACATGGTGGCTCCTCTATTGTTTTGATTGAAGTGGATATTCTAGCCGGGTGCAGACGCCCCGGTTCTAATCGGCCCGAAGCGTGAAGGGATAGCGCAGCCGCGTTCCTTCGCGAACCGCCCACGGGGTGAGGGCGTGCAGTTGCCGGCGCCCCGCGTCGAGAATGTGCTGTACCGTGACTTCGCGTGCGCTCAGGGCATCGGCGATGAGGGAGCGATGGCACTGGCTGGGCAGCGCCTCGGCGCACATCAGACTCAGCCTTTTCGTTTGCGCCAGCGTGATCAATTCCGTGAGTTGTGCCTCGAATCCTGAAGTCTGCATGTAGTCGGCGTAGCCGCGGAAGCCCTCGCTTTCCCAGCCATCGTTGGGCGAATCGATGCGCGGCTTGCGCAGGCCGCCCAGGCCCGGCATATGGCGATAGGCCAGGCCGGCGGCGGCCAGCGATTTGCGCAGGGCATCGCTGTTGAACTGCGGGTTGTAGCGCGAGCGTGGCACGCTGCGCACGTCCACCACTTCCTCGACGCCGTTCTGCCGCAGCAGTTCGACCAGTGTTTCCACACTGCGCGCGGAATGGCCGATGGTATGGATTTCCATGTCGGGGCCTAGAGGACGGATTTCTGAATCACCCCGTCGGCCACCTGCGACAGCACTGTGACGAACATGCCGAAGGCCTGGAACCTGGGGTTCTTGGTCTGGCCCAGCTTGTAGCGGTAGTAGATCTGCTGGGCGATCACCGCCAGCCGGAACAGGCCGAAGACATAGTAGAAGTCGTAATTGCCGATCTCGCGTCCGGTCTTCTCGCCGTAGTAGCGCACGATCTCGTCGCGCGTCAGCATGCCCGGCAGGTTGCTGGGCTGCATGCGGATTGTCTGCATCATTTTCGGATCATCCTGCTGCACCCAGTAGGCGAGGGAGTTGCCCAGGTCCAGCAGCGGGTCGCCCAGCGTCGCCATTTCCCAGTCGAGCACGCCGACAATGCTGGCGCTGTCGTCCGGCGACAGCACCACGTTGTCGAAGCGGTAGTCGTTATGGATGATGCCGGGCCGTGCCGAGTCCGCCGGGCGCTTGGCCTTGATCCACGCCATCAGCGCCTCGCATTTCGGCACGTCGTCGGTGATGGCCTTCTCGAAGCGCTCGCACCAGCCGCTGACCTGCCGCTCGACATAGCCCGCTGGCTTGCCCAGGTCGGATAACCCGGCCTGCTCGTAGTCCAGCGTATGCAGCTTGATCAGCGTGTCGATCAGGTTGAGGCATAGTTGCCGCGCCTGCTCAGGCGCATAGTTCAGGCCCTTCGGCAGGTCGCGGCGCAGGATTACACCCTGCAATTTCTCCATCACATAGAAGGTGCTGCCGATCAGGCTCTCGTCCTCGCAATAGGCGAGAGGCTGGGGGCAAGGGAAGTGCGGGCTGAGCCGCTGCATGACGCGGAATTCGCGGCCCATGTCGTGCGCGGACTTGGCCTTGGTGCCGCCGGGCGGACGGCGCAGGATGGTCTCGCGGTCGCCGATCTTCAGCAGGTAGGTGAGGTTGGACGCGCCGCCCTGGAACTGCTTCAACTCGAGGGGGCCGTCAGCCAGGCCGGGGATCCGGCTTTTGAGGAAAGGCAGAATACGCAGCGGGTCGAAACTGTTCTCGTCGCGGACTGCGCCGGCCTGATCCAGCGGGGCGTTCGACATGCTCAGCCTTCCTCCTCTTCAGAAGCGGATGCGGATCGCTACTTTAAAAATAAATTGCAATCCATTGATTATAAATAAATTACATGAATGGCAGGCGAGAATCAGTGGGGAAGGGAGCACTCTCTTATTCCCAATTGGACTAAGAAAATAACCGGTAACCGCTTTTTCCGCAGTGCAGCAGGCCCTATCATTCGCGCCCTTATGGTGCCGCAAAACCGTGGCGCCGTTCAGCAGGAGATGCGCGGTGACCATCAAGACGGACACGGTGATTATCGGTGCCGGACCTTGCGGCCTGTTCCAGGTGTTCGAACTGGGCCTGCTCGGTATCAAGGCCCACTTGATCGATACGCTGCCCGAACCCGGTGGCCAGTGCACCGAGCTGTACCCCGACAAGCCCATTTACGACATTCCGGCCCTGCCGGTGTGCGGCGCGCGCGAACTGATCGAGCGCCTGATGGAACAGATCAAGCCCTTCGGCCCGACTTTCCACCTCGGCCAGCAGGCCACCGAAGTTCGCAGCTTCGAGGACGGCTCCTTCTATCTGAAGACCAGCAAGGGCACCGAGTTCCACACCAGGACCATCATCATCGCCGGCGGCGTCGGTGCCTTCCAGCCGGTCGAACTGCAGGTGCCGGGCGTGGCCGAGCACATCGACCGCGACTTGTTCTACAAGGTACGCGACCCCGAAGTGCACCGCGGCAAGAACGTGGTGGTTCTCGGCGGCGGCGACTCCGCCCTGGACTGGGTCCTGGCGCTCAAGGACAAGGCCGCCAGCGTGGTGCTGATCCACCGCTCCGACAAATTCAAGGCCGCGCCGGCTTCGGTGGCCAAGATGCACCAACTCTGCGAAGAGTTGGAAATGCAGTTCCTGGCCGGCAGCGTCACCGAGCTGCGCAATGCCGGGGATGGCAGCCTGCGCGAGATCCAGGTCACCGGCACCGACGGCGTGGCGCGCCGCCTGGAGCTGGATCACCTGCTGGTGTTCTTCGGCTTGCATCCCAAGCTCGGCCCCATCGCCGAGTGGGGGCTGAACCTGCACAAGAACCAGATCCACGTCGATACCGAGAAGTTCGAAACCTCCACGCCCGGCATCTACGCCGTGGGCGACATCAACTTCTACCCCGGCAAGAAGAAGCTGATCCTGTCCGGCTTCCACGAAGCCGCGCTGGCGGCTTTCGCCATCAAGGCCAGGCTGAATCCGGGCGAGAAGGTGCATTTGCAGTACACCACCACCAGTCCGGTGATGCACAAGCGGCTGGGTGTCGACGATCCGTTCGCGGACGAGAAGCGGGCGGCCTGACCGCTACGCAGCGTCATAAAAAGCGGCCCGCATGCGGGCCGCTTTTTTATTTGAACTGGAGCTGGAGTGGACTTGGAGTCCGCTGGCGGTCGGGCCATGAGACGGCCTTGTCGCTGGAAGAGAAGAAGAACTGCCGAGGGGAAGAATCGACTGAATCTGGATGAGGAATGGCGAGTACGCACTCTTCCCACTTCAGAATATAGCGCACCGGGGGGCTTGCGGGAAGACCCGGAGCGTGGTGCAGCATCGCCGCCTTCTACCAGACCTGTGGAAATGGGAGCAAGGTAATGCCTGCATTGTTTTCGGCGCATGAAGCGCGTGGGGATGTTGAACAGCTGGCAAGCGGCCACGCCGTGGTGATCGCAGGAGGCGGTCCGACAGGGCTGATGCTGGCGGGCGAGTTGGCCCTGGCGGGCATCGACGTCGCCATTGTCGAGCGACGCGCCGGCCAGGAACTCGCCGGCGCGCGCGCGGGCGGCCTGCACGCGCGCAGCATCGAGGTATTCGATCAGCGTGGCATCGTCGAGCGGTTCCTCGCGCAGGGACAGGTGGCGCAGGTGGTGGGCTTCAACATGGTCAACCTGGACATCAGCGACTTTCCCACCCGGCACAACTATGGCCTCGGGCTGTGGCAGAACCGCATCGAGCGGATCCTGGCCGGATGGGTCGGTGAGCTGGCGGTGACGATGTATCGCGGACGTGAAGTGACGGGCTTCACGCAGGACGACAGCTGCGTCGACATCGCATTGTCCGACGGCAAGTCGCTGCGGGCGGAGTATCTCGTCGGCTGCGATGGCGGCCGCAGCCTGATCCGCAAGGCGGCCGGTATCGATTTCCCCGGCTGGGATCCGACGACGAGCAGCCTGCTCGCCGAGGTCGAGATGGCCGAGATGCCGGAACTGGGCATTCACCGCACCGCCCTTGGCATCCATTCCTTCGGCAGGCTGAACTACGAGATCCGCGACGGCAAGGTGGTCTTCCTGGACGGGGGGCCGATACGGCTGATGGTGACCGAGGCGCAGATCGGACCCGCGACCGAACCCACCCTGCGCGATCTGAGCCAAGCGCTCATCGCCGCATGCGGCACCGACTACGGCGTCCACAGTCCTACCTGGATTTCCCGATTTACCGACATGACGCGGCAGGCCGCGACCTACCGTGACCGACGGGTCCTGCTGGCCGGCGACGCCGCGCACGTGCATTCCCCGGTAGGTGGACAAGGTCTCAACACCGGTGTGCAGGATGCGGTGAACCTGGGATGGAAGCTGGCCCAGGTGGTCAAGCGGACGTCACCGGAAAGCCTGCTCGATACCTATCACGCCGAGCGCCACCCGGTTGCGGCCCGCGTGTTGCGCAACACCATGGCGCAGGTCGCGCTGCTTCGCACGGACGAGCGGACCAAGGCCATGGGCCAGATCGTTTCCGAGCTACTCGGCATCGACGAGGTGCGCAGACGCTTCGCCGCGATGATGTCCGGCCTGGACATTCACTACGACCTCGGTGAAGGACATCCGCTGCTGGGGCGGCGCATGCCCGATCTCGACCTGGTCACCGCGGACGGGCCGTTGCGGGTCTACACCCTGCTGCACGATGCCCGGCCGGTGCTGCTCAACCTCGGAGCGCCCGGCGGCTTCGACATCACGCCATGGGCGGATCGTGTTCAGTTGATCGACGCTCAATACGTAGGTACGTGGGAGCTTCCGGCGATCGGGGTGGTCACGGCTCCCGCCGCCGTGTTGATTCGGCCCGACGGATATGTGGCCTGGGTGGGAGACCTGAGCGGAGGGGGGCTCGCTGACGCGCTAAGCACCTGGTTCGGAGCGCCTGCGGCTGCGTAGCTCACGAGCTTCCGGGATCATTCAGCCAGGAATTCTGTGGATGCGCTTGGGGTGGCTGCCGGGTGTCACTCTCAGGCTGCACTAATCGCCTGATGCCAGTCACGAAAGAACAAATGTGCGCACCACAGTGCGGCTGGTGTACCCGGTGTTGCCCTAACGATACGTGAACAGGCCGGAGTCCTGCATGACTTCGAGATGCGCCACTTCGTTGAACCGTTGCAGGATCAGGCCGCGCTTGCCCAGCTTGAACGTGTGCACCGAGGCGTTGAGGATTTCCCAGTTGAGATGGAAGGCCTTGTCGGCGTCGAGATCGAGCGCGGCGCGCAGCACCGCGGTGATGACGCCGCCGGAGGTGAAGGCGACAACCCGTTTGGCGCCGCTGTCGGCGATGCGCCGCAGCCTGTCCATGCAGCGCGCCTGGAAAGCCTCCCAGCTTTCGTCGACGGGGGCCGCGCCTTTGCGTTCGCTGATCCAGCAGGCAATGATCAGGTCGAACAGGCGCTGGAAGGCATCGTGATCGTTGAACAGGGTTCTGGGATCGACCTGGAACTGCGGGTGTTCCTTGGCCACCAGCGGCAGGTAGGCGCGGATCAGCTGGGTGTGATCGAACTCGTTGAACGCGGTGTCGATCGTCACCGCGGTGTCCGGCGCGCCCATCGCCCCGAAGGCGCGCGTTGCCGTCAGTTTCTGCCGCTCCATGCCACCGCTCCAGGCGGCGTCGAAGCGGCGCCCGCAGCGTTGCCAGTATTCCCCGAGCAACACGCCCTGGCGTTCGCCGAGGGCGGACAGCTCATCGTAGTTGCGGGCGCCGAACGAAGCCTGGCCGTGGCGCACCAGGACCAGGTTCGTCACGCGTGGCAGTACTCCGCGCCGCTCAGTGCA
>JAQGNS010000568.1 GCA_028291705.1 Nevskia sp.
ACGAAGCAAAGGCGCTGGAAGCCAAGAAGCAGGCGGAAGAGCTGATGGTCAACAAGGACTCGAAGATCGACTACGCGAAAGCGCAGGCCGAACTGGCCACCGCGATCGCCCAGCTGGCGGCAATTGCCCGCCTGCGTCAAAAGCGCTAAGCACGGCACGCATCACAAGAAAGGCAGCTTCGGCTGCCTTTTTTATGCCTGTTGCAAAGCTAGATTATTGCGCAAATAGCAAGTAATATCACTTCAAGAACCAGATCAGAACATATTTATTTCATGAAAGACACACGACAAGTAGTCTGACACAGGGGGCCGTCAACGCATCACACGAGCCGACCGCAAAGCATTTCGAGATTTGCACTACGCTGCACCTGGTTCGAAGAATGTGACAAGGTTCCCATCCGGGTCCAGAATGGCGAACTCTCTGTTTCCCCAAGGAGTGGTTTTCAATGGGCCGTTCGGGTGAACTATTCCTTGACTCGTGCAATGGACATACAACGATTCAACATTCAGAACGCTTAAGCGGCATCCTGTTGCCTCCGCAATCCGTCTGTCGCTACAGGCCCAGAAATGGATGTGAACGTTACCTCGAGACACAATGCCATATGCTCCCTGCGATACGTAATGTCTGGTGAAATCTAGTTTGGAAGCGAAAAAATCGACGCTGCGCTGAATATCTAGCGAGGCCAAAACAGGTACTGCCGCAACAAAGGTAGTATCGGCGTTCATTCCATTCGTTCCTCAGTCCAGGCGCTTGACGATAATGCTTGGCGCCTTCGCTTCGCTGGTGTCGACCATGAAGCCGTAGCGGGCTGGGCGTGGCACATCGAGCGTCAGATTCGCGCCTAATCCGAGCATTTTTCTGGCCTGGTTCAGCGTCAGCGTTGATTCTCCTGCACTGGCCGCGCCAAAGTCGATCGCGGAAAAATCCTCCGACCCGATCTTGAATTCATAGCGTCCTTTTCCCAGCATCAGGTCGGCGCCATACAAGCTCGGTCCGCGGGCGTGTAGTTGGTCTCGCAAGCCCCAGCCGTTCATGCTGCCGCGCACGTAGAAGGGCACCTTCGAAAACGGCTGCGCCAGTTCGATCGCCGGCTGGGTTAGCGACACCCCTGCTTGCTGCTGACCGAAGGCAACCACCTTCACCTTGGTAAAACGCAGATTGCGCACGCGCCCATCGCTGATAGTAAAACTGCTGCAGCCTGCACCCGCGCTGCATTGGAAACTGACTTCGCCGATCGGGAAGCCGGCCACGAAGCTGCCGCGCGGGCCGGAGTCCAGCGTCATGTCGCCGCGCGGATAGTGCAGGATCAGTTTTCCGAATTTCTGGCTGATCGTATAGAGAACATGCAGTTCGTCGCTATAGTATTCGCCTTCGTGATCGGCGAGGATGCCGGCGCTGACCGGCGCTGCAGCGCGCACGCGGCGCGCGACTTGATCGCGCCCGTTCTGGTGCAACACGCCGCCGGCTACGACGCCGTCGGGCCCCGGAGCATCGAAGCTGAATTGGGCATCGACGACCTTGAGAAAGAAATCGCGCTCGCTGGACGGATAGACTTGGAGCTTGCCCTGGCCCGTGGCCTGGGTCATCAGCTGGTCGCCCTCTTTGGTGAAGCTGATGATGAAATCTGGTGTCAGCGCATAGTCGCCGACCAGCGCGTCCAGATGTTTTGGATCGATCTTGATTTCAACGGGTGAGGGCTTGGCGGCCTTGGGCGCCTCCTTTGCGAGGTGATCGCCCAAGTAAATATCCGCCACGCGGCGCGCCAGGGCCGTGGTGTTGACATCCCCCGCATTGGCCAGCACGACGACCGAGAAATGCTGATTCGGGAAGCGCAACAGATCGCTTCGGAACCCGGCATCGGCGCCCGCGTGCTCCACCGTCGTGAGGCCGCGATAGACGCCCATGCTCAAGCCGGAGGCGTAATCGATCGGAACACCGCTGTTCAACAGTCCGCGTACCTGCATTTGCGCTAGCAGGGGCAGGCCGCCGACGCGGCCGTCATAAAAGTTCTGGTCCCACAACGCAAGGTCCTCCACCGTGGTGAACAGGCTAGTGGCGCCGACATTCGAGTAGGACAACGCGACATAACGGTAGCCGCCTTTCGCTTGCGGATTGTAGGATTCAGCGCGGCCCTTGACCAGCATGCCGTAGTCGTCATGAAAATGCGTGTGCGACATGCCCAGCGGCGTGAAGATGCGCTCCTGCGCGAAGAGCGGCAGCGGCTTACCGGATACCCGCTTGACGATGACACCAAGTAGGGTATAGCCGGTATTACTGTATGAGTATTCCTTTCCGGGCGCGAAGTTCAATTCCTTCTGGCGCTTGAGCAGCCGGAGAATATCGTCCTCGGTAATCACATCGTCCAGTCGCCATCCAGCCAGCGCGAGCAGATTCCACTGGTCGCGCAGTCCGCTAGTGTGATGTAGCAGATGGCGGATGGTGACGGTGCTGCCGAAATCCTGCAGCTCGGGCAGGTATTTGTGGATGTCGTCGTCGAGAGAGAGCTTGCCGTCCTGGGCCAGCAGATGGATTGCGAAAGCCGTGAACTGCTTGGACATTGAGGCCACATGGAAAGGTGTGGTCGGCATATTTGGCGCATCGTGTTCGATGTCTGCCATGCCGTAGCCATGACGGTAGACGATCTTGCCATCCTGAATAACTACCAGCGCGACGCCTGGCGTGTCGGGCTTGTTCCAGGCTGCGAAAAGCTGGTCGGTCTGTTGCGCGAGATTCGACGTTGGCGTCGCGGCGCATGCGCAGGCGGCGACGGCGGATAGGAAAACGGCGGCGAACAGGCTGCGGCAAAGGGGCATCATGGAATCCTCGGTTGTTATCAGCAGCTCAACTATACACCGTTGCCTTCAGGTAAAAATAGGCATTTTGTTACCGACCGGGCGCAGCTCAAGCGCGCAACGCTGGTGGGCTCGACTACCAGGGGCGGCGCAAATCCCGGATGGGGCCGGCAGTTGAACCCCAACTTTTCGGTGGAAATACTGCGGGTCGATATTGTCGCCGGCCTGCCAAGCGCAGCGCTACCTGTTCGCGGAAGTAGCCGTTTTGAAGATAGCGATACAGGTTCGTTCCAGGGCACACGGTCTGAGCCGAGTAATCCTTGTGGCCGGCGATTTTCTCCAGCGGCACCCTGTACTTCGCCGCCAGCACCGCCATCAGGTCGGCCACGGCGTCGAGCTGCTTCTGGTTCGGCTCGACCTCCTCGAAATTGCCCACCACCTCGATCAGTGCGTGACC
>JAQGNS010000072.1 GCA_028291705.1 Nevskia sp.
GTCGTCGCTGGTGCCCTTGTCCTTGAGCAGGAAGTAGAGGCCCGTGAACAGCGACGCCACGATGGCGAGCAGGAAGGCCACGATGATGATTTTGACAAGCATTACGGACGCCAGTGGAAGGCTAAAGGTCATCTTAGCCCGCGCCGTCCCCCCACGGAACCGCAGGTAATCGATGAGCTGGTCTTTCCGCCCCTCCAAGTGGTCCATCGCCGGCACCCTCGTCGGTTGTGCCCTGACCGTTTACCTCGGCATCTGGCAGCTCAACCGCGGCGCCGAAAAGAAAGCCCTGGACCTGCAATACATCGCCGCCACCCAGCTGCCCCCGGTCGAGCTGAAAGCCGGCACCGCGGCCCCGGCCCATCTCGCCGCCACCGCGGTGACCGCGCATGGCACCTGGCTGGCCGAGCGCCAGCTCCTGCTCGACGACCAGGTCCACGCCGACATGCCCGGCTACAACGTCTGGACCCCGCTGCGCCTCGGCAGCGGCGACCTGGTCATCGTCAACCGCGGCTGGGTGCCGCATGGCCCCAACCGCCACACCCTGCCGCCGCTGCCGGTGCCGGAAGGCGAGGTCAGCGTGCAGGGCCTGTGGCGTTCCCTGCCGGAGCCGGGTGTCCGCCTGGGCAACTCGGGCTGCACCCCCGACAAGGTTTCCGCCGAATGGCCGCGCCTGGTGCTCTATCCCACCGCCAAGGACCTGGACTGCTTCTACGGCGAGCCGGTAATGGCCGGCGAAATCCTCCTCGCCCCCGAAGCGCCTGACGGCTACGTGCGCGAATGGCGTGTCAGCAGCGAAGGCTTCCCCCCGGCACGCCACTACGCCTATGCCGCACAATGGTTCGCCTTCGCCCTGACCCTGCTGGTCATCTTCATCAAGCTCAACCTGAAACGTAAGCCGTGAACACCACATCCACCGCTCCGCCGCGCAACCGCCGCCCCTTCCTCATCGTGCTGGCCATCTTCGTGCTGCCGGTGCTGGCCGCCTACGCCGTCTACTTCCTCTTCCCCGACCTGCGCCCCACCGGCACCACCAACTACGGCCAGCTGGTCCATCCCGCGCGCCCGCTGCCGGCCCTGGCCCTGCAGGACGCCGACGGCAAACCCGCCGACGCCGCCGTGTTCAAGGGCAAATGGAACATGGTCTATCTCGCCCCCGCCGAATGCGCCCAGGCCTGCCAGACCGCCGTTCACCTCAGCCGCCAGGTCCGCACCTCGCTCGACCGCAACGCCCGCCGCCTGCAACGCATCTACCTCGCCCCCGACGCCCAGTCCCTGGCCACCGCCAAGGCCCAGCTCGCCACCGAACACCCAGACCTCGTATTCCTGGCCGATACCGCCGCCCCCGGCAGTCGCGCCACCGACTTCTTCCAGCCCGCCGCCCCCGACGCCCTCTACATGGTCGATCCCCTCGGCAACTGGTTCATGCTCTACCCCCCCAAGGCCGACCCCATCGTCGACTTCAAGGGCATCGGCAAGGACCTGAAGAAGCTGATGAACCAGTCCCAGATCGACTGACCCCTTCTGTCATCCTGAGCGCAGCGAAGGATCCGGCCCGGGGTAACGCCGCGCCTGCGGTAGTAGGGCGACCTGCGGCCGCCGGCTGTTTCTCTCCCCAACCACTCACCCGTTCGCCTCGAGTGCCCGCGAAGCGGGTGTATCGAGGGGCCAGCGTAATCTCCCAACCCATGCCGCTTTCCCCTCTCCCGCTGGCGGGAGAGGGGCAGGGGAGAGGGGCTTTTTGCGGTAAAGACCCGAAGCCACACCCCAGCCCCATCAGCGAGCCAGCCTGGGCAATGGGCAGCTTTTAACCACCCGGGCAGTTACAATACGCCCCCTTAGAAGCCGCCCCATGCACCGGCCGCGGCAGTGCAAATTCCCCGAAAATGTCCCTGTTTCGCGGCATCAATCTCCTCGCGCTGATTCTCTGCTTCGTGGTCGTCGTTTTCGGCGCCTATGTGCGCCTGTCCAATGCCGGCCTCGGCTGCCCTGACTGGCCCGGTTGCTATGGCCACCTCACCGTCACTGCCGCCGCCCGGGATTCCGCCGAAAGCGTGGCGCAGGCTTACCCCACACGCCCGGTAGTGGAGGCCCACAAGGCCTGGAAGGAGATGATCCATCGCTATCTCGCCACCACCCTCGGCACCCTGCTGCTGATCCTCGCCGCCCTCACCTGGCTGGTCGGCGGCCTGCGCCAGTTCCGTGGCCTGAGCGTGGCCCTGATCGGCACCGTCTGCCTGCAGGGCGCGCTCGGCGCGCTCACCGTGCTGTGGAACGTCAACCCCGTCACCGTCACCGGCCATCTGCTGGTCGGCCTCACCACCCTGGTCCTGCTGTGGTGGCTATGGCTGCGCGGCGGCGCCATTGAACCCGTCACCACCGCTCGCAGCCGTCCCGAGCGTGAAGCCCGCTCCGAGCGCCAGGCCTGGTTCACCGCGCAAAATGAAAAGGCCGCGGCACCGGCCCCGTCCGCCGCCACGGGTCTGCGCGGCTACGCCGCCTTCGCCC
The DNA here is from genome assembly GCA_028291705.1 of Nevskia sp. Lineage (GTDB taxonomy): Bacteria > Pseudomonadota > Gammaproteobacteria > Nevskiales > Nevskiaceae > Nevskia. Next base: position 2,506 of record JAQGNS010000072.1, read on the forward strand.
TGCTGCTGGTGATCGGCCAGATCTTCCTCGGCGGCTGGACCAGCTCCAACTACGCCGCCCTGGCCTGCCCTGATTTCCCCGCCTGCCTCGGCTCCTACGCCCCGCAGACCGGCATCGCCCAGGCCTTCGACGTCTGGCACGGCACCGGCGCCAACTACGAATATGGCATCCTCGACGGCGCCACCCGCGCCACCATCCACCTGATGCACCGCTACGGCGCCCTGCTGCTGAGCCTGGTGCTCGGCGGCCTCGCGCTGTATCTGCTGGCTACCGCCAAGACCACCCTGTGGCGCCGCCTCGGCGCCACCCTGCTCGGCGCGCTGCTGCTGCAGGTCTGCATCGGCATCAGCATCGTCAAGCTGCAATTGCCCCTGCTGCTGGCCGACGCGCACAATGCCGGCGCCGCCCTGCTGCTGTTGGCCGTGGTGGCCGTCAACTTCTTCGCCTGGCGCAAGCCGGAAACCGCACAAGGCTGAGGGCCAAGCCGACATGACCGCACAAACCACCGTCGCCGCCCCCTCGGGCCTGCGCCACCGGCTCAACGAGTACTACGAGCTGTGCAAGCCGCGCGTGGTGATGCTCATCGTCTTCACCGCCATCATCGGCATGTTCCTCGCCGTGCCCGGCCTGCCGCCGCTGGACAAGCTGTTCTGGGGCACTGTCGGCATCACCCTCCAGGCCGCCGCCGCCGCCGCCGTCAATCAGCTCATCGACCGCAACATCGACGCGCGCATGGCCCGCACCTGCGGCCGCCCGCTGGTCACCGGTTCGCTCTCCGTCACCGAGTCCATCGTCTTCACCGCCATCATCGGCACCGCCGGCTTCGCCGTGCTGTGGTTCCTGGTCAACCCGCTCACCGCCTGGCTGACCCTCGCCACCCTGATCGGCTACGCCGGGGTCTACACGCTCTACCTCAAGCGCGCCACGCCGCAGAACATCGTCATCGGCGGCGCCGCCGGCGCCGCGCCGCCGGTGCTGGGCTGGGCCGCCATCACCGGCACCATCCACCCGCACGCCCTGCTGCTGTTCCTCATCATCTTCACCTGGACCCCGCCGCACTTCTGGGCCCTGGCCATCGAGCGCCACAAGGAATACGCCGACGTCGACGTGCCCATGCTGCCCGTCACCCACGGCCTCGAATACACCCGACTGCAAGTCCTGCTCTACACCATCCTGCTGCTGGTGGTCAGCGCGCTGCCCTTCGTCTTCGGCATGAGCGGTGTCATCTACCTGGTTGGCGCGCTGCTGCTCGGCTTCGTCTTCCTCTACTACGCCATCCAGCTCAAGTGGGCGCCGCGCCCGGGCCTGGCGATGAAGACCTTCGGCTATTCCATCGTCTACCTGATGGGCATCTTCACCCTGCTGTTCGCCGACCACTACATCCGCTGATTGCCTGATTGCTTGCCTCTCCCTCCGGGAGAGGTCGGCGCGCCAGCGCCGGGTGAGGGACACGACATCGGCGATGCACGTACTTCGCCATTGCAGACCGCAAATGAAAGGGAGCAAACCATGAGCGAAGAATACGAAGTGCCGGCCGCACACGAGCACCACATCGAGCACGAAGCGCAGCACGGCGTGGCCCTGAGCCAGCAGGTCGCCATCTTCACCGCCATCCTCGCCACCGTGGGCGCCATCGTCAGCTTCCTCGGCGGCCACACCCAGAACAATGCGCTGATTTACAAGAACGAAGCCGTGCTCAGCCGCACCATGGCGTCCGACCAGTGGTCCTACTACCAGGCCAAGGGCATCAAGCAGGAAATCGCCGAATCCGAAGCGCAGTCCACCACCGATCCCGCGCGCATCGCCGCGCTCAAAGCCGACATCAAGCGCTACGGCGAAGAAAAGGAACAGAGCAAGCAGCAGGCCGAGAAATTCGAGAAAGCCTCGGAAGAAGCCAACCAGCAATCCGAGCACGCCCTGCATCCGCACGAAAAGCTCGCCATGGCGATGACCCTGATCCAGATCGCCATCTCGGCGGCCTCCATCACCGCCCTGACCCGCAAACGCTGGCTCTTCGGCCTGGCCCTGGTCGCCGCCGCTGGCGGCATCCTTATGTGGATCCTGGCCTTCGTGCTGGTCTAGCACCGGTTCTGCCATCCGGACGCACGTCGCCCCACGCTTGTACCTGTAACCCCCTCTCCCCACGGAGTGGGGTGAGGGGCGCGCACTCAAAAAAAGCACCGCAGCCAGTTACTCCCGCTCATCCGGCGAAGCGCACCCCGCCCAATCCTTTCCCTGATGAGAGGACATCCCCGTAGGTCGGCTCAAGCGCAGCGGAGCCGACACCCACGCCATGATCGCCGCAGCCACTTCGCAGCAATCAACCGCGACCCACGTCCCACTAGCCCGCGCCGAAATCCCCCGCACACCCCATACAGGGGCCAGCATTCCCCCGTAAGCAGCCGTAAGCTCCCCACGCTGTGTCCGCCCAAGCGCGGACCACTCAGGGAAACAAACTCAGGGGAATTTACCAATGTCCGCATTGCATCGCTGCAGCGCCGTCTTCGCGCTCGTCACACTCGCCGCCATGCAGGCGCCCGCACTGGCCGCGCCGCCGGCCACCAGCATCACCACCACCGGCTGCGAGGAACACGAACTCTCCGGCGCCTATCCGGCCGAAGCGTTCAAGAAGCTGCTGCCCCCCGGCTTCAAACTCGCCACGCTCGATCCCACCGGCCTCATCGCCCTCATCGACATGAGCGTCGACCACTGCGATTCCGTCGACGGCGGCCCTGGCTCCGAAGACTTCACCGCCTTCGTCGAAGTCACCCCGCCGGCGCAATACATGGCGTCGAACATCACCGCCTACGGTCTCATGCTGCGCCTGTGGAGCAACCGCCAGCAGACCGTGGACACTGTCGCCGCCTGGGGCTTCGGCCAACAGACCGCCCTCGCCGAAGTCGTCTTCAAACCCGGCCTCGACCTGCTCGGCCGCAAAGTCAGCACCGCCACCGTCCAGTCCGGTACCCACAAGCTCATCGCCAGCACCCTCTACACCGCCAAAAAGTCCATCTATCCCACCGGCACCACCCGCGGCTTCGCGCTGGACGCCTTCGGCGCCCTCCACATCATCGACGCCACCTGGACCGACCAGACCTTCCAGGCCGGCGTCGGCACCTTCATCCAGCTGGGCCAGCAGCCCTTGCCGCTGCCCTTGCTGCCCCTGCAGGTTTACCCGGTACTCGCCGGCGACGCCACCAACTACGGCCTGACCCTGCACTCCGTGCAGTAATCACTTCTCCCTTTGGAATGTTCCCCCTCTCCCCACGCACGTGGGGAGAGGGCAGGGGTGAGGGGCGCGCACCAAATGAAGTGCTGCAACTTCCCCAACAGGCCAAGACAGCGGAGCGCGCCGCCGTAGTCCCCTCTCCCCTGCGATCGGAGGGAGTCCCGTGGGACGGGAGAGGGTTAGGGAGAGGGGTAAGCCCCTAAGCGAGCCGCTTCCTTAAGAGACCGACCCCATCAGTTGCCGGGACTGGCCCCATCCACCGGCGCACAATTCGTTCGCCCGGACATCACGCAATCCTGAAGCTGCGAAGTCTTGTGCAGCACCCGCACCAGGAACAGCCCGCCAAACACCAGCAGCAGGACAATGATCAACCCCACCTTCGCGCCCTGGCGCGTATCGGGACCCTGAGATTCTTTCGGCGTTTGTTCGGTCATCGGCAAGTGAAGATTTGTTAAGCGAGACTCAGGAGAGAGCAACCATAGTAGGGCGGAATAAGCGTAGCGCATTCCGCCATTCGCCAAGCCCACAAGGGTAATAACGTAAATCGTGCTCTCACCCCCACCTCGTCATTCCGCAGCAGGCGGAACGCGGCCGGACTTCAACTCTCCGCAGGCACCGAATGATGCTCATGCGTAATGATCCAACGCCCCTCGATCTTGCGCAGCCCTATCGTCAAGCGAAAATCCAGAGGCTTCTGCTCGCCGTTGACCCCAGGCTCCGCGCAGCGCATCGTCGCAACAACAAATGCGACATCCCCACCAGCAGTGATGCTCATCTCGGTGATATCGAAAGGAACCGGATCACTCGACCACGAAAAGAACAAATCCCATGATTTCCTGTAAGCCTCGATTCCCCTGATTTGAAACGGCGGCGGCACATCGAACATCACGATGTCGGAAGCATGGTTCCGGAGAATGCCTTCGAAATCCCTGCGGCGCACGGCGGCGGTCCAGGATTCGACCACATGGCGAATTGCCGCATCTTCATTTAAACCACTCGGCTTCTTATCCACACGAAACTCCTTCGAGCGCGTAAGACGAGAGGAGCGTAACGCATTCCACACCCCCGACTCGTCATTCCGGCGAAAGCCGGAATCCAGGCTTCGGTGAGCTTGAGTGCCGGATGAACCCACCTTGAACACAGAATCGTAGGGTGGAATAAGCGAAGCGCATTCCACCTTCCGCCGAAGGCGGAACGCGGCTGCGATTCTCGCGCTCCCTATCTCTGAAACTTCAGCGTACGCGCTTGCGCGCGGGTCATTGCCTGCGCTGCCTGAAACCCTGGTTCCGCCCTGAAGGCGGGTTACTTTTCTTTGGGTTTCGCCCAAAGAAAAGTAACCAAAAGAAATGCGACCCGAAGTCTGCGCCGAGCAAACACCTATCGGTGTTTACTCGGTCCCCTGCGCTTCTCGGCCAAGGTGGGGTTTTCAGACAGGCCATCCTTGGCCTGTCTGAAAACGCTTCGGCATCCTGCCTCGCCCGCGTCTACGCGCGGCTGATCCACCTTGGCCTGCGATGCTCGGCGCAGCCAGACGGGGGGGTACGTCAAAAGCCAAAGCAACATCAAAAGCGCCACACCTCCACCGTCGTCATTCCCGCGAAAGCGGGAATCCAGGAGCCCAAGCGATGCACTCCGCTACCCGCCCCTCACCCTAACCCTCTCCCCACAAGTGGGGAGAGGGGACTAAAAGCAGGGGGAGCGACGCTTTTGATGTTGCTGTGCTGTGGACGTTCCCCCCGTCTGGCTGCGCCGAGCATCACAGCTCGCGGCAACATAGGCTCGCGCCTGTTTGGCGCGAGGCGAGGCATGGATGCCGAAGCATTTTCAGACAGGCCAAGGATGGCCTGTCTGAAAATCCCGCCGCGAGCGAGAAGCGCAGGGAACCGAATAATCACCAGAGGTGATTATTCGGCGCAGACATCGGGGCGGCGTTTCTTTGGTTACTTTCTTGTCGCTGGAGACAAGAAAGTAACCCGCCTTCAAGGCGGAACCGCAATTTCAATCTGCGACTCCAACGTCCGCGCGCAAGCGCGTACGCCAAAGCCTCAAAGCTAATCACCATCCCCAATATTCAATGCGCGCTCCCAAGCAAGCGTGCATTCAGCGAACGCAAACAACTAGCAATGCAATCCCGCCTCTACGACTACGCCCTCCTGATGCGCCTCAACAAGCGCATCGGCATCTACCTCCTCCTCTGGCCCACCCTCTGGGCCTTATGGCTCGCCTCCAAAGGCGCCCCACGCTGGGATCTGTTCGCGATCTTTGTAATCGGCACCACCCTGATGCGCTCCGCCGGTTGCGTCATCAACGACTTCGCCGACCGCAAGATCGACCCCCACGTCGAACGCACCAAGGACCGCCCCATCGCAGCGGGAAGAGTTTCACCGCGCGAAGCACTCGCCCTGTTCGCCGTGCTCTGTCTGGTCGCACTGCTCATCGCCACGCGTCTCAACGCCGCCGCCCTCTGGCTCTCCGTCCCCGCCGTGGTGCTCGCCGCCAGCTACCCCTTCGCCAAGCGCTTCCACAGCCTGCCGCAAGCCCACCTCGGCATCGCCTTCTCCTGGGGTATCCCGATGGCCTACGCGGCGGTGCGCGGTTCCGTGCCCTGGGGCGAAGCAGCCCCGCTGATGGCGGCGAACCTGTGCTGGGTCATCGCCTATGACACTTACTACGCCATGAGCGACCGCGAGGACGACCTCAAGATCGGCGTCAAATCCAGCGCCATCCTGTTCGGCCGTTACGACCGCCTCATCGTCGGCCTGCTGCACCTCGCCGCGCTGGTGCTGCTGGTGATCGTCGGCGTGCAGGCGCAGCGCGGGCCGGCCTATGGTGCCGGCCTCATCGTGGCGGCCGGCTTCGCGATTCGTGAGCAATGGATGACCCGTACGCGCGAACGCGACCCTTGCTTCCAAGCCTTCCTCGACAACAACCGTTTCGGCGCCGCCGTCTTCGCCGGCCTCGTGCTGGACCTCCTGCTGCGCCCCGGCGGCTGGCTCTAAACCCGCAATTAAAGGCGCCTGCACAGTAGGGCGGCCTGTGGCCGCCGCCGCACACTTTCAATCTGCGCGGCAACGGCAGTTAATGGGCGGCAAGCCTCAAACCGCCCGAGCCGCCGTCCACACCTCGATCCGCACCGCCCCCGCCTTGCGGCAGGCCCGCGCCAACTCCGCCAGCGTGCTCCCCGTCGTCATCACATCGTCCACCAGCGCAATGTGCTTCCCATCGAAGCGCCCGGCCGCGACCGTGAAAGCCCCCTTCACATTGCGCCGCCGCTCCGCCGCGCTCTTGCCGATCTGGTCCGCGGTGGCGCGCAGGCGCGCGGCACCCCGCGCATCCACCTCCACCTGCAACACCCCGCCGATGGCCCGCGCCAGTTCCAGCGCCTGGTTGTACCCACGCCCGCGCAGCCGCCCCCCATGCAGCGGCACCGGCAGCAACACCTGCGGCAGGGGCTCCGCGCGCTGCGCCAGCGCACGGCCCATCTCCTGCCCCAGCCATTGCGCGCTGCGAAACCCGGCGTGGTATTTCAGCCCCTGTACCGCCTTGTCGATCGGCACCTGGTAACGGAACGCCGACCAGCCGGAATCGAACGGCGGCGGCGCTTCGGCGCAAACCGCACAGACATGCCCCGGCCCGCTTTCCTGCGGCCGGGCACAGCGCGGGCAGGCGCTGCGGTTCCACGGCAGGTCCGCGCGGCAATCGGCGCAGACCGGGCCGGACGAAACCTGCCGGCATAGACTGCACCGCTCCGGCAGCAGGAGCCGGAACAGCCCGGAAAACGCACCGTCAACCATGCGGATGCCTCATAAGTTGACAGTCGATCCCGACCCGGCAAAACTGGCGCGGCAGCATTCCGGCAACATTTCAGATACCCCAGTGGAGTCACCATGTCCCAAGCCCAGGCCCCCCGCCACGACTGGCGCAGCGAGGAAGTGCAGGCCCTGTTCGCCCTGCCGTTCAACGATCTGCTGTTCCGGGCCCAGGCGGTTCATCGCGCCCATTTTGATCCGAACGCGGTGCAGCTCTCCACCCTGCTGTCGATCAAGACCGGCGCCTGCCCGGAAGATTGTGCCTACTGCCCGCAGAGCGTGCGCTTCGAAACCGGCCTCAAGACCGAGCCGCTGATGCCCTTGCAGGAAGTGGTGCGCGCCGCCCAGGAAGCCAAGGACAACGGCGCCACCCGTTTCTGCATGGGTGCCGCCTGGCGCTCGCCCAAGGACCGCGACCTCGAAAAGGTCGAGGAAATGGTCCGCGAAGTGAAGGCCATGGGCCTGGAAACCTGCGTCACCCTCGGCATGCTCAAGCAGCACCAGGCCCAGCGCCTGGCCGCCGCCGGCCTCGACTACTACAACCACAACATCGACACCTCGCCCGAGCACTACAGCGAGATCATCACCACCCGCACCTTCGAGGACCGCCTCGAAACCCTCGGCAACGTGCGCGACGCCGGCATGAAAGTCTGCTGCGGCGGCATCGTCGGCATGGGCGAGTCGCCAACCGACCGCGCCGAGATGCTGCGCGTCCTGGCCAACCTGCCGGAACAGCCCGAGAGCGTACCGATCAACGAGCTGGTGCAGGTCCCCGGCACCCCGCTCGACGGCACCGCGCCGCTCGACCCCTTCGACTTCGTCCGCACCATCGCCGTTGCCCGCATCATGATGCCGCGCTCCCACGTGCGCCTCTCCGCCGGCCGCACCCAGATGAACGACGAGCTCCAGGCCCTGTGCTTCTTCGCCGGCGCCAACTCCATCTTCTACGGCGAGCGCCTGCTCACCACCTCCAACCCACAGAACGACAAGGACCGCCAGCTGTTCCAGCGCCTCGGCCTCAAGCCGGAAGGGCAGGGCGCGGTGGTAAAAGCCGAAGCCTGCGACCACCATCACCATGGCGCCGTCGAACACGCCGCTGCCGCATCGGCCACCGCCTGACCCTGCCGACGGCAAGATCTTTTCGTGGACGGTCCAATCCCACACCCGGGCCTGGAGCAAAGGCTCGCCGCTGAACTGAAGCAGCTGCGCGCCGAAGACCTGTATCGCGTGCGCCGCGCCGTCGAAGGCGGCCACGGTGTCGCGCTCACCGTGCAGGGCAAGCCCTGCATCAACTTCTGCAGCAACGACTACCTCGGCCTCGCCGCCGACCCACGCCTGGCCGAAGCGGCCAAGCGCGCGCTCGACGCCTCCGGCACCGGCAGCGGTGCCTCCGCCCTGGTCTCCGGCTACAACCGCGAGCACGCCCAGCTCGAGGAAGAGCTGGCGGAGTTCCTGCAAAGGCCGCGCGTGCTGCTGTTCTCCACCGGCTGGGCGGCCAACCTCGGCGTGCTGCGCGCCCTGCTCAAGCGCGACGACGTGCTGGTCGCCGACGAGCTCAACCACGCCTCGCTCATCGACGGCGGCCGGCTCTCCGGCGCCGAATACGTGCGCGTGCCCCACGGCAACCTCGGCGGCTTCGGCCGCGCCCTGCGCGAAGCGCGGGATGCCGGCCGCCAGGCCCTGCTGGTGACCGACGCCGTGTTCAGCATGGACGGCGACCTCGCCGACCTGCCGGCCCTGTCCACCCTGTGCGAAGCCTACGAAGGCAATCTCATGGTCGACGACGCCCACGGCTTCGGCGTGCTCGGCGAGCGCGGGCAGGGCAGCCTCGACCTGCTGTCGCATCCAGCGGCGCCGCTGCCGCCGCCCCTGGTCCACGTCGCCACCCTCGGCAAGAGCCTCGGCGCCGCCGGCGCCTTCGTCGCCGGCTCGGACACCCTCATCGAATACCTGATCCAGCGCGCGCGCAGCTGGGTCTTCTCCACCGCGCCGCCGCCGGCCATCGCCGCCGCCGCGCGCGCCGCGCTGCGCATCGTCCAGGCCGAGCCGCAGCGGCGCGCGGACCTGCACGCCAACATCCGCCGCTTCCGCAGCGGCGCCGCGCAACTCGGCCTCAACCTGTCGTCGTCGGAAACGCCGATCCAGCCGCTGGTGCTGGGCGCGGCGGAACGCGCGCTGAGCCTGTCGCGCTACCTCTATGACCAGGGCTACTGGGTCGCCGCCATCCGTCCGCCCACCGTGCCGCGCGGCACCTCGCGCCTGCGCATCACCCTCTCCGCCACCCACACCGCGACGCAGATCGACGGCCTGCTGGAAGTCCTGGCGCAGGGCCTGCGGCAACTCCCCGCCGCCGCGTGAACCGCACCCTCTTCGTCACCGGCACCGATACCGGCGTCGGCAAGACCCGCATCGCCCACGCCCTGCTGCAGCGCTTGCGCGCCGAAGGTCTCAGCGCCGCCGGCTTCAAGCCGCTCGCCTCCGGCGCCGAACGCACGGCCGAAGGCCTGCGCAACGACGACGCCCTGCTGCTCCATGCCGCCTCCACGCCCGGGCTGAGTTACGAGGAGGTGAACCCCTGGTGCTTCGAGCCCGCCATCGCCCCCCACCTCGCCGCGCGCGAAGCCGGCGTCGACATCGGCCTGGCCGCGCTCGACGCCGCGCACGACCGTCTCGCGCGCGGGCATGACCGGGTAGTGGTCGAAGGCGCCGGTGGCTGGCTGGTGCCGCTGAATGCCCGGCACAGCTACGCCGACTGGGTCGGGCAGCGCGGCTGGCCGGTGATCCTGGTGGTGGCGATGCGCCTGGGGTGTATCAATCATGCCCTACTCAGCGCCGAGTCCATCCAGCGTAAAACCCGCTTGCTGGGCTGGGTCGCCAACGTCATGCCGCCGGTCCAGGACCGCCTGCGGGACAATATCGACACACTGCGCACACAGCTACCCGCGCCACTACTCGCCACCGTGCCGGCCGGTGCCAGCGCCGGTGAAATCGCCGCCCTGTTCGATGAACAAGTGTTGCGCTCGTAAGCCTTTTCCAAGGTTTCGCTTTACGCCTGCGGACGCAGGCCCCTAAAATACCGGCGTTTGGCGGCCCGGCGGATTCCGGACGGACGTCCAGCGACGCGAACATGCAGTATTCCGTGAACACGCGACTGGTGATCGGACCGAACGCTTCGATGAGCGTGCGGCAGGCGGTCTGGTTCATGGCCTGGATGTGCGCGGTGTCGCTGGCGATCGGCGGCTTCTTTGCCTTGAAGGGCTTCTGGCCGATTCTCCCGTTTGCCGGACTGGAACTGGTCGCGCTGGCAGCGGCCCTGGCAGTAAGCTTGCGCCGCAACCGCTACCGCGAGGTGGTGGACTTCGACCAAGACGCCATCCGCGTCGAAGTCGGTGAAATCGGACGCGGCGCCGGCTTGCAGGTACGCTTCACGCGGTCGAGTACACGGGTGCTGCTGGAAACCGGCCCGTATCGCAACAGCCCTAGCCGGCTGCTGCTGAGCAGTCAGGGGCAGAGTCTCGAGTTGGGACGCTGTCTGACGGATGAGGAGCGGGAACGCCTCGCCGCACGCATGCGCGAACTGATACACCCCGGCTGGCGCCGCAAGCCGGACGGGCGTAACCCGGAGTCCGCTTCGGGATGAGCTGCATATATTGATTAGGCGTAGTCATTTTTTGGAGAGGGGAATGCCGAACCTGAGCCCCAGAGTCAATCTGGTCCTCCGCAGCATCGTCGCCGCCCTGCTTGGGCTGGGTACCTTCGTCGCCCGTGCGGCGGACACGATGGAAAATGCCTACTGGAACATGCCCAAGGGCGTGACCGAAATCAGCCACCGCGTCTGGTGGCTGCACATGTATGCGTTCTGGATCTGCGTCGTCATCGGCGTCCTCGTGTTCGGCGTGATGTTCTACTCGCTGTTCGCGCATCGCCGCTCCAAGCACCCGGTGCCGGCCACCTTCCACGAAAGCACCACCGTGGAAATCGCCTGGACCATCGCCCCCTTCATCATCCTGATCGCCATGGCCGTCCCGGCCGCCGGCACCCTGATCAAGATGTACGACACGCGTAATGCCGACCTGACCATCAAGATCACCGGCTACCAGTGGAAGTGGCAGTACGAATACGTCGACCAGGGCGTCAGCTTCTTCAGCACCCTGGAATCCAAGGCCAATGCCGCGCGCCAGCTGCACTCCGGCATCGACCCCAAGACCGTGCCGAACTACCTGCACGACGCCGACAACTACCTGATCCTGCCGGTCGGCAAGAAAGTCCGCTTCCTGCTCACCTCCGACGACGTCATCCACGGCTGGTGGGTGCCCGATCTCGCCGTGAAGAAGGACGCCATCCCGGGCTACATCAACGAGATGTGGGCCAAGATCGACGAGCCCGGCACCTACCGCGGCCAGTGCACCGTGCTCTGCGGCCGCGACCACGGCTTCATGCCGATCGTCGTCAAGGCCGTGTCCGAGCCCGAATACGAGCAGTGGCTGGCGCAGCAGAAGGGCGCCAATGCGGCCCCTGCTCCGGCCGCCGCCGCCACTCCCGCCGCAACCGAAGTCGCCGGTGCCGAACCGGCCCCGATTCCGGCCGCATCCGCGCCCGCCGCTGCCCCGGCCGCCGACGCCGCCAAGCCTGCTGCCGCCGCTGCACCGGCCAAGCTCGGCCATGACGAGCTGGTCAAGAACGGCGAGAAGATCTACGCCTCCACCTGCGCCGCCTGCCACCAGGCCACCGGCCAGGGCATGAAGCCGGCCTTCCCGGCCCTGGTCGGCAGTGCCGTCGTCGCCGGTCCGGTCGACGGCCACATCACCCAGATCCTGAAAGGCAAGAACGCGATGCCGCCGTTCGGCCCCCAGCTTTCCGACGCCGATGTCGCGGCCGTGGCCACCTACGAGCGCAACTCCTGGGGCAATCATTCCGGCGACGTGCAGCCTGCGCAGGTCGCAGCGCTGCGCGGCAAGTAAGTAATCCGAATTCGAGGTAGGAGCTAGAGTCATGGCAGAAGCACACGCTCACGACGACCACGGTCACGACCACAGCCACGATCACGCCCATGGCCCCGACAAGGGCATCATGCGCTGGATCAAGACCACCAATCACAAGGACCTGGGGACCCTGTACCTCTGGTTCAGCGCCACCATGTTCATCATCGGCGGCCTGATGTCCCTGGCCATCCGCGCCGAGCTGTGGCAGCCCGGCATGCAGTACTTCGATCCGGAGCTGTTCAACCAGTTCACCACCATGCACGCCCTGGTGATGATCTTCGGCGGCGTCATGCCCGGCTTCGTCGGCCTCGCCAACTGGATGGTGCCGATGACCATCGGCGCTTCCGACCTGGCCCTGCCGCGCGTCAACAACTGGGGCTTCTGGATCCTGCCGTTCGCCTTCACCCTGCTGCTCAGCACCTTCTTCCTGCCCGGCGGCGCTCCCGCCGGCGGCTGGACCATCTACCCGCCGCTGGTGCTGCAGACCGGCAACTCCTTCCCGCTGCTGGTGTTCGCCATCCACTTGATGGGTATCAGCTCCATCACCGGCGCCATCAACGTGGTGGTGACCATCCTGAACATGCGCGCGCCGGGCATGACCCTGCTGAAAATGCCGCTGTTCGCCTGGAGCTGGCTGATCACCGCCTACCTGCTGATCGCCGTCATGCCGGTGCTGGCGGGCGCGGTCACCATGCTGCTCACCGACAAGTACTTCGGCACCAGCTTCTTCAACGCCGCCGGCGGCGGCGACCCGGTGATGTTCGAGCACATCTTCTGGTTCTTCGGCCATCCCGAGGTGTACATCCTGATCCTGCCGTCCTTCGGCATCATCTCGACCATCATCCCGACCTTCGCCCGCAAGCCCCTGTTCGGCTACGCCTCCATGGTCTACGCCATGGGCTCGATCGCCTTCCTGTCGTTCATCGTCTGGGCGCACCACATGTTCACCGTCGGCATTCCGCTGGCGGGCGAGCTGTTCTTCATGTTCAGCACCATGCTGATCGCGGTGCCCACCGGCGTGAAGGTGTTCAACTGGGTCGCCACCATGTGGCAGGGCTCGATGACCTACGAGACGCCGATGCTGTTCGCGGTGGCCTTCGTCTTCCTGTTCAGCATCGGCGGCTTCTCCGGCCTGATGTTGGCGCTGGCCCCGGTGGACTTCCAGTACCACAACACCTACTTCGTGGTGGCGCATTTCCACTACGTGCTGGTACCGGGCGCGGTGTTCGGCATCATCGCCGCCGTCTACTACTGGATTCCGAAGTGGACCGGCGTGATGTACAACGAAACGCTCGGCAAGGTGCATTTCTGGTGGTCGGTCATCTGGATCAACGTGACCTTCTTCCCGCAGCATTTCGTCGGCCTCGCCGGCATGCCGCGCCGCATCCCGGACTACGCCGTGCAGTTCACCGACTTCAACCAGATCTCGACGATCGGCGCCTTCCTGTTCTTCATCGGCCAGTTCGTCTTCTTCTACAACATCCTGCGCTGTGCCCTGTGGCGCACCGGCATGAAGCCGGCGACCGCGCGCGTGTGGGAAGGCGCCTACGGGCTGGAGTGGACCGTGCCGAGCCCGGCGCCGTACCACACCTTCGAGGATCCGCCCCACGTGACGGATGCCGAGAGCCCCTGGGCCCATTGATCAGGACGACCGGAAGGCAGTGAACGGAACGAAACGCGGCAACCAGGACCTGGCCCGGCGCAATGTACGCACCGCGCTATGGCTGGCCCTGCTGGCGTTCGCCTTCGTTGCCGCCTTCTTCTGGTCGATGATGCACCGCGGAGGCTGAGCGCTCTTGTCCGAGGAAGCAACCGGCAGGAAAGGCGCCCGCCGCGGCAGCTGGAAGCTGGCAGTGGTGGTGTTGTTCATGTTCGGTTTCGGCTTCGCCCTGGTGCCCCTGTACGGCGCCATCTGCCAGCTGACCGGACTCAACGGCAAAAGCAGCAGCATGCTGGTGTCGAGCGACGTGAAGGAACGGGTGGACAGCAACCGCACGGTGAAAGTGCAGTTCCTGACCACCGTCAACGGCGGTCAGGTGTGGAGTTTCAGCGCCGACCAGGCGCAGGTCGAAGTGCATCCGGGCAAGCTGTACACGGTGTACTTCGATGCGAAGAATCAGCAGGACAAGGACGTGATAGGGCAGGCGGTGCCGAGTGTCGCGCCGTGGAATGCGGCGAAGCACCTGCACAAGACCGAGTGCTTCTGCTTCAGCCAGCAGCCGTTCAAGGCCGGCGAAGCCAAGCACATGCCGGTGCGCTTCATGCTCGATCCGGAATTGCCGGCGGATGTGGATACGGTCACGTTGTCGTACACGTTTTTCGATGTAACCGAGTTGGCGCAGCAGAACGCGCCGAAAAGCAGCACCCCGCAGCAAACGATCTCACCCAAAAGCTGAACCGAGGAAAGTCAGATGGCGACCCATGCACCTGCCGCCCCAGTCGAAACCGGCTCCAGCCGCTATTTCGTTCCCAATCCCAGCGTCTGGCCGTTCATCCTGACCGCGGCCCTGGCCCTGGTCGTCTACGGCGTCGCCGGCTACCTGGAAGACCGCGCCCTGCCGATCAAGCCGATGATCATCGCCGGCGCGGTGCTGGCGTTCTACATCATCTTCCGCTGGTGCCGCGACGTCGCCATGGAGAGCGAGCACGGCAGCTACAACCTCCAGGTGGACCGCACCTTCCGCTGGGGCATGAGCTGGTTCATCTTCTCCGAGGTGATGTTCTTCGGTGCTTTCTTCGGCGCCCTGTTCTACACCCGCATGCTGTCGGTTCCCTGGCTCGGCGGCGACGGCTCCAAGTTGCTCACCAACCTGGTGCTGTGGCCGCACTTCGAAGCCGGCTGGCCGAGCAACGGCCCCGGCCACGTCGGCGGTGAATTCGAGGGCATGGAAGCCTGGGGTCTGCCGGCGATCAACACCCTGCTCCTGATCACCTCCAGCTTCACCGTCACCTGGGCGCACCACGCGTTGAAGGAAAACAAGCGCCTCAAGTGCATCCTGTTCATGTGGGTGACCATTGCCCTGGGCGCCACCTTCCTGTTCTGCCAGGCCAAGGAATACATGCACGCCTACGACGTGCAGAACCTGACCCTGCACTCCGGCGTCTACGGCAGCACCTTCTTCATGCTCACCGGCTTCCACGGTATGCACGTGACGCTCGGCACCCTGATGCTGATCATCATCACCCTGCGCCTCATGTCCGGCCACTTCAAGCCCGACCGCCACTTCGGCTTCGAAGGCGTGGCCTGGTACTGGCACTTCGTGGACGTGGTATGGATCGGCCTGTTCACCTTCGTCTACGTGCTCTGAGCACGCAGTCGTAGCGAAATAAAAAGGGCCCGGCCGCAAGGCCGGGCCCTTTGCAGTTGTAGGGCGGCCTGTGGCCGCCGGCTTTCCGCGATCCGGGTGATGCAATTCGGAAAAGCAGCAACTGTCATCCTGAGCGCAGCGAAGGATCTGGCCCGGCGGTCATCCCGCCTGGCGGTCCCCACCCCGCCACAGCGATTGCGGGTTAAGCCCTACCCACCCACACCATGGGGGTGTATCCACCCCATGTAGTAGCTCACAATCAGGAACAGTGCGAAGGCAATGGACAGCCCCACGCGCACTTTCAAGGCATTCACCGTGCGGCGGTCGTCGCTGGTGCCCTTGTCCTTGAGCAGGAAATACAGGCCCGTGAACAGCGACGCCACGATGGCGAGCAGGAAGGCCACGATGATGATTTTGACAAGCATTACGGACGCCAGTGGAAGGCTAAAGCT
>JAQGNS010000074.1 GCA_028291705.1 Nevskia sp.
CGCCTGGGGATTGCGGAAGCAGAGGAAGTTGCCGCGCGGCAATCCGCGTTGCGGCATCAGCCGCTCCGCCTTCAGCGCATCCAGGCCCAGCCGTTCGATCCCGTCGAGAAAGCGTTCCTGCAAGGCTTCCACATGCGCGTGGATCAGCGCCGGCGTCAGCTTGTGCGCATCGAGCCAGTTCATCACCGCATTGAAGCGGTACAGGCCGGTCGGATCATAGGTGGCGCCCATGAAGCGCTGCCCATCGCTGGCATAGGGAATCTCGTCGGCGCCGCTGCTGAGTGCGCCGAAGCCGGCGAACCAGCCGGTATTCACCGGCCGTTCGGCATAGCCCGGCGGACAGTGCAGGAAAACACAGCCCTCACCTGCCATGGCGTATTTGTAGCCGCCAGCAAGATAAAAGGCGCGGTCGGCGATGGCCGACAGATCGGTCGGCACCGCCATGAAGGCATGATAGCCATCGATCACCACCAGCGTCCGCGCATCGCGCACCGCCCGCACCAGCATCGCCAGGTCCTGCACCAGGAAGCCGCTGTTGAAGAAGCACTGGCTGAAGTACACCAGGTCATGGCCGCCGCGCGCCGCGGTTGCGGCGAAGCGTTCGCTGAAGCTGGCGAACGGCTCGGTGGCGATGCGCTCCACCTGCGCCAGGCCGGCCTGCTCCAAGCGGCGCAGCTGCCGCGAGAAGCTGTGGAATTCGCCATCAGTACTGAGCACGCGCACCGGCTGACGTTCGATGCAGGACAGCAGGCGCAGCAGGAACTCGTGCGTATTGCCGGCAAAACACACCGTTTGCGCCGAGGGCAGGTTCAGCCGCCGCGCCACATGCGCTTGCGCCTGCGGCAATACCTCGCTGTAAACCAGGTCCCACTTGCCGTCGATCAGTTCCGCCGCATCGAGCCAGGCCTGCTGCTGCGCCTCGAAACTCACGTCCGGCCAGGGGTGGTGGCTGTGCGCCGCGGCATGCAGCCATTGCCCGGCGCCGAGAAAACGGGAAAAGTGGTGTTTCCAGGAGGTCGTCATTGCGGATGCCGATGGTCGTATGACGCCAGTTATACGCTGCGCCGGGCTGGCGGTGAACAAGGCAAGCGGCCGGCACCCTGGGACGGGTTTTGCATCGCGGGAACAGTGTCCCTGGTTTCAGGTCGGAGCAGGGTATGGACGGAATGATCCGGATTCGTGCAGCGGAGGCGCGTGATGCCGCGATGATCGCCGCGGTCTACGCGCCCTATGTGCGCGACACGGTCGTCTCGTTCGAGACCGAGCCGCCGGCGCCCGAGGAGATGGGCCGCCGCCTCGCCGCCATCGGCGCGCGCTATCCCTGGCTGGTGGCCGAGCAGGGTGGCCGCGTGCTCGGCTACGCCTATGCCTGCGAGCACCGCAGCCGCGCCGCCTATCGCTGGGATGTGGACGTGGCGGTCTATCTGGCGGCGGACGCGCACCGGCGCGGCGTCGGTCGCCGCCTCTACCTGGCGCTGTTCGAAGTGCTGCGGCGCCTGGGCCACGTCAACGCCTATGCCGGCATCGCCCTGCCCAACGCTGCCAGTGTCGGCCTGCATGAAACGCTGGGCTTCACGCCGGTCGGGATCTACCGCAAGGTCGGCTACAAGCACGGCGCCTGGCATGATGTCGGCTGGTGGGCGCTGGCCTTGCGCCCGCCGCCATCAAACCCGGCCGAGCCGATTCCTTTCCCGATGCTGGATCACGCCCGCCTGCATGCTTTGCTGGAGAACGCATGAGCCAGTGGCAACAAACCACGATCATCGTCGACACCCGCGGCCGCGGCTTCCATGAGTTGACGGCGCAGGTGGAAGACGTGCTGTCGCGCTCCGGGCTGCGCATCGGCCTGTGCCATCTGTTCCTGCGCCACACCAGCGCTTCGCTGTGTCTCACCGAAAACGCCGACCCCGAAGTCCACCGCGATCTGGAGCGCTTCGCGCAGCGCCTGGCCCCGGACGGTGACCGGCTGTTCCGTCACGATGCCGAAGGTCCGGACGATATGCCGGCGCATGTGCGCAACCTGTTCGCGGGCTACGAACTGACTGTGCCGATCCGCGACGGAGGCCTCGCCCTCGGAACCTGGCAAGGTATCTATCTGTGGGAGCACCGCACTTCCGGCCATCGCCGCGAGGTGGTGGTGACGCTGCAGGGCGAACGCTGAGGCTTCGCCCCGCGATGGATGACAGGCCCTAGAACAGCTTGCGCCAGTGCAGCACCACCAGCGTGGCCACGGCCACGCCCGTCATCAGCAGCATCACGTTCCAGAAGCCGACGCTGTCCTGCAGCCAGGGCAGGCCGCCGACATTCATGCCGAACACACCGGTGATCAGCGTGATCGGCAACATCACGGTGGTGACGATCGACAGCAGGTAGAGGTTGCGGTTGGTCGCCTCGCCGAGCTGGCCGGCGATTTCTTCCTGCAACAGCCGCGCGCGTTCCTGCACCAGCTCCAGGTCCTGCGCCACCGCGTCGAGGCGCTCGATCGCCAGGCGCAGTTGACCCGCATCCGCTTCCTTGACCCAGGCCGGCAGGCGCGTGCGCGCGTGGATCAGCGACTGGCGATTGGCGCCGAGCTGCCGCCGCAGGCGCGCCAGCAGACGGCGCACCCGTCCCAGTGCCTTGCCCTCGTCGGCGACGCGGCCCTGGAGAATCCGGTCCTCGGCCTCGTCGACGGCGTCGTTGATATCGGTCACCGCGGCGCCGAAGGTCTCCGCCAGGTTGTGTACCAGCTGCGACAGCCACTGGATGGCGGAGCCCACCGTCTCGCCGCCGCGCAACTCGTGGCGCAGGCGGTCGGACGAGGCCAGCGGATGGCGGCGGCCGCTGACCACCAGCGTCTCGCCGATGTACAGGTGCAGCGTGCCGAAGCCTTCCGGATCGGACTCGAAGTCGTGGTGCAGATCGCCCAGCACGCCGACCAGGCCATCACCCAGCGGCTCCAGGCGGATGCGCGGATCGACGTCCAGCAGCAACTCGCGCGCCGCCTCCGGGACGTGTTCGCTGTTGGCGATCCAGCGGCTGGCGCGTGTATCGACCAGGTTGAAATGCAGCCACAGCGGCTGCTGCGGCGTGCCGCACTCCCGTTCGGCGTCCGCCGCGTCGATATCCAGCTGTACCGCCTCGGCCGCCGCGTCCGCACGCAGGCGGAAACCGCAGATCATGCCTTTGCTGTCGACGACTTCGAACATGTCCATATTGTGCCTTTGCATGGGGCCGTCGGCCGGCCCCGTTGGTACCGCTGGCGCACCCGACGGTGAGGAACCCTGGGAGCCGACTAAACTAGGTCATCAATGCGGTGCAGCCAGGGCCGAAACAACCCCGCGGCGCCACCCAACACATAATCATGGGGGAAGTATGTTCAAGGAATATGGCAGTTACGACGCCACCGGCCTGGCCGAGCTGGTTGCCCGCGGCGAAGTCAGGCCCGCCGAACTGCTGGAAGCGGCGATCGCCCGCGCCGAAGCGGTCAATCCCAAGCTCAACGCCATCAACATCCCCATGCTGGAAATCGGCCGCGCCCGGGCCGGCGAGAGGCTGAGCGGCCCCTTCGCCGGGGTGCCCTTCCTGATCAAGGACATCGCCCAGGACTATGCCGGCGTCCACACCACCTCCGGCAGCCGCGCCCTGCGCAACTGGGTCCCCACCGCGCATGCCGAGATCGTCAACCGTTTCTTGGGCGCCGGCGTAGTGATCTTCGGCAAGACCGCCACCCCCGAGTTCGCCCTCAAGGCGCTCACCGAAACCGAACTGTGGGGCGCCACGCGCAATCCCTGGGATCCGATGCGCACGCCTGGCGGTTCCTCCGGCGGCACGGCCGCGGCGGTGGCGGCCGGCATCGTGCCGATGGCCGGCGCCTCCGACGGCGGCGGCTCCATCCGCATCCCGGCGTCCTACTGCGGCCTGTTCGGTCTGCGGCCGTCCCGCGGGCGCGTGCCGCCGGGGCCGTTGCATGGCGAGTTCTGGGACGGCGCCTCCAGCGAACACGTCCTGACCCGCAGCGTGCGCGACTCGGCGCGCATGCTCGATGCCATCGCCGGCGCCGATATCGGCGCGCCCTTCGTCATCGCCCGGCCTCAGCACTCCTTTGCCGAAGAGGCCGCCCGCGAACCCGAGCGCCTGCGCATCGGCTTCTGCACCCGCTCGCCGCTCGGCACCGAGGTCGATCCGGCCTGTATCGAGGCGGTGCGCAATGCGGCGCACCTGCTCGAACAGCTCGGTCACCACGTCGAGGAAGCCGAACCGGAAATCGACGGTCCGGCGCTGGCGCGCTGCTTCATCAATATGTACTTCGGCCAGGTCGCCGCCAATATGGACGAGGCCAAGCATGCCACCGGCGCCACCGATGCGGACTTCGAGTTGGATACACGGGCCCTGGGCATGTTCGGCAAGGCGCTCAGCGCCGGTGAATACGTCTCCAGCCGCAAGCAGTGGAACGGCTTCGCCCGCGCCCTCGGGCGTTTCCACCAGACCTACGACCTCTACCTGATCCCCAGCACCGCCATGCCGCCCTCGCGCATCGGCGAGCTGGCCATGCCCGCCGCGCAGCAGACCCTGTTGAAAATGGTACTGCGCCTGGGTGTAGGCAAACGGCTGCTCAACAGCGGCATCGTCAAGCAGTTGGTGGACCAAAGCCTGACGCGTGTGCCCTTCACCCAGCTATCCAACCTCACCGGCACGCCCAGCATGTCGGTGCCGCTGCACTGGGCGCCGGCCGAGGCCGGTGGTCCCGAGCTGCCGGTGGGTGTGCAGTTCGTGGCGCGCTTCGGCGAAGAGGCAACGCTGCTGCGCCTGGCCGCGCAGCTGGAACAGGCCCGCCCGTGGAAGGACAAGCGGCCCACCGTGTAGGTCGGGTCAAGCCTGTCCCGAGTAGCTCGCCACGCGGGCGTATCGAGGGGCGAAGCGGACCCGACATGCGCGCTATCCGACGGAGCTGAAAGTAGCTCGGCAAACGCGTAGCGTTAGCCGGGGAGCGCCATCCGACGGTGCGGCAAACCCCGGGTAGCGCTGCGCGCTTCCCGGGCTACATGGTTACACGGCTCAGGCCTCGCGCGGCTCGACCGCGAAGTGCTGCTTCATGCTCTCGTAGAAAGCACGGTCCTCGTCGTTCCGCACCGGCGGCGCGACCAGCTGGATGGTGACGATCTCGTCGCCCGGCGTCGCGCCCGGCAGGCCGCGGCCCTTCAGGCGCAGCTTCTTGCCGGCCTGGGTGCCGGCCGGCAGGTTCAGCTCCACCGCGCCGCCCAGCGTCGGCACCGGCACCTTGCCGCCCAGCGCCGCTTCCCAGGGCGCCACCTGCAGGGTGACCTGGATGTCGCGCCCATCGACCTGGAACACCGCGTGCGGCGCGAATTCCAGTTCCAGCAAAAGATTGCCGCCGTTCGCGCCCTGGCCGGCAAGGCGGATGGTCTGCCCGCTGGTCACGCCCTTGGGAATGCGCACGCTCAGCGTGCGGCCACCGACCGTGATGTTCCGCGTGGCGCCGGCAAAGGAATCCTCCAGTGCGATGGCCAGCTTGGCGCGCTGGTCCTGCGGCATGCCGCCGAAACTTCCTTCGCCATCGTCGAAGCCGCCGGCCGCACCGCCGAACAGGGTCGAGAAGAAATCCGAAAAATTACCGGCGCCGGGACCGCCCGCGCCGCCGAAGCCCGCCGCGCCGCCGGGCCCCGCGCGCCGGCCACCGCCGCGGCCGAAGCCGCCGGATTCGAAGTTCCAGCCCGGGGGCGGAGTGAAGCGCTCGCCCGCGCGCCAGTTGGCGCCGAGCTGGTCATAAGCCTGGCGCTTCTTCTCGTCGCCGAGCACGTCATTGGCCTCGTTGGCTTCCTTGAACTTGTCCTCGGC
>JAQGNS010000565.1 GCA_028291705.1 Nevskia sp.
ACTTCTCGGATTCCAATGCCGAGCCGGCGTTCATCCAGCAGCAGAGCAAGTTCGACGGCATCGTCAACATGCACCTGATCTGGAATTCCGTCAGCAACAAATGGCACGCCACCCTGTTCGGCACCAATTTGACCGACCAGCGTTCGGTCGTTTACGGCTCGGATGTTTCAGGCGGCCTGATGGTGCCGGCGGAAGCGGCCGATCCCGCCAACCGGATCTACGTGGTGGTGCGCAACCAGTCCCGCCTGTTCGGCATCACCTTCAGGCGTGACCTTTGAGCGATTGGCGCCTGTCGAAGCGTTGCGTGGAATGTCGCGGTTCACAGATTGACATCAACTGGAGAAGGACTACATGAATTGTCGTGTCAAGTTGCAGGGACTGCTGGCCTGCTCATCGATTGGCCTGCTGGCGATGGCCGCGAACGCCTCTGCCGCAGGCGGCGGCCTGGTGCTGCTGAAGTCGATCGCGCAGCAGGACGGAGATGCCCGTCTCGACTACGCCGTGGTGGATCCGGTGTCGCGGCGGCTCTACGTGGCGCGCGGCTTCGGCGTTACGGCGGTCGATCTGGACAGTGAAAAGGTGACCAGGCAGTTGGTTGCGGGCCAGCATGTGCACGCCGTGCTGCCGCTGCCGGATGGGCGAGTGCTCAGCACCAACGCCGATACCAATACCGCGACATTGTTTGAAGGCGCGTCCGGCACGGTGATCGCCCAGATTGCCACCGGAAACGATCCCGACGCGGCGGTGTTCGACCCCGTCAGCGGCCTGGTGCTGGTGATGAACGGCAAGGATGGTGATGCGACCCTGATCGATCCCGTAGCCGGCAAGCCGGTCGGCAAGCTGCAGATCGGCGGCAAGCTGGAGTTTGCGGTGGCGGACGGGCATGGCCGGGTTTACGTCAACATCGAAGACCAGAACGCAGTGGCGGTGATCGACACCGCTGCCCGCAAAGTCGTCGGGCACTACGCACTGTCCGGTTGCGACGGCCCGACCGGCCTGGGTTTCGACGCCGAGTCCGGCGTGCTGGTCGCCGCGTGTGCCAATCGCCTGGCCGTTGCGATTCACGCGGCAGACGGCAGTGCCGCCGCTGCCAACTTGGCCATCGACCGCCATCCGGACGCCGTGATTTTCGATGCTGCGAGGAAGGCCTTCTACATTCCTTGCGGGCGTGACGGCACTCTGGCGGTGATCACGCAGACCAATGGGAGCGGACTTTCCGTTACTTCGAAGATTCCGACTTCAGTGGGGGCGCACACCGGCGCGTTGGACCCCAAAACGGGGCATCTCTACATCCCCACCGCCGACTATCACCTGACGTTCAGCGGTTTCGCTCCCGCAGATGGCTCGTTCAGGATATTGGTGTTCGGGGCCAATTGAAGTGAACGTAACGCGATTCCTGGTTCGATGCACCCTCATGGCGACTGGCGCGGCGGTTTGCACCCTCGTCGCTGTGGTGTCCATGGTCCCGCTGGCTATTAGCATGGTTGCTGGGGATGTCTCTCCGAGAAAAGGTGCTTCGGGTGCCTAAGCCGGATGGAGATGATGGAACTGAGATGGGATATGGCGTAACGGCGAGATTGCTGCATTGGCTCGTGCTTGTGCTGATCGCCGCACAGTACGTCATCGCTTGGACCATGCCGGACGTCGGCCCCCACACTCTGCCCACAGGCTTGATCGCTGGGCATCTTTCGCTCGGAGCGCTGATCCTGCTGCTGGTGCTTGGGCGAGTGCTGTGGCGCCTGTCGCATCCTGTTCCACCTCCGCCGGACACGTTGCCGCCATGGCAAGGCGCGCTTTCCCGCCTTGTGCATCTGCTGCTCTACGCAACACTGCTGCTGTTGCCACTGATGGGGTGGGGCAATGCGTCCTCGCGCGGCTGGGAGGTGACGTTGGCTGGCTACGTCCATCTGCCTGCTTTGTTCAAAAACGGCTCACACTTTGGCCTTGCGCTCGGCGATATCCATGCCGTTACAGCCATTGTCCTGTTGGTGCTGATCGGGCTGCATTCCGCGGCTGCGCTGTATCACCATTTCATCGTGAAGGACCAAACATTGATGAGGATGTTGCCGCGGTGGAGCCGCTTTTCTTGCCGATGAAAAAGTCCAACGTAGAGTCAAACTTCAGCCAGGTTACCCGGCTGGACTACTGCTGCCCGGGTGCCAGTGGCGGCACTGTCGGCGGCGGCCGGCGGTAGTGCGTGGCCTGCTCATAAGCGTAGGCGTACTGGATGATCTTGCCCTCGTCCCAGGCACGGCCGAGGATTTGCAGGCCTACGGGCAGGCCTTCGCCGAGGTAGCCGTTGGGCACCGACAGGGCGGGCCATTGCAGCATGCTGCCGACGAAGGTCAGGCTGCTGCCTAAGTGGGTTGGGCCGGCGTTCGGTGCTGGTTGCGGGTCGTCGGTGATCTGGGTGTTGCGGTCGCCGTTGATGGCGGGCAATTGCGCCCAGGTAGGAAACACCAGGGCTTCGACCTTGGCGGCGTCCATGGCCTTCATGAAGGCTTCGCGGTAGCGCTGCTCGTTCTTGCGTCCTTCGATGGTGGCCGGGTCCTGGTCGGCCGGCAGCGAATCAACCGCTTGATCGAAGCTCTGCTGGTGCAGCGGATGCACCAGCTTCGAGTCGGCGATGGCCTTGATCGAGGGGTAGGGCACGCCGGGATGCCTGGCAATCCACTTGGTCAGGTCGGTCTTGAACTCGGCATTGGTTTGCGGTGGACGCGGGATGGTGTCGAGTTCGGGCACCACCAGGGGATCGACGATGTCGGCGCCGGCGGCCCTGAGCTCGGCGATGGTCTTGTCGAAGTTGGCGATGATCAGCGGGTCGGTTACTTGCGGCGTGAACACCTGGCGCAGCACGCCGAGGCGCACGCCCTTGAGGCCGTCCTTCTTCAAGTAGGGCAGGTAGCTCTTGGGGATGTGACCCTGGCTGCGGGCGGTGGCGGCATCTTCCGGATCCTGCCCAACGATGACGTCGAGCAGGATGGCCATGTCGGTGACCGAACGCGCCATCGGGCCGGCGGTGTCGCGCACGCCGTCGAGAGGAACCACGCCGGTGCGTGAGACCAGGCCCACCGTCGGCCGCAGGCCGGCCAGTGCGTTGTGCGCCGAGGGCATGCGCACCGAGCCGCCGGTGTCGGTGCCGATGCCGATCACGGCGAAGCTGGAGGCGAGCGCGGCGGCCGGTCCGCCGGAGGAGCCGCCGGTGGCGTAGGCGGTGTTGTAGGGATTGCGGGCGAAGCCGGCCAGCACCGAGTTGATGTTGTCGCCGCCGCCCTTGGCGAATTCCGACAACGAGGCCTTGGCGATGATGATGCCGCCTGCTGCCTTGATCTTCGCCACCAATGGAGCGTCGCTGGGCGGGTAGTAGTTCTTCCAGCCCTGGAAGCCGTTGGTCATGGGCATGCCGACGGCGTCGAGGTTGTCCTTGAGCACCACCGGGATGCCGTGCAGCGGACCGATGAATTTGCCGGTGGCCTTGTAGCTGGCGTCGATGGCGTCCGCCTCCTGCAGCGCCTTGGGATTCACCGTGATCAGCGAATTGATGTACGGCCCTTTCTTGTCGTAGGCGGCGATGCGCGCCAAGTAGGCGGCGACCACCTGGTGTGCGCTGAGCCGGCCTTCACGGTAGGCACCTTGCAGGTCGGCGATGCTGGCTTCCTCGACGGCGAGTGCATGCGCTTGCGGCGCGCCCATCAGGAGGCAGCAGGCGATGAACAGCAGGGCGAAGGGGCGCAAGCTCATGGTTCGGGGCTCTCCAGCAGGTGGGTTGCGGCGGCGACAGGGGCGCCCGGGTGGGACTGGCGGACGCGCAAGCAAGCGCAAAAACGCACCGCCCTCTTCCGGGACTCTCTGCTGAATCAGACGCGGGGGCTGCGACAGGCCCTACCCCTGGGGGCGGGTTTTATGCTCCCGGAAGCACTGCTGTCGCGAAGGACTGCGTCATGCGCTGCCCGCTCCCGTCCAGGCCAGTGGCTGGAGCTGGCCGCTTGCTGCTGCTGCCGCCCAAGGTATTGCCGGGAAAGAAGTAAGCAAAAGCCTTTCGCGTTCCTGAATCCCCCAGCCCCATCGAATGGGGCTTTTTTTATGCCCGTGGCCGCACCTGTTTCCTCCGTCAGGTGCGGGGACGGCCACCGACCACTCTGCCTTTCGGGTGCCCGGAGGCTGCTTCCCATGGTCGAACCGGGTGAGCGGCCGTTCCGGTTTCACTCCCGGGAGGAAACGGCGCGTCGATATTTCCTCTTTTTTCCCACGGTTGTCCCACGAACCCTGAAAACGGAACTGAATTCTGTATACAGGAACAAATTGCGTTGACCGGCAAAAACACCCCTTGATACGTTTGGTTCCGTATATCGGAAGATAATTCCATATATAGGAACATTTACGTGTGCTGCGATTCGAGCCCGACATGAGGCCGGTGATTGCTCCATTTGCGCCCGGATGGGTGCGCTACTGGTGCGGGGAAACAGGTCAACAGACTGATTGGAAAAGGAAAAGGGAAGTAAGGCGCGATGTGGCCGTAGCGGCTTTGCCGCGGCCGGCAAAGGCATGCGCTCGATCGATGCAAGGCGTGGCAATCCATAAATACCGATGTTGGAGGAGAGATTAAGTGGACAAGAGTTCCGTTGACAGGAAAGAGTTTCCTCGCAGGCGAGCCTTGCGCATACGCAAGGGTATGTTGGTGCCGGCGAGCTTCTCGCTCCTATTCTTTATGCATGGCGCCGCTTTTTCCGACGATGGCGGCAGCGCCGCCGCGGAGACCCAGGTCGTCGCCAGCAATGCC
>JAQGNS010000569.1 GCA_028291705.1 Nevskia sp.
CCAGCCGATGTTGGCCGTGGTCAGCAGCGCCAGCGGTATGCCCACCGGCACCGCGAAGCAGCCGAAGAAGAACAGCAGCAGCACCGGCGGGAACAGCACCGCCTTGAAATCGCGCGCGTTCTCGAACTCCATCCGTTCCGGTGTGAAGAAGCGGTGATGCTGCCGGGTATGCCGCTCGAAGATCAGTCCCAGTCCGCGGCGCGGATGGTGCATCGGCCCGCGGTGGCCGGCATGCTCGACCAGATTGGCGAAGAGGAAGGTCACCGGTACCGTCAGCCATTCCCACCAATGCACCTCATGCAGGCGGCTGGCGCAGAAAGCCACGGCGGCAAGGCAGGTGCCGCTGGTAAAGCAAAAATGCGCGATGCCACTG
The DNA here is from genome assembly GCA_028291705.1 of Nevskia sp. Lineage (GTDB taxonomy): Bacteria > Pseudomonadota > Gammaproteobacteria > Nevskiales > Nevskiaceae > Nevskia. Next base: position 374 of record JAQGNS010000569.1, read on the forward strand.
TAACGCAGGCCGATCAGCCGGCGGCGGTAGTCACTGCGGAATTCACTGACCTGATCGTTCATCTGCTTTTGTTGTAGTGGCTTTTTCAATCATGGGACCCACCGCACCTTTTCACGGAACTGCTATTCCTTGGGCATAGGACCTCCTATGCCGTTATGCCAGGTATCGCAATGCAGCAACCGGTTTATCGCCCCTGAATCACCGTTCATCTTGCGGCGCTGTTTCACAGCACAGGTATCCGGCTAGTCTTCGCCCCATGTCAAGTGGCTAAACGTTCCTGATCATGTGGAGGGGTGTGGTGAAAATATACCAAGCAGTAGCGGCGCTGATGTTCGGCCTGGTCCTGTCGACGTCGGTGGAAGCGGCGGTCAAGGCCGCGGTCGTCACCGGCAGCATCGATCCGGTCAGCGGCATCCTCACCACCAGCGGCGTGATCCGCTACACCTATCCCAAGATCAACGGCACCGCCGTGGCGACCCCGGCCGGCACCACCAGCTATACCGCCACCATCACCGTCGATGGCGCAGCGCGCAGCTACACCGTGCTGCGCCCCAACCCGGCGCCAGCTTCCGCGCCGCTGCTGCTGTTGCTGCATCCCAACGGCACTTCGGCCGAGACCATGACCAATCTCACCGAGGTCGCCCCGTTCGTGCTGACCCAGGGCTTCTGGGCGGTGATGCCCTCCGCCAACAATGGCAAGTGGAACGACGATCCCAGCAACTCGTCCGCCGACGACGTCGATTTCATTTCCGCCCTGATCGACGCCCTGGTGGCTCAGGGTGTGGACGCCACCCGCGTTTATGCCGCCGGCTACTCCAATGGCGGCTTCATGAGCGAGCGTCTGGCCTGCCAGCTGTCCGGCAAGATCGCCGCCTTCGGCATCGATGCCGCCACCCTGCGCAGCGGCCTGGCCGGCGTCTGCGCCCCGGCGGTGCAGCGGCCCAAACTGTACATCCTCGGCACCAGCGATCCGATCGTGCCCTATGACGGCGTTGCCAATCTCTATTCCGCGCTCAACACCATGGCCTTCTGGGTGGCGCAACAGCATTGCGGCGGCACGGTGGCCAGTTCCCTGCCGGACATTGCCAACGACAAGACCACGGTGCAGCTCACCGACTATACGGGCTGCACCGCCGGCCAGGCGCTCAAGCTGTACACCGTCACCGGCGGCGGCCATGCCTGGCCGGGCGGCCTGACCCAGAGCGTCGGCACCACCAGCCAGGACATCAGCGCCACCGGCCTGATCTGGAGCTTCGCCGCCGCCTACCAGCGCTAAGCGGTCATTCTTGCCGTAGGTCGCCCTTCAGGGCGACCTACGGCAAGGCTGGTCGAGATTCATCGGCCTGAAGGCCGACCTACATTAGTCCGCGCTGGTCCATTTCTTGATCCAGGCTTCCACCGTGTCGTGCCACTGCAGGCTGTTCTGCGGCTTCTGCACCCAGTGGCTCTCTTCCGGGAAGGTCAGGAACTGGCTGGGGATGCCGCGGCGTTGCAGCACGGTGAAGGCGGCGATGCCCTGTTCCAGCGGAATGCGGAAATCGTTGCCGCTGTGCACCACCAGCATCGGCACCTTCCAGTCGGCGACGTGGTTGACCGGGTTGAAGCGCTCGTAGTTCTCCGGCTTCTGCCATTGCGTGCCCTGGTTCTCCCATTCGTCGAACCACAGCTCCTCGGTGGAATAGGCCATGGCGCGGTTGTCGAAGACGCCGTCGTGGTTGACCAGGCATTTCCACGGTCCCGAACTTGGATTGGGCCAGTTGCCGGCGATCCAGTTGATCATGTAGCCGCCGTAGCTGGCACCGAGGGCGCAGGCGCGGTTGCTGTCGAGGAAGGAATACTTCGCCAGCGCCGCGGCCCAGCCCTTCTGCAGGTCTTCCAGCGGGCGATCGCCCCAGTGGCCGGAGATGGCATCGGTGAAAGCCTGGCCGTAGCCGGTGGAACCGTGGAAGTCGATGGTGACGACGGCGAAGCCGGCGCCGGCATAAGTCTGCGGATTCCAGCGGTAATGGAAGTCGTTGAGCCAGGACCCCTGCGGGCCGCCGTGGATCAGGAACGCCACCGGGTACTTCTTGCCCGGCACATAGTTGGCCGGCTTCACCACGTAACCCTGCACCGTGTCGTCATTCCAGCCCTTGAACTGGAAGAACTCGTAGTCGCCGAAAGCCACGTCCTTCAGCTTCTCGGTGTTGAACGCGGTGAGGCGCGTCGCCTTGCCGCCGCCTTCCAGCCGGAACAGGTCGGCCGGGGATTTCAGCGTGTCGCGCGAGAAAAAGATGCTGTCGCCGGCGACAGTGTAGGCGCTGACATTGCCTTCGCCGACGAGCTTCTTCACCTTGCCGCTGCGGATGTCGACGCTGAACAGTGGATGCTCGCCGTTGTCGTCAGCCAGCGCATAAATGCTGCGGCCATCGTCGGACAGGCGGATGGAGCCGGCCGAGCGGTCCCACTCCGGGTCGATCTCGCGCTTCTTGCCGCTGGCCAGGTCCATCTCCATGATGCCGAAGCGGTCGGCTTCGAACGTCGGGCGCTTCATCGCCAGGTAGTAGAGCTTGCTGCCATCCTTGGACACCACCGG
>JAQGNS010000574.1 GCA_028291705.1 Nevskia sp.
GGATGTAGGGAATCTTGAACTGCGCGCCGACCGCCAGCTCCTCGATCATGAAATGGAAGTCGAAGTCGCCGGACAGCGCCACCACCTTGCGCGAGGGATCGGCCACGCACACGCCCAGCGCGGCGGGAATGGTCCAGCCCAGCGGGCCGGCCTGACCGCAGTTGATCCAGTGGCGCGGCTTGTTGACGCGCAGGAACTGCGCGCCGGCGATCTGCGACAGGCCGATGGTGCTGACGTAGCACACGTCCTTGCCGAAGGCCTTGTTCATTTCCTCGTAGACGCGCTGCGGCTTGATCGGCACGTTGTCGTAGTGGGTCTTGCGCAGCATGGTGCGCTTGCGCTCCTGGCAGTCGGCGGCCCAGTCGCTCCAGTCCGGCAACTGGCCGGCCTGCTTGCGCTCGCGCGCCACTTCCACGAACAGCTCCAGCGCCGCCTTGGCGTCGGAGACGATGCCGAGATCGGGGCAGAACACGCGGCCGATCTGGGTGGGCTCGATATCGACGTGCACGAACTTGCGGCCCTGGGTATAGACCTCGACCGAACCGGTGTGGCGGTTGGCCCAGCGGTTGCCGATGCCGAGCACGAAGTCGGCGGCCAGCATGCTGGCGTTGCCGTAGCGGTGCTGGGTCTGCAGGCCGACCATGCCCGCCATCAGCGGATGATCGTCCGGAATGGTGCCCCAGCCCATCAGGGTAGGAATCACCGGTACGCCGGTGATTTCGGCGAACTCCACCAGCAGGTCCGAAGCGTCGGCGTTGATGATGCCGCCGCCCGCCACGATCAGCGGATGTTCGGCGGCGAACAGCATGTCCAGCGCCTTGTCGATCTGCTTGCGGTTCGCGGTCGGCTTGTATAGCGGCAGCGGCTGGTAGGTGTCCGGATCGAATTCGATCTCGGCCATCTGCACGTCGAACGGCAGGTCGATCAGCACCGGGCCGGGACGGCCCGAGCGCATCAGGTGAAAGGCCTGCTGGAAGGCGCGCGGCACCAGCGCCGGCTCACGCACGGTGACCGACCACTTGGTCACCGGCTTGGAGATCGACTCAATGTCGACCGCCTGGAAGTCTTCCTTGTACAGCCGCGCACGCGGCGCCTGGCCGGTGATGCAGAGAATGGGAATGGAGTCGGCCTGCGCCGAATACAGGCCGGTGATCATGTCAGTGCCGGCCGGGCCGGAAGTGCCGACGCAGACGCCGATGTTGCCCGCCTTGCTGCGGGTATAGCCTTCGGCCAGGTGCGAGGCGCCTTCCATGTGGCGCGCCAGGACGTGGGCGATGCTGCCGCGGCGCTGCATCGCGGCGTAGAGCGGATTGATTGCCGCACCGGGTATGCCGAAGGCGTGCTCCACGCCCTCGATTTCCATCACGCGGACCGCCGCGTCGGCCGCCGTCATCTTGGCCATGCGAAAACTCTCCTTAAAGGGACTACCGATGAAGCCGCGCGCAAGCGCGCGATGGGACACGGGCACAGGGAACCGATGCGCACATCCGCACCGCGCCGGAAACGACACCGGCCTTTTTGCGGAGATGATTCAAGTTCCGGTCCAAAATCCCGCTCCTGCCAATCCGTTCGTGAATCCATTCATGAAGTCATTCGTGAATGGTCGTTTTTCTGGTCGTCCGGTACGAGCCGGAACGATGGCGGGATTGTGCGAAAACCCGCTCGTGGAGCGCCTTGACGGCGGTCAAGATTCGAAAATTAAAAGCCGCGGCACCGCTGCGGGCACGCTATCGGCTGCGGCATTGCGCAGGAGAACAGAGTGATTCGCGACATGGATGCAAGGCCTGGAGTGTGTCAATCCACCAACACGCGATGGATGCAGTGGAGCGTGCGCGACACACTCCGCATCGGGATCACGATGGAATCGGAAGTGATGCAGGCCGGCTCGCGACGCACTGCCCGAATCACCGCAAAATTTTTGCGGCGCCATCATGAATCTGGAGATTCGCATCGGCGTTATGAAGACATCGTAAACACGCATGACGAAAACACGTCCGCTCGTCGCGCCGTGAAAATCTGCCGCGCATTATTTCGCTACCGGGAAGAACCCATCAGGCCCGGCGGGCACTGCTGGTGCGTTACCACCTCAGCCACGACTAGGACCCACTACCGAAGCCAGGAACCGGGTCGTGGGGCCAGCACCCGGACCGCTTGAAACGAGGGCCTTGGATGGCTATCCTGCGGCCCCACTTTTGGTGGGAGGGACCATGCGCGATCGCGTCCCCCGGCAAACGAGTCGCTTTAGTTTTTCTAAGCTATAGCTTGACAATATCTCTGTTGATGCATTGCAGCAATCCGCGTACTCTAACCCCGTAATATTTGGGTAGTTTCCAAAGAAAAACTACTTGAATTCAATTGGTTACTGGAGAACGCGTGATGAGTGCACATGAATTGGTGGGTTCCGCCGAAGAAGGCCTGAAGACCGGTTTCAAGCAGCAGATCCTGGGCGTCTGGCAGAAGGTGAAGAAGCTGGCCAAGGACATCGAGCGCTCGATGGATCATTACGACGAGACGCATCTGCGCGGTCTGTAATTTTCAACGCTGTTCTGGCGTTTTGAGCGAAGAAAGCCACGATTTAGCCGTTTTAGAGGTTGGTCGGCGTAGTTTTCGCTGATGCTGGTTTCCCAGCCGCGAGGCTGAAGCGCAAAACGTCAACTTGAGTATCGAAAAGCGCAGGTTTCGGCCTGCGCTTTTTTGTTGCCCGTTCGCTTTCCGGCTTTTCGCCGGGATAACACCACGCCAGCCTTGGCGATCGCGGCTAGATGACCTTCCTGGCGCGCATCGCCTCGATCTGCTCGGCCTTGTAGCCCAGCTGCTCCAGCACCTCGGTGGTGTGCTCCCCGAGCAGGGGCGAACGCGTCACCTCGGTGGAGCTGTCGGACAGCTTGATCGGGTTGCCCACCGTCAGGTATTTGCCGCGGGTCGGATGGTCGACCTCGACAATGGTGCCGGTCTTGCGCAAGGACGGCTCGTGGGCGATTTCCTTCATCGACAGGATCGGACCGCAGGGAATATCGAATTTGTTGAGGATGTCCATGGCCTCGAACTTGGTCTTGGTCATGGTCCATTCCTCGATGACGGCAAAGATCTCCTTCAACCGCGGCAGCCGCGCCGGGGGCGTGGCGTAATCCGGGTGGGTGATCCACTCTTCCTTGCCGATCACCTTGCAGATGGCGCCCCAGACCGGCGCCTGGGTGATGAAATAGATGTAGTCGTTGGGATCGGCCTCCCAGTTCTTGCATTTGAGGATCCAGCCCGGCTGACCGCCGCCGGAAGCGTTGCCGGCACGCGGCACCGCCTCGCCGAAGCTGCCGTCCGGATATTGCGGGTATTCCTTCATCACGCCGGTGCGCTCGAGGCGCTGCTGGTCGCGCAGTTTGACGCGACACAGGTTCAGCACCGCGTCCTGCATCGGCGCCAGCACCTTCTGGCCGCGGCCGGTGCTGTTGCGCTGGTACAGCGCCGCCACAATGCCCAGCGCCAGGTGCAGACCGGTGCCGCTGTCGCCGATCTGCGCGCCCGTCACCATCGGCGGGCCGTCGTCGAAGCCGGTGGTCGAAGCCGCGCCGCCGGCGCACTGCGCCACGTTTTCGTAGACCTTGCAGTCCTCGTACGGACCGGGCCCGAAACCCTTGACCGAGGCGACGATCATGCGCGGATTGAGTTCGTTGATGCGGGCCCAGGAGAAGCCCATGCGGTCCAGCGCGCCGGGCGCGAAGTTCTCGACCAGCACGTCGCACTGGCGGATCAGCGTCTCCAGGACCTGTTTGCCCATCGGGTCCTTGGTATCGAGCGTGAGCGAGCGCTTGTTGTGGTTCAGCATGGTGAAATACAGGCTGTCCGCGTCCGGCACGTCGCGCAGCTGCGCGCGCGTGGCGTCGCCCTCGCCGGGGCGCTCGACCTTGATCACGTCGGCGCCGAACCAGGCCAGCAACTGGGTGCAGGTCGGCCCCGACTGCACATGGGTGAAGTCCAGGATGCGGACGCCGTCTAATGCCTTGCTCATGCAACCCCTCCTTTGGGGATTTTCTGTTTTACCGCAACCGCGTGGACCAGCCCCAAGAGCTTATCCGTGAATCGCCCGCACCAGGTACT
>JAQGNS010000575.1 GCA_028291705.1 Nevskia sp.
GCGGCGGTTTTCATGTGGTCGACTCGTGGATCCACTGCAGGTAGGCGGGCAGCCCGCAAGCCAGATTGACCGCAACCACTTCGGGAAGTTCGTAAGGATGGAGCCGCCGCACTTCCGCCTCCAGCTCCGTATAGCGGGCCTGGCTGGTCTTGGCGATGAGCTGGACCTCGTCGGCGCGTTCCACCGCCCCCTGCCAGCGGTACACCGAGCGGCCCGCCGGCAGCAGGTGCACGCAGGCGGCCAGCCGTGTTTCCACCAGGGCGCCGGCCAGGGCATCGGCGGCGGTGGCCGGGCAGGTGATGAATACCAGCAGGGTGTCTTGCGGGGCGGGAGACATGGAAGGCGCAAAAAGCGTAGGGAGCGGAGTCTAAAGCGGCTGCGGTTGCCTCGCTACTGTGCGCTGCGGCATGGCGCCGGGACGGTGGCCTCGCTACAGTCGGAGCAATGAGCAGCATTGCCGCCAGCCCCGACAGCGCCAGCCAGGCCCGCGCCCTGCCGCCCTCGCGGGTGATCGGCTTTGCCGTGGCGCTGTCCCTGGCCACCATCGTGTTGTGCCTGGAGTTCGCCTGCGGCCGGCCGCACCCCGGTATCGAGCTGCACAGCGTCGGCCCCGATCAGCCGCCCATGCTGTACGAAGCCGGCATCCAGCCCGAGCCGTTCGAGCCGGGCACGGTCATCGCCGCCATCTCCACCGCCGGCGGCCAGCCCTTCGCCTTGCGCGGCGACGATCTCTCCGAGGAGCCGGATGCGGTGTTTGCGGGCTACCCGGCGTTCAACGTGTTCCTGCAGCGGCAACAGCAGATCGCTCTGATCCAGCGTGTGCCGGAGATGGAGTTGCACGCCGCCGACGGCCGCATCGCCACGCTACGGCTGGCGCGGCATCGCCCCCTGTCCGACCTGCCCTTCATCTTCTGGCTGCAGCTGGTGTGCGCGGTGGGCTGCTGGCTCACCGGCGCCGCCATCTTCGCCTTCCGGCCGGATCAGGCCGCCGCCAGGTACTGCGCGGTCACCGGCTTCGGTGCGCTGCTCATGGCCGGAAGTGCCGCTATCTACAGCTCGCGCGAGCTGGCGCTGCCCGGCGAGCTGTTCCGCGCATTGTCGGGTGCCAATCATTTCGGCGCCCTGCTGACCATCGGCGCCTTCATCTCCGTGCTGTGGCACTACCCGCACCCGCTGGGACGAGCCCGGCCCGGTCCATGGTTGATTGCTGGCTATCTGCTGATCTGGCTGGCCGACTTCCTGCAATGGTTGCCCTTCGGCAATCTGTTCCAGCAGTCCGTCATCGTCCTCGGCTACCTGTTCAGCTGGTCGCTGGCCGCTTTGCAGTGGCGCGCCGCGCGCGGCGATCCCCTGCGCCGCGCCGCGCTGCAATGGTTCCTCCTGTCCTGGTTCGTCGGCAGCGGCGCGGTGCTGGCGCTGGTGTCGGTGCCGGCCATGGCCGGTATCGACAGCGGCAGCCTGCAGGCCTATGCCTTCGGCTTCCTGCTGCTCAACTCGGTGGGCCTGGCGCTGGGCATCTCGCGTTACCGCCTGTTCGACCTGGAAACCTGGTGGTTCCGCGCGGTGGTGCTGGTGGTGGGCGGCTTCTCGGTGGTGGCGCTGGACGTGATCTTCGCCGCCGCCCTGCATTTCGAGGCGCCGGCCGCGCTCGCGGCTTCGCTGATCCTCTCCGGCTGGATGTACTTCCCGGCGCGGCAGTGGCTGATGTCGCGCTTCCTCACCGGCGCGCGGCAGCTGCGCGTCGACGACGTGCCGAGCCTGCTGCGCGACGTGCTGGCGCCGAATGCCTATGCCGTGGACGAGTTGCTGCCGGAGGCGCTGCGACAGCTGTTCAACCCCTTGTCGCTGCATCCGCAGCAAACGCCGCAAACGGAAGTGACCATCGCCGAAAACGGCCTGGCCCTGCGCGTGCCGGGCATCGGCGCCCTGCCGGCCTGGGAGGCGCGCTTCGCCGGCGACGGCCAGCGCCTGTTCACGCGCCGCGATGCGCAGGTCGCCTCGGCGGTGCGCGCGGTGCTGGATCGCGTCGCCGCCTACCAGGTGGCGGTGGAGCGCAGCATCGAGCAGGAGCGCGCGCGCGTGGCGCAGGACCTGCACGACGACATCGGCGCGCGCCTGCTGACCCTGCTGCACCGCTCGGATGGCGAGGCGGCGCAATCGATCCGCGAAGTGCTGGCCAGCCTGCGGCTGACCGTCTATGGCTTGGGCGCGCGGCCACAGTCGGTCGGCAACTGCCTGGCGCACTGGCGCGCCGAGGCGGGTGAACGCTGCGAAGCCAGCGGCGTGCAACTGGTCTGGACCGAGCGCGCCCTGCTCTCCACCACGCTGCTCGACGCGCCGCAGCAGCTCAACCTGGCGCGGGTGCTGCGCGAGGCTCTGAGCAATGCCCTGCGCCATGCCGCGCCGACACGCATCGGCATCGACGTCGCCATCGTCGAGCAGGCGCTCGAAATCACCCTGGTCAACGACGGCGCGACGGCGCCGCCGGAGCAGTGGCGTAGCGGCCTGGGCCTGCGCGGCATGGACCAGCGCATGCAGCGCCTCGGCGGCAGCCTTACACTGCATGGCGACGCCACCAGCACACGGGTGGTCATCCGCTTGCCTTTGCACGCCTGATCGGCGCTTAACCGTTTCTTAACACTCGCAGCAATTCCCTATACGCCGTAATTGCGATAAAACCGCCATAGCCAGGCATCACGGCTTATCCACCCCTTTTCAGGGGGTGACTAGAATCAAGGATGAGGACGACACTGTGACGCAGCGCAGACAATTTCTGGGAGTGGCGGAGATGCGGCACGGTTTGGTGGTGGAGGATCTTGCCGCCTCGGCGCAGTGGCTTGCGCGGGTATTGACGGAAGCCTTCCCCGGTATCGTTGCGGTTACCGCCGAAACCCTGCAGGAAGCACGCGCCGCCGCGCTGAAGACCGAACCCGACATCGCCCTGGTCGATCTCGACCTGCCCGACGGTTCCGGTGTCGATCTGATCCGCGAATTCACCCGCGCCTATCCATCGTGCCGCTGCATCGTCGCCACCATCTATGCCGACGATCGCCACCTGTTCCCGGCGTTGCGCGCTGGCGCCCAGGGCTACCTGCTCAAGGATCAGCCGATCGAACGCGTGGTGGCGGCCCTGCAGGCCATCGGCGGCGGCGAGCCGCCGCTGTCGCCCGCCATTGCCCAGCGCTTGCTGCGCGTATTCAGCGACGAGCTGACCCAGAACGCCTCCGAAGAAGCCCGCCTGACCGCGCGCGAACGCGAAACCCTGGTGCTGATCGCCAAAGGCTTCCGTCTGCCGGACGTGGCGCAGCAACTGGGCGTGACCCGCCACACCGCCGCCGGCTTCATCAAGGCCATCTACCGCAAGCTCAACATCTCCAGCCGGGCCGAAGCCGCGCTGGAGGCTGCCCGCATGGGGCTGGTCCGCACCGACCTGTAGGACCTCACATGCCGGACCGTCCAAAAACGGCCGGCGACTGCGGCGGGACGGGCTCCCGTCCATTGCCCCATTCATTGCCCGGTCCCTCCGCCCGGGGTTGCGGCATGCGAAAATGGGGATATTCCCATTCCGCCTCGCATGCAAATGCCCAATTCCCAACCGTCTTTCCTGTTCGCTGAGCCCCTGCCGGCGCCCACGCCGCTGCGTGCCGCGATCACCGAGCTGTACCTCGCCGACGAAACCGCCCTGGTCAACCGCCTGCTGGCCATCGCCGAACTGCCGGCCGAGCTGAACGGCCGCATCATCGAGCAGGCGTCCGACTGGGTGCGGCGGGTGCGCCTGCTGAAGGAATCGCAGAGCGCGCTGGACGCCTTCATGCGCGAGTACGACCTGTCCTCCGAGGAAGGCGTGCTGCTGATGTGCCTGGCCGAGGCGCTGCTGCGCATTCCGGATGACGAGACGGCGGAGAAGCTGATCGCCGACAAGCTGTCGGAGGCCGACTGGGACAAGCACCTGGGCGCCAGCGATTCGCTGTTCGTCAACGCTTCCACCTGGGGCCTGATGCTGACCGGCCGCATCGTGCGCCTGCCGCTGGAAACCCCCGGCAACTTCCGCTCGGTGTGGTCGCGGCTGATCAACCGCAGCAGCGAGCCGGTGATCCGCGTCGCGGTACGCCGCGCCATGCGCATGATGGGCAGCCAGTTCGTCATGGGCCGCACCATCGAGGAAGCGTTGAAGCGCTCGCAGAGCCGCGACCAGCGCGCCTACCTGCATTCCTTCGACATGCTGGGCGAGGCGGCGCTGACCGCCGACGACGCCGAGCGTTATTTCAAGTCCTACCTGGCCGCCATCGCCAGCATCGGCAGCTTCGGCGCCGGCCACGCCAACGTGCCGGTGTTCCTGCGCCCGAGCATCTCGGTCAAGCTCTCGGCGCTGCATCCGCGCTATGAATACAGCAACCGCGCCCGCGTGCTGGCCGAGGTAACACCCAAGCTGCTGACCCTGGCACAGGCCGCGCGCGCCCACGACATCGGCCTCACCGTCGATGCCGAGGAAGCCGATCGCCTGGAGTTGTCGCTGGACGTGCTCGAAGCGGTCTACCGCGACCATTCCCTGCGCGGCTGGGAAGGCCTGGGCCTGGCGGTGCAGGCGTTCCAGAAGCGCGGCATCGCCGTGATCGAGTGGCTCGAAGGCCTGGTGCGCGAAGTCGGCCGCCGCATGCCGGTGCGCCTGGTCAAGGGCGCCTACTGGGATACCGAGGTCAAGCGCGCCCAGGAGCAGGGCTTGCCGGGCTATCCGGTGTTCACCCGCAAGGCCAATACCGATGTGGCCTACCTGGCCTGCGCGCGGCGCCTGATCGCCGCACGCGAACTGTTCTACCCGCAGCTGGCCACCCACAACGCCCACACCGTGGCCGCGGTTCGCGCCTACGCCGGCAACGACCAGGGCTACGAATTCCAGCGCCTGCACGGCATGGGCGAGGCCCTGTACCAGGTGGTACATGAAGATGCCCCGATTCCCTGCCGCGTCTACGCGCCGGTGGGCAGCCACGAGGACCTGCTGCCCTACCTGGTGCGGCGCCTGCTGGAGAACGGGGCCAACACTTCCTTCGTCAACCGCATCTTCGACGAGGCCGTCGCCGCCGAGCAGCTGGTGGCCGACCCGGTCGCCGCGGTGAAGGCCTTGGCGGTCAAGCCCAATCCCGCGCTGCCGCTGCCGGGCGAGTTGTACGGCGCCACGCGGCGCAATTCCGCCGGCCTCAACCTGCCGGACGTAGCCCTGCAGACCGCCTTCGCGCGCGAGCTGGCCGCGGTGCCGGCGCTGCCGCGCGCCGCCTCGCTGATCTACGACGGCGCTGTCAGCATCGGCGACGTGCGCGCCATCACCAGCCCCGCCGATCGCCACCAGGTGGTGGGCGAATGGTTGGCGCTGGAGCCGGGCAAGGTGGGCGACGTGGTCGCCGCCGCCGTTGCCGCCTATCCGCGCTGGAACGCGACGCCGGTGGAAAGCCGCGCCGCCATCCTCGAGCGCGCCGCCGATCGTCTTGAGGCGCGCCGCGCCGAGTTCATGCGTCTGCTGATCCTCGAAGCCGGCAAGACCGTGCTCGACGCCCTCGCCGAAGTGCGCGAGGCGGTGGACTTCCTGCGCTATTACGGCGCCCTGGCGCGGCGCCTGCTGGCCCATGCCGAGACCCTGCCCGGGCCCACCGGCGAGCACAACGAGCTGCAGCTGCACGGCCGCGGCGTGTTCGTCTGCATCAGCCCCTGGAATTTCCCGTTGGCCATCTACACCGGCCAGATCGCCGCCGCCCTGGTGGCCGGCAACCCGGTCATCGCCAAGCCGGCGGAACAGACCAACCTGGTCGCCGCCCAGATGGCGCAGCTGCTGCGCGATGCCGGCGTGCCGAGCTATGTCTTCCAGAACGTGCTGGGTGAGGGCAACGTCGGCGCCGAACTGGTGGCCGATCCGCGCATCGCCGGCGTCGCCTTCACCGGCTCGGTGGAAGTGGCGCAGCTGATCAATCGCAAGCTCGCCGCCCGCACCGGCCCCATCGCAACCCTGATCGCCGAGACCGGCGGCCAGAACGCGATGATCGTCGACTCCTCAGCGCTGCCGGAGCAGGTGGTGAAGGACGCGCTGTACTCGTCCTTCTACTCCGCCGGCCAGCGCTGCTCGGCGCTGCGCGTGCTGTTCCTGCAGGAAGAGATCGCCGACAAGACCATCCACATGCTCAAGGGCGCGATGCAGGAGCTGAGCATCGGCGATCCCGCCCTACTCGCCACCGACGTCGGCCCGGTCATCGACGAAACCGCGCGCGCGCGGCTCGCCGCGCACGCCGAAGCGGTGAGCAAGATCGGCAAGCCCATCCAGCAGCTGGCCCTGCCGGCGAGCTGCGCCCGCGGCACCTACTTCGCGCCGCTGGCGGTCGAGATCGAGAAGCTGGAACAGCTCGAACAGGAACACTTCGGCCCGATCCTGCACATCGCCCGCTTCCCCGGCCGGGGCCTGGAGCGGGTGATCGAGTCGATCAACCAGTCGCAGTTCGGGTTGACGCTGGGCGTGCACAGCCGCATCGAGACCACCTGGCGCAAGGTGCAGGCCTTGGCCCATGTCGGCAACTGCTACATCAATCGCGGCATGACCGGCGCGGTGGTCGGCGTGCAGCCGTTCGGCGGCGAGGGACTGTCCGGTACCGGGCCGAAGGCAGGTGGGCCGCATTACCTGCTGCGGTTCATCACCGAGCGCACGTTGACGGTGAATACCGCTGCGGTCGGCGGCAATGCGCGTCTGCTGGCTGCTTCGGGCTGAGGCCCGATCTGGTTTGACCTCTCTGCTGTTCCCCCTCTCCCCATGAACATGGGGAGAGGGTCGGGGTGAGGGGGCGCTTTTACTTGAACCTTCTCTGAACTCCGTTCGCCCCGAGTGCCCGCGAAGCGGGTGTATCGAGGGGCCAAGCACATACTTGCCCCCATCGTCATTCCCGCAAAAGCGGGAATCCAGTTTTAGCTAGCTATGGTTTCGGATGAGCTTCGCTTGAGTGCTCTGAGACCTCGGTGTACGCGCTTGCACGCGGGTCATTGACCGCACTTGTTGAAAGCCCGGTTCCGCCCTGATGGCGGGTTACTTTTCTTTGGGTTTCGCCCAAAGAAAAGTAAGGCGATTATGCCTTACTTGACGAGCGCCCGAAATGAGCGCACAACCAAAAAGACAGGCCGGTATTGCTCAGATTGCACTGCTAATCAGCATCGTTACCATGTGGACAGCGATATGTTTTGAAAGAC
>JAQGNS010000016.1 GCA_028291705.1 Nevskia sp.
GCGCCGGCGAACCGGCGCGCCCCTCGCTCACCAGAGCAGGACAGGGGTGAAACGAAAAAGCCCCGCTCGATGGCGGGGCTTCGTTGTGCTTCAGTCGCAACACGACAAGCACAACATATTTATATTCTTCTCTACCGAAAACCGCAAGCGCTTTCACCCAACTATTTTCCCTCACCAATCAAGCCTTTCCACGCCCCGGTTTTCCCCCCTCTCCCCACCTGTGGCGAGAGGGCCGAAGTGAGTGGCCCTCCATCACATCAACCGCCACCCCACCCACTTTCGCTAAACTCAACCCGCCACACAAAACCACAAAGAAAGGGACTTCACATGCCACGCATCCGCCCCCTCCTGCGCCTCACCGCCAGCCTGCTCCTCGCCACCCTCGGCGCAACCGTCTTCGCCGACCCCGCCGACAACACCGCCAGCGACGAAGCCGCCGACCGCCAAGCCATCCAGCAAGCCTGGGAAAAAACCCAGAAGGCCGATCCCCTCACCGTCACCTTCGAACAAACCGCCCCCGGCACCTACCACCTTAAGACCACCCGCTTCCCCTACGACGGCGCCGTCCACATCGGCGGCATCGTCATCCGCGAACTCCCCGGTACCACCAACGGCGCCACCAGATACGCCGCCGTCGAACCCACCCTCGACCAGGACAACGCCAGGTTCGCAAGCCAATACCCCGAGAGCTTCAACGACTGGCGCAGCCGCAACTCGTTCTACTACAAGCCGCAGGAAAAGGCCTGGATTGATTCCGCCGGCATGAAATTCACCCCGTCCACGGATTTCAGTCACAGCGCCAACGTCGCCATGAACTCCTTCTACCTCTTCGTCGGCGCTTTTGCCCTGCTCATCATCGCCCTCGTCGCCATGCGCGTACGCGAATCACGCGCCGTACAGAAGCGCTTCAAACAAGCCGAAGAAGTCGAAAAGCGCACCCTCACCTCCCTCAACCGCACCGAAGCCGCCCGCGAACAAACCCGCAAAGGCTACGAAACCCAGCAAAAGAGCCACGACCTCCTTGTGGAACAAAACCGCCTGCTCCAGGAAATCCTCGACACCCTCAAACAACCCAAACAGTAGGGCGGCCCGTGGCCGCCATTGCCATCACCACACCCGTCACCACATCACCTGCACACCAACAGCTTGCACCAGCCCTGCACCAATTCGTCATGTCACCTGCACCTCACCCTGATACCTTGGCTCAAACCCGAAAGGCCGAACCACAACCCTGCTGAACCCAATGCGCAAGGCATCCAAGCTCGTCGTGACGATCATCAGGCCAGCGGCAACCTGCTGTCTGTCCATCCTGCTCGCCCTGTCCTGCCCAATACCGGCCAAGGCCGCGCCGGCGGATGCCGAACGCTTCACCCAAATTGCCGGATTCAAGCTTGTCAACCTGTTCAGCTTCGACGAACTCGCCGGAAAATTCGGTCCCAGCCCGGTTATCACTTCGGGTGACGCCGCAACCTTCGATGCGCGCGTCTGCTATCAAACAGCCGACAGAACCGCCGCAGTCGATTTCTTTCACGGCGAAGTCAACTGGGGTTTCAAAATACACAAACCCCGAAAAACCGATACGCACTGTCCGGTCTCAAAGAGACTGACCCTCGAAGATATTGCCGTCGCCGGAATCACATTGGGGATGGGAAGAGCCGACTATCGAAAGCTGACGGGAAAATCCGGTGGAAAAGCCGCCCATTACATCCACCACGAATTTCGATACGTCCACACATTGACCGACAATGAACTTGAGGCCCTGCTCCAACGCAGCCAGAGCAATGAACCTATTGCTGGCAGCGCAGAAAGCCTGCGCCAATGGGACGTTTCCATAACCCTGGACGCCACATTCAAGCAGCACCATCTCACCTCATTCACAGTGGACCGGGCTGAGACGAATTAGCCGAACTGCAAGAATGATCAGCGACAGTAGGATGGGCTAAGCGCAGCGTGCCCACGCTGCCCCCGCCAAACCCCGTTCCTCCCACAACAGGTACGTTGTTTCGAATGTCCCCAGTAGCCTTGCGAAGCAAGGCGTATCGAGGGAGGGACCAGCACGCACCCCGCCCCCATACCGCCCCACCCCAAACGATACAAAATACCCCCGTCGGCACCACCTGGCGACCCGCGGAGCACCCCATGCGCATCGCACGCATCACAAGTCTCGGCCGCAACAATAAAAACGCCGGCCTCAAACCCTACGCCGAAGAAAAATCTCATTCCGACATGAGGGAATCATTCCCCCATACGTCTTAACGTCCAGACCCCTTCTGAAAAACAGGTCGCTCACCCCCTGAACCCGGCCCCCACAGGGAAGGCAAGGAACCGAGCAAGCAAGGAATGGAAGAAGACCAAGCCAACGCGGAAGAATCACCGGAGCCCGGCCAACCCGCCGCCACAAACGCCGAGGCATTCGCCTATTTTTCGCGCTTCCGTCCCGCCCTGGTGCGCTACTTCGAGCACCGCATGCCGGTCGAAACCGATGCGCAGGACCTCGCGCACGAAACCCTGATGCGCCTCGCGCGCCAGCCGCTGGAGAACATCAGGCAGCCCGAAGCCTACCTGTTCCAGACCGCCGCCAACGTCCTGCGCGACCAATGGCGCAAAGACACCGCACGTTATAGCGACCGCCACGCCTCCTTTTCGGACGACCTGCCCGGACTCGAAGCCGCGCCCTCCGAAGAGCGCATCTACGAAGGCCAGGACGCCCTACGCCGCCTCACCATTGCCTTGAACAGCCTACCGCCCAAGGGAAGAAGCATGTTCGTGCTGCACCGCTACGCCGGCCTCAGCTATTCCGAAATCGCGCGGCGCTTCGGCGTCAGCGTCAGCTCCGTGGAGAAACACCTGATGCGCGCCCTGCTCCACCTCAAGCACGCCATGAAGGACGCCTGACCATGCCCGCCACCAGGCCCAGCAGCAGCATTTCCGCCACCGTGGAAACCACCGCCGCGCAGTGGTTCACCCGCATGCGCTCCGACCGGCGCACCGTCCAGGACGAAGACACCTTCCATCGCTGGCTTGCCGACAGCCCCGAGCACGAAGACGCCTACCTCACACTCCAGGCCCTGTGGAGCGGACTGGAAACCCACCGCGACGCCCCGGCCATCCAGCACCTGCGCGAACAAGCGCTACAGGAATCCCGCAGCTCCCTCTCCCGGCGTCACCCATCAATCGCGCGCAGACTCGTCATCCCCCTGCTCGCCGCCGCCGCCGCCGTCATCGCCGCCATACTGGTGACCGGATTCGCAACCACACAGCAGGCGGACTATCGCACCGCCGTCGGCGAGCACCGGACCATCCGCCTCGGCGACGGCAGCGAACTCACCCTCAATACCGACACCATCCTTCGCGTCCACTACACCCCCTGGTCGCGCAAGGTCGAACTCCAATCCGGCGAAGCCCACTTCAAGGTTGCCCACAACCCACTGCGCCCTTTCCAGGTCGACGCCGGCGACGGACAGATCCGTGACCTCGGCACCGAGTTCGACGTCTACAAACAAACCAGCGGCGTCCAGATCACCCTCATCGAAGGCCAGATCGAAGTGCGCGACAAGCGCCCCCCAACCACCGGATCACCCCAGCCCGAAGCGACAACCATGACCGCGACCAGGACCTCCGGCCAACAGATCTCCCTCGCCGACACCGGCCTCTCCCCCATCCGCCCCGTCAACATCTCCAAGGCCACCGCCTGGCTCCGTGGCCTCCTCGTCTTCGACCAGGAACGCCTCGCCGACGCCGTCGCCGAAATCAACCGCTACGCCACCACCAAACTACGGGTGCAGGATCCAAAGCTCGCCGAACTGCGCATCAGCGGCGTATTCCATACCGACAGCGCCAAGGCCTTCATCAGCACCCTGCGCCAATCGTTCTCCATCGTGACCAGGCCCGCCCCGGACGGCACCCTGCTACTTACATCCCAGACACCGTAAGGCAGCAACCCCGCTCCGCCATGCACACCATAAATTTCGCTGCTGACACAGATGAGTGAACCGATCTCCCATACGTCATATGGACAAGCCCTTCAGGGCGAGGCCATTGACCAAGAGAAAACGTAATGCCACTGCCTGCAGAAAAATGGAGCCTTCGACTTCTCCTGATCGCCGCACTGGCCGCCCCAATGGGCGTGGCCCTTTCACAGGAAGCCGCTGACTTCGACGTCCCGGCCCAGGACGCGTCGACCGGCCTGAGCGCCCTGGCCATCCAGGGCAACTTCGAACTCATGATCCCACCCAAGCTGGTCCAGGGCCGCAGCATCCACCAGGTCCACGGCCACTACACCCCATCGTCGGCTCTGGCCAAAGCCATGCATGGCACCGGCTTGGCCTATAAGGCCGTGAGCGATCACGCCTACGCCATACAAGCCGAAGTCGCCGAGCCCACCACCAAAACCGTGCAGGCCCAGCCCCCTCCGCCGCAGCTCTCCAGCGCCGGGCCGACCCAGCCAGTCGAGCTTGAAGGCGTCACCGTCGTCAGCCGCACCTTGAAGACACCCGAGTATGGCGAAGGAGAGATATTTTCCATCAACCGTGCAGCCCCCCTGCCTCTGGACAAGACCTACGAGCAGCTGACGGAAGAACAAAGGCATCTCTATCGATCCTGGTACGTCAGCCTGGGCGAAAACGACGAGCCGCCGTTCCCCGAAGGCGGCATGATGAATCTGTTCGAGCGCACCATCAGCATGCACAACCTTGGATTCGGCAGCCTGGCCGGGCGCTACGGTGTCGAAGGGCGGTACTTCGTACTGGCGCATGTGGACGAGAAAGGCGTCGCCCATTCAATCGAGATCAGCCAGGTTGGTAATTTCGAGCCCACCGATCTCGTGAAGAATTTTCTCGGGGCCGTTTACATGAGCCAGAAATACAAACCCGGCCGCTGCAACGGCACCCCCTGCGCCATGGATTTCGGCGTATCGATCAACATGACTCCCCGCTATTGATTGCTGCTCACGTCGAGGCCCATTTTTGGGCGCTGGCGAGTGCAGTGGCGGGGTGGATCGCCTCGTAGTCTTCGTAAAGTTGTGAAGGCACTGAAGAGCAGAAGGTATTATTCAACCGATTGGTGGAGAATTCAGATGCCGCGAGCTATTTTTCTGGCCAGTACATACGGACTTGCCACGATGCTGTGCGTATCGGGCCACGCTCTTGCCCAGCAAGCGTCGCCGCAACCGAACAACAAACCCTCCGCATCGTCCACCGAACTCGATTCGGTCGCCGTTACCGCGCCCAAGCGGTACGACACGCACCAACTGGAACGGACCATCATCCCCGCGTTCATCGAATCCCATGGTGCAAGCACCAGGATCGGGCAACTTGCGCGATGGCGTGACGACATATGCCCCACAACCGTAGGCCTGCCGGATGCATCCAACGACTTCGTGACCGCGCGCGTCAAAGAGATCGCCACGACTGTCGGCGCGCCGGTCAAGGAGCCCTGCGAGCACAACGTCCAGATCACCTTCACGACCCAGCCGCAAAAGCTGCTGGACCAATACGTCCGGCGCGCCAACTGGGCGCTCGGCTATCACTATGCGTCTCAAACCGAGGAACTGGCCACAGTCCGGCACCCCATTCAGGCCTGGTATGTCACCGCCACCCAGAGTTCCGCGCTCTCGGCGCTCGCCCCGGGCGCCTCCGGTCTGGCACAGATCGACAGCTCATATGGCCTCAGCCCTTCGGGCGACTCGGGGAGCAGGTTGACCTCTCACCTCAGCAGCGAATTCTTTCATGTCCTGGTGGTGATCGACCTGCACAAGGTGGACGGCTACGAGCTCGGGCCGGTGTCCGACTACATCGCCATGCTCGTCCTGTCGCAGCCGCAATCCCTCGACGACTGCAGCGACCTGCCCAGCATCCTCGATCTGTGGTCACCGGCTTGCGGCACCAGGCCGAAGCCCCTCGCGCTTACCCCGGCCGACAGCGCCTACCTCAAAGCGCTCTACGATATCAACATGGAAGCCCGCGGAAGCTTCGAAAGAAGCGAGATTTCCATGCGCATGATCAAAGACATCGAGAGTCACTGACCGCGGGAATGAAACCCCCTACCGCCACCGCTTCCTTCTAACCTCCCGCGCCGCCATCCGCGGCACCACCTGCTGCAACATCCCCTCGCAACTCAGCCCCTGCGGAACGCATCCGCCGCCTCACAATCCAGCCTGTATCACGCTCGGGTTCTTTCAGGCCACAACCTGGAAATAATCATAAATATCCTGGCTATAGCCTGGTTTATATTTGCAAGATTCAACTAAGAAGCCGAATATATTGCAAATTAACCCGGTTATAGCCTGGAATTTTAATAAAATATCCTGACTACAGCCTGGATATATGACGTGATACAGGATGCAACTATATGAAAGAAATAGATATTCTCAGACGACAGCAGCTTGAGGACGTACTCAAGCCGTTCCTTGCGACGGTCGACACCCCCGTCCCTAAAGATGGCTGGATTGCCGCCATCCGCCAGGCCCTGGGGCTCTCGAACGTACAGTTGGCGCGCCGGCTTAACCGGAAAGCCTCGCAAACAGTCGACGACCTATTGGAGTCCGAAGCCGCCGGCACCATCAAACTGAATACCCTGCGCGAACTGGCCGCGGCACTCGATTGCCGTCTCGTTTATGCCATCGTGCCCAACAAGCCGTTCGATGAAATCCGGCGCGAACAGGCGCTCAAGATCGCCAACAATCTTCTTGGCCCTGCCTCCCACTCCATGAAACTGGAAGACCAGGGCGTCACCACGCGGGAACACCAGCGGGCAATCGACCGACTCGTCGCCAGGCTGATGGCGGGCAGCCCGAGAAAGCTATGGGAATAGCCTTCCACTACCCGACCGGCTCGACACCACTCGATCCCGACGAAGTCGCCGGCCTGATCCCTGGCCATGTCGCAACTCAAGGGCAGCTCAATGAATGGGAACTGGCCAATATCATCGAAGGCCAGAAGTGGGCGTTCAATCCACGGCGCAAAAGCCACCCGGACCTCCTGTCCGCGGATTTCATGAAGGCCCTGCACAAACGCATGTTCGACCAGACCTGGAAATGGGCCGGGACATTTAGAAAGACGGAAAAGAACATCGGTGTGGCGCCCGAATACATCGCAATCAGGCTCAAGGATCTCTGCGATGACATAAAAGCCCAACTCGAATACAAGACCTGGCCGCCGGATGAAATCGCCGCACGCTTCCATCACCGACTGGTCTTCATTCACCCCTTCCCGAACGGCAACGGCCGCCACTCGCGCCTGATGACCGACCTGCTCCTGGCCAGACTCGCACAGCCAAGATTCACCTGGGGCGCAGACGACCTTGTCGCCGAAAGCACGGCCCGCCGGCGCTACATCGACGCACTGCGAAAAGCGGATGCCAAAGACTATTCAGCGCTTTTCACCTTCGTTCGGAGTTGAACGCGCGCGTATGACTTGTAGGATGTGCTGAGCGCAGCGAAGCGCATCGTTCACCGCGCAGCGAAAGTAGGGCGCAATAAGCCTGTCCCGAGTGCGTTGCGAAGCAACGTGTATCGAGGGGCGAAGCGCATTGCGCCGAATGAAGGGCCAATCGTTCGCCGGAACGGTAGCTGCCACCCCTACCGCCACCGTCCCCTTCTAACCTCCCGCGGCACCACCTGCTGCAACATCCCCTCACAACTCAGCCCCCTGCAAAACGCATCCGCCGGATGCGAAGCCCAGTCATGCAGCGGCTGGCTGCGATACACCCCCAGCGTCTCGTTCCACTCCTTGCGGTAATGCTCCAGCTAGTGCTGATGCCCTTTCCACGAATTGCTTTTCAAGCTATCCGGGTTTAACGTTCGAGCAAGGGATTTCTGCGACATCGGGACGGCTGGCGCAAAGCACAGCGCGGTACCTGATGCATTCTCAATAAATCGAATTCCGATCCATCCGGAACCATGCTGGGGGAGAAACATCGTGACCTCGTTCAGGGATCGAACACAGCTCGCACGTCTTGCCGTAGCCCTCACCGCACTGGCGGCAACGCCGGCCTTCGCCCAATTGAGCGGCTGCGCGGATTCCCCGGAAAACCCCACCTGGATTCTGGGCCTGCTGGGCGGCGCCGCGGCTGCCACGCCCTGGCTGCGCGGCAAGCTGTCGGAGTGGAAGCGGCACCGCGGCGACTGACGCCATCGATCCAACAGAAGTACTGCGCTGATCGGGAGATCTGCCCATGCGAATCATCACCATGAAATGGGCCCGGGCCAGCTTTGGCCTGTGCGCTTTGGGGCTGGGCCTGGCGCTGAGCTCCTGCGGCGGCGCCAATGGGACGAGCAACAGCAGCCCAACCGCAACATCCGCAGCCCTGCGCGGCACCGCCTATGGCGGGCGCCAGCCCATCGTCGGATCGACCGTCACCGTCTATGAGGCGGGGCTCACCCCGGGCGCCGGCGCCACCCAGATCGGCCAGGCCATCACCGACTCCAAAGGCAACTTCAACGTCGCCGCGTTCAGCCCCGTGCCTGCCGCCGGCCAGATCATCTACGTTGTCGTCCAGGGCGGCGATGCCGGCGGTGGCAGCAACAGCGTCATCAAGCTGATGACCGTGGCCGGCGCCTTCGGCAGCGCCGGCTTCCCCAGCACCGTCAACATCGACGAACTCAGCACCGTGGCCACGACCGCGGTGCTGCAGAACCTCATCGCGCTCCCCAACTGCGGTACCGTTACCGGCAACACCACCCTCACCGGCACCTGCGTCGCCATCGCCGGCGACCTCGGGCTCGCAACGCGCGCCGCGACCGTGCGCAACCTGGTCGATGTGGCCGGCGGCCAGGCGGCGGTCTTCCTCAGCGGCGCCGCCAGCGGCACGCCGCTCAACCTGACCCTGCAAAAGCTCAACAGTCTCGCCGACCTCCTGGCCTCCTGCATCAACTCCGCCGGCGGCGTGGCGGGGGATGGCAGCGCCTGCGGCAATCTGTTCCAGATCGCCCCGGCGACCGACACCCTGGTGGCGGCGTTCCAGATCGCCAGCAGCCCGGTGATCAATGCCAAGGGCGCGGCCCTGTTTGCACTGCTCGCCCCGCCGCTGGTCTATACGCCGGCGGTGTCGGCGGCGCCGGCCAGCTGGACGGTGGGCGGGCAGCGATTCGCCTATGTCGCCAACTACAACGACAACACCGTCTCGGCTTACACCGTCGATCCCGGCAGCGGCGCGCTAAGCCCCATTGCAGGCTCGCCCTTCGCCACCGGCAACAACCCCGTCTCCGTGACGGTGGACCTCAGCGGCAAGTTTGCCTATGTCGCCAACCTAGCCGACAACGACGTCTCGGCCTACACCGTCGATCCCGCCAGCGGCGCGCTGAGTCCCATCGCCGGCTCGCCCTTCGCCGCCGGCACCAACTCGAGCTCGGTGACGGTAGACCCCAGCGGCAAGTTTGCCTATGTCGTCAACAAAGGCGACGGCAACGTCTCGGCCTACACCATCAATTCCACCAGCGGCGCGCTGACGCCCGTCGCCGGCTCGCCCTTCGCCGCCGGCTCCACCCCGACCTCGGTGACGGTGGACCCCAGTGGCAGGTTTGCCTATGTTGCAAACGGCAACAGCAGCAGCATCTCGGCCTACACCGTCAATTCCACCAACGGCGCGCTGAGCCCCATCGCCGGCTCGCCCTTCGCCGCCGGCAACTTCCCGCAATCGGTGACGGTGGACCCCAGCGGCAAGTTTGCCTATGTCGCCAACAACGGCAGCTCCAACGTCTCGGCCTACACCATCAATTCCACCAGCGGCGCGCTGACGCCCGTCGCCGGCTCGCCCTTCGCCGCCGGCACCAGCCCGGACTCGGTGACGGTGGACCCCAGCGGCCAGTTTGCCTATGTTGCAAACATCGGCAGCAACAATGTCTGGGCCTACACCATCAATTCCAGCAGCGGCGCGCTGACGCCGGTCGCCGGCTCGCCCTTCGCCACCGGCACCATCCCGGTCTCGGTGACGGTGGACCCCAGCGGCAAGTTCGCCTATGTCGCCAACTACAACGACAACAACGTCTCGGCCTACACCATCAACTCCGCCAGCGGCGCACTGAGCCCCATCTCCAGCTCGGTTGACGCCGCCGGCACCAACCCGCAATCGGTGACGGTCGACCCCAGCGGCAAGTTTGCCTATGTCGTCAACCAAGGCGACAACAACGTCTCGGCCTACACCGTCGATCCCGCCAGCGGCGCGCTGACGCCCATCGCCGGCTCGCCCTTCGCCGCCGGATCCGGCCCGATCTGGGTGGCGGTGGACCCCAGCGGCAGGTTTGCCTATGTGGCCAACTTCGACAGCAGCGACCTCTCGGCCTACACCATCGATGCCACCAGCGGCGCGCTGAGCCCCATCGCCGGCTCGCCCTTCACCACCGGCGCCAACAGCTTCCCGCTCTCGGTGGCGGTGGACCCCAGCGGCAAGTTTGCCTATGTCGCCAATGCCGTCGGCAAAATCGTCTCGGCCTACGCCATCGATTCCACCGGTGGCGCGCTGACGCCCGTCGCCGGCTCGCCCTTCGCCGCCGGCTCCACCCCGACTGCGGTGACCGTGGCCCCCAACGGCAAGTTTGCCTATGTCGTCAACCTGGGGAGCAACAACGTCTCGGCTTACACCGTCAATTCCACCAGCGGCGCGCTGACGCCCCTCGCCGGCTCGCCCTTCGCCAGCGGCTCCGAACCGGAGGCGGTGATGGTGGACCCCAGCAGCAAGTTTGCCTATGTCGTCAACGCCGGCGACAACAACGTCTCGGCCTACACCATCGATTCCACCAGCGGCGCGCTGACGCCCGTCGCCGGCTCGCCCTTCGCCGCCGGCGCCGGCTCGACCGCGGTGACGGTGGACCCCAGCGGCAAGTTCGCCTATGTCGCCAACTTCAACGACAACACCGTCTCGGCTTACACCATCAATTCCACCAGCGGCGCGCTGACGCCCGTCGCCGGCTCGCCCTTCACCAGCGGCGCCGAACCGAGCTTGGTGACGGTGGACCCTACCGGCAAGTTTGCCTATGTCACCAACTTCCTCGACAACACCGTCTGGGCCTACACCATCAATTCCACCAGTGGCGCGCTGACGCCCCTCGCCGGCTCGCCCTACGCCACCGGCAACAATCCGGAATCGGTGACGCTCAGCCCATGAGCGGGGAGCATCCGTTTGTAATGGCTGAGCCCCGGCAGGCTGCCAACGCGGCGACGCCGGCGTGCCCCGCGCTTGCACAACAAGGGGGAAAGATTCTGAGCGGCGGGTGGGTAGGTTTCATCTGCCCACGCAGGCGCAGTTTCGGCATGCGCTGAGCTTGGAAGGTCGGGGACCTGCCTCCCCAAGACGGGATCGCGGATTTCCACCTACAGCGAAAGTAGGGCGCAATAAGCCTGTCCCGAGTGCGTTGCGAAGCAACGTGTATCGAGGGGCGAAGCGCATTGCGCCGAATGAAGGCCCCATCGCTCGCCGGAACGGTAGCTTCTACCGCCACCGCTCCCGCCTGACCTCCCGCGCCGCCATCCGCGGCACCACCTGCTGCAACATCCCCTCGCAACTCAGCCCCGTGCGGAACGCATCCGCCGGATGCGAAGCCCAGTCATGCAACGGCTGGCTCCGATACACCCCCAGTGTCTCGTTCCACTCCTTGCGGTAATGCTCCAGCCCGCGGATCCCGTCGACGCAACGCTCCTCATCGAACACGCAACGCGGCAACGCCGCCCGCACCGCCTCGATCCCGTCGACCACCGGCAGCATCGGCGCCACCTCGAAGCGGATGCCCAGCCCGTTCGCCGTCTCCAGCCGGCTCTTCCCCGTATTCAACTCCCGCACATTGATGTCATGCGGCGCGATATGCCGCCCGAACACCACCCCGTGCTCGCGCCGCCACTCATCCAGCACCGCCGCATAGTGCGGCAGCCCCTCGCCGCTGTTCTTGTAGCAATCTACCAGCCGGATCTCGTAACCGTTGCGCTGCACGAACCACACAAACGTCTCGTCGTTCATGCCCAGGTCCCACCACGTATCCACCAGCAGCGCACGGTCCACCGGCACCGCCGTCACCCGCTTCTCCTGCCACGCCTCCAGCATCTGCGAACCGTAATACGCCCCCTCCGTCGAAGCCTTGAACGCCTCCTCCGCCGTACTCGGGTACTCCGCAAAAATATCCCCGCCCAGCTCGCGATGCTTCCCGCACCACCACTGCCGCTGCGCCGCGCTCAACTCCTGCCCGATCAGCCCCTCCAGCTTGTCCAGGTACTCCGTCTCATGCTTGTACTCGATCGCCCGCTCCGGCGAGAGCGCATACGTCGGCTCGCAGTACCACGGCAAAAAACGGAAGCGCCAGTCATTCCCCTTCTGCGCCCCCTGGCACAACTCGTAGAAATGCCCCGCCCGTCCCTTCGCCGTCGACTCCACCACAATGATCCCGTCCGCCGGCACCGCCTGGAACGCACCCGTCTTGATCTCGTCCGCCCGCTGCGGCTGCCGCTGGCAGATATACCCGTACTCCGTCACATGCAGTACCTGCACCGTCCCCGAACGGAACGTCACCCCCACCCGGATACTGCTGCCGTTGTTCAGCAGCAACTCATGCGCATCCCGCTTGCGCGCGAAGATCGCCGCCCGGATCTCCGGCGGCAGATTGTCGTAAGCGAACTGGATCTTGTCGCGGAAAATGATCATCGCATCGTCCTTCGTGTGCGCCACAATTCCCACACGAAGATTCCGGTTGAACAGGCAGGCATCCAGCCACAGGATGCAATACCCGGTGGTGACCCCAAGCTGCCGCACCTTCAGATCCACGTTCCGGTGCGCCAGCGAATCGAACAAACGCAGCTGCGCCCAGTTCGGCACAAACCGCACCCGCTGCCCGCCCTTGTCCGTCACGTGATACAGATTGCTCAGCCGCCAGTTGCGGTCCAGCAACTTCTCCCCCAGCACCGCCAGCGCCGCATCGAGCGAAGCATCCCGCCCACCCTCGCCAACCACCGCCGCAGTCGCAAGCTCACTCACTCCCGCACCCGCTACACGCCCCGCAATCTCCACGGCGCTGCGCACAGCATCACTCACAACCTCCGCCACACCCGCAGAGCCAACCGCACCAGCGCCGCCCACAACGCGCCCCCGCTCAGCGCCCAAGCAAGCCACCCACCCCGCCCCCATCCTCCTGCGCCCGCTCGATCAACTCCACCAACGCATCCCCCATCCGGTCCAGCCCCGCCGACTGCACATCCATCGTCGCCAGCTTCGGATGCAGGAACGGCGCCGCCGTCTTCGCCGCATCCATCCGCCGCGCCGGCGTCTCATGCTCGTCCCGCATCACCCGCAGCAGATACGCCAGCGGCGACAAGCCGCCCGACTCCATCACCGCCAGCGCCACCCCCTCATCCCCAGCCACACTCGGCCGATCCCCTGCCTCGGCCACTGCCTCGGCACGCGCCGCGCCATCCACAACAACCGTCCCCGCCACAGCCGAATCCGCATCATCCGCCTCCACCGCCCGCGCCTTTCCCCCGCGCACACGCCCCTTCTTCACCACACCCTCCGCCCTCAAAGTCCTGGCCAAGGCACATCCCCCTGAAAACAAAAAGGCCGCCCGCAAGCAACCCAAGAAAGCCACAGAACTGTAAGGTCGAGATCGAAAGCAGGCGCCTTCAGGCGAAGCGGCGCGTGCCCGCCGTCCCCGCCCCTGCACCCAACCCCGTTCGCCTCGAATGCGTTGCGCAGCAACGCGTATCGAGAGGCCAGTGCATCGCCCGAAACAACCCTTGCCCAGACAGCCCCAACAAAAAAGCCCCGCTCGATGGCGGGGCTTCATTGCGCTTCAGTCGCAACACGACAAGCACAGCACATTTATATTCTTCTCTACCGCAAACCGCAACACCCCCGCCGGAACGCTTCCGCGCCGCTCACCCCTGCTTCGTCAGCCGCGCGAACTTGCTCTTGTAGCGCGCCTGCTGCGCCGGATCCGTCGTCAGATCCATCGCCACCCGCATGCTCTCGCTGGCCAGTTCACCCTGACCCATCTGATTCAGCACCACCGCCATCAGGAAGAAAAACCTCGCGTCTTTCGAATACATCCCGATAGCCTGGCGCGTCTCGTTGTACGCAACCTCCTTGTCGTCGGCGCGCAGCGCCGCCAGCGCCAGCTGGTAATGGTGATACGGATTCTGCTCCAGGAAATATTGCGCCCGCTGGTGGAAATAACGCGCCAGGCGGGGCTCGCCCAATTGTTCGTACACCTGCGCTGCCGTGTCGTAACTCATCATGCTCGACGCATCCAGCTGCAGCGCCTGCGTCACCGCGATGCGCGCCGCGCGCGGATTGCCGTCCAGCAGATACAGGCTCGCCAGGTTGGTCCACAGGTAAGCCGCATCCGGTGAAAGCTCCAGTGCCCGCAGCGCGTAACGCAGCGCTTCCGCGTGGCGCTGCTTCAAGCGCAACTCCACCGCGCGATTGTTGTAGAACTGCGCCAGCGCGGTCGCATCCGAAATCACCCGCTGGTCATACACCGGATCGTATTCGTCGCCGCTCACATCCACCACCCGGTGTCCGTGAAACAGGTCGATCCGCGCATTGATGTGCCGGTACAGCAGCGAAGTCCGGTCGTCCCCCAGATCCCAGATCGGCGGCACGTCCACCTCGTTGAACGCCGCCGGAATCCCCACCTCACGCGCCAGCGCCACAAACAGCAGCGTGTACGACAGGCAATTCGCGCGCCGTTGCAGGAACGCCTGCTCCGCCGTCAGCGTCGCCTCCGCGTCGTACCTGACATGCCGCTTGTCCGCGTCGCCCAACGCCGCGGCCAGCGCCACCACCTTGCCCTGCACACTCACCTCGCCGGCCGTCGCCTCATTGGCGAAGCGCCGCATCTCCGGCGTCACCCGCATCAGCGTCGATACATCCTCGATCGCCCCCGCTTCCGGCGCACGCGACAAGCCCCCACCGCTGCTGACCCAGGCGACATCATCCCGTGAAATCGCCGGCTGCTCCGGCAGGCCCACACAAGCGGAAAGCGACTGCGCCAGGACCACCAACAAAAGCAGCCGCAGATGAACCCTCGAAATCCGCATCGCGCGATTCCCGCATCCGGCGCCCATGTCCATCCTCCAGGCGGCTGCAATGGCCGCCAGTTCTTTGCATGACCCAGTCTACACCCCCTCTCCCGTCATCCCTCAACCCCTCAAAATTACCCATCCCGAAGCCCAAGCCGCCCCGTTCGGCCCCACACTTCGTTTCCCGGGAAATGGGACAAAGCGCGCCATCCTTGCCAATCCACCGCACGCCGCAACATCATCCGCACGCGCCAGCCCCCGCCGAGCCGCCGCCGCATGCAACTGCAAGCCCACCTCCTCGAACTCGAAACGCGACTCCTCCAACCCGAAGTCCGTTCCAGCGAACAAACCCTCCTGCAACTGCTCGCCGAAGACTTCGTCGAATTCGGCGCCTCCGGCACCGTCTGGACTCGCGCCGCCATCATCCAGGCCCTTGCACAGGAACCCCAAACCCAACGCAGCCTCAGCGCCTTCAGGCTCACCCCGCTGTCCGCCGACACCGCCCTCGTCACCTACCGCAGCCACCGCCACGCCACCCCAGACGCACCCGCTGCCCACGCCCTGCGCAGCTCCATCTGGAAACAGAGCCAAGGCACCTGGCAACTGATCTTCCACCAGGGCACATCCACCGCGGCCTGAGGCCCAGCGCGGCCGACAGGCAAGCGCTGCTGGGCAAGCTCCCCAATCGCGTTGCGCGAACCAGCCGCCCGGGCCAGGTTCAGGTCAAGCGAAAAGTCCCGAGCCTTTCTCCGCCCCTTCCACCCCGCCGCCCGAAACGCCAAGGCCTGCAAAATAGTTTTTATCTTTTTCTTGGTTACTGGTTCTTGGTTCTTGGTTGGCTTAGCCCTGGGTTAGGGGTGGGTTAGCCCTGGGTTAGGGTTGGGTT